>NZ_JAKEUP010000022.1:0-66883 GCF_022397895.1 Vibrio sp. Isolate33
CTTTTTAAGGATAACTTTTTAAGGATAATCTGGCGCGGATATCATCGTGGAGCTGGGAAGCTAGTGCTCCCAACAAGGACTCCGAATACATTAGCGCAAACCAACTCCGTTATTACTTAATTGTAGTTGCAATAACGGGGCGGACCATACATTTTTGTGCCTGCTGTTTGAGTAGAGGAAATATTAGGCCGTTAAATAGATCAAGTAGAGGGACTGGTGGTTAGCCATACTTTTAAGTTCTAAATTTTGCCTCTCACCTCTTGTTCAATCTTCAACAGAGCTTCCCATTCGCCTCACGTGCCTATCTTAGTAAATAGCGGTTACATACAATGTTACTGGGAACGATAAGCTTAGGTTGTCTTGGGCGTGATTAAACTGATCACCGAATTAATAATGATATTCGACGTCTTGAATCTAAGGGTAGTTTACTAGTTGAGAATACGGCTTGTTAAAAGCAGAAGTTATGAATTAACAGATGTAGCTTTAATTACCAAACAGAAACTGATTCTGACGCCCGATAACACTCTAGACGCTTTAATAGAAAATTATGCGAGGTGGCTTTAGATAAACGGTGTTTAGGGTCGAAGAGTGTGTATTGGAAAAGTACAAAAAAGCCTCTAGTAAAACTAGAGGCTTTCGGGCAGAACTAGATAGTTCCTACTCTGCTGTAAACTGAGCTACGCGCTCTTGAATTTGAGCGTTGGTAAGTACTTCATTCCAAACTGCGATATTATCAACTGAGCCATCAAAGTTTTTATCACTACTGGAAGATCCACCCAATAGAATAAACTTGTCGTCTGTTGTATTTTCAACAACATCAAAATCGACACTTTTTGAGTGAACAAGAGTACCATCGATATACAAGTTAGCAGTCGAGTCTGAGTGATTGTATGTCGCCAAGATGTGGTACCAATTATCTTCAACAAGGAATACATCTCCTTCACTAGATTTCGCTTCGGTACTTAAACCGTCACCCCCAGCGTTTTTACCACCATATACTTTGAATTTGATAGAGTTGTCGTCTTTTTCTAGGTATAGCTTAAAGCCCAAATACTCGCTAGTCTCTGCAAAATCGACAAGAGATACATCAGAAGAGTAGTTAAAACGGTCTGCTTTAATCACGGTCTCTACAGAAAATGAATCCACAATAGCTTGAGCACCAGTAGTAGTTTCAGAAGTTGCATTGTAGTACACGTAACCATAACCACCACCTGTAGCTGAATCTTGGTCAATATGCATTGCACCTGTACCAGCCGCGCCTGCTGTCGTTGTGATTAAAGGAGATCCTGACTTACTCGTTAGATCATTTTTAGCACTGCCGCTATCTACTGCATAATCGGAGCTATCAAAAGTGTACTCGTTTAACGCAACCGGAAAGTCTCCAACCGGCGGCTCTGGGTTTTCTGGATCGACAGGAGCCTCTCCAGTCAAACTAATAACCGTAGCTTCAGAAGTACTGCTGTTATATGGGTTGTTATTTAAGTTATACCCAGCAGAGTAGTCGTTAAAATTGTCTTTGAACTCTTCAACATACTCTCCAGTAGACTCATCAAGTGAGTATACTTTAAGGTTGTCAGCAATTAACTCATATGGCGTTACGCCACTGTTTGTGCCTAGACGAAGGGCAATAACTTGAACTTCGTTAAAGCTACCTGGATCTGAAGACACTGCACCAGTGTATGTTTCGCCATTGATGGTAAAGGTATGTGACGTTGGTGTCCAAACCACCTCGACAGTCGCATCAAACGTGCTGTTTGCATCAAAGGTACCGCCAGTTGCTGTTAGTGAACCAGAAGCGTCGCGAAATTGAATAATACCGTCACCAATCGCGATGTCACCGTGGTGATATGCGTTGCTGACCTTATTATCTTCATCATTTGTTGAATAAAGCGAAATATAAGAGTTGTTCTGACCTTCATCAACTTGAGTGCTATCCGGATTAAGTTGGTAGGTTAGATCAACAGTTAACTTACCTGAAGAAATCGTTTTGCCTACCGTAGAGCTAGTGTTTAAGATCTTAAGTCTCAGCTCACCAGTATCATCGGTTAACGTATCTAAAATTTGAGCAGCATTATTAACACCTGAAGCTTCATCAGCTGTGTCTGCAGAGCTGGTAACTTCAGTATTATCGCTGTGGTCAGTACCTGAGACCGGAATGTTACCGCCGATAGCAAGACCACCGTCAGCAGCAGAGTAGTCGCCATCTACAGATACCGTACCTACCGTACCGTCATTATTGAAAAGTGTGAACGCGACTTGACCTGAAGTTTCATCTTCAATTGTTTCTTCATAAGTGGTTTCAAATCGTTCATATTCACCAAGTGTGGCATCAGCTGAATTGTCAGTGTAGTAATAAAGTGTCTCACCATCTGCTGAGAAGCGATATACGTTGGGTAAATCAGTACTACTCGATGATGAATAGGCTGCTGAGAATGCTGAGGTATCAGAAAATTCCCAATAACCATTTAATAATGCTGAGGTTGGTAAACTAGGATCTGTTGTAGAGCCATCACCTGAACCAGTTGGAATAGGTAAACCATCACTGTTACAACCAAATAATAAACCTGTCGAAAGGGCGACAGCAGTAGCGACTTTAGAAATCTGCATAAAATATTCTCTTTATGATATTAAGTCCATATGTAAATCACATAAGAAATAGATAATGAATAGGAGTTAAATATTTTTTAGGATTAAACAATATTTATTAGAACGTCCTATTCTTTAAAATAAAGTAATTAAATATGCCCCAAAATTTTACAAGAGGAGAGGGGTGTTTTAATAAATTAACTATTTTCTAATTAGAATGAGTAAGCAACGCCAACACGGTATTTTGCTTCGCGATCTTTAGAAGACGAACTGATATCAGATGACCAGATTTCAGCAAAAGGTTTCCAAGAACCGAATTTGTAGTTAACTTTTAAGCCTGCATCCCATTCCCAGTCATCGCTGTTGTAAAGCAGTACGTTATCCAAAGATTTCACGTAGTTTGCTTCGTAAGAAAGACCAAGTTTAGGTAGAGATTGAATTTTGTAAGAACCCGTTAGTGTGACTTTTGATTTCTGTGCTGATTCTAAACGCTCACCAGTCTCTGAATCTTTGTCACCAAATTGAGTGTGATTACGGAAATCAGCATACTCGTGACGGTAACGAATAGCCGTTGTTAGACCCATGTCTGCTTTATAGCCAACACGGAATTGAGGTTTGTAAGTGACCTTTTTCATTTTCCAGTCACCGCCGTTGTAGTTCGGCTCATCCCAGTCCCAAGCGATTGGCATACCTACTTGTAGATACCAGTTGTTATCGACCTTGTAAGTTGCTGTATTCTCGACTTCCATGCCGTAAATGTACCAGTTGCCATCATAGAAGCTTCTACTGTTCGCTGATTTAACTTCGCCAGAGTCTGCGTCGTAGTAAGAGTCGTCAGTATGGAATTTAACTTCAAGTCCAGTTGAGTGCTTCCACTTATCAGATAGCTTAAAGCTGTGGCCTAGTTTCACGCGGTGCTGGTGGCGAGCGTCAACATGAGCTTCATCTCCATTAGTTTTTGTATAGTCAGTCGCTGCACGATACTCATAACGGTAATCAAGTGTTGTTGCTGATGCCATGCCTGCAAATAAAGTTGTTGCCACTGCGATAGCAACCGTATTCATTTTTTTCATCATTACTCTCATATTTTTAGATTTAAAATTAAGTAAAGGTAGGGTTTTTCTTCCGAGCCACTTAATAACTCATACAATAATCTTATATGTTAAGTTTATGAAAAACCGTGAGCTAGGTTGAAATTCGAATAAATTGGATATTGACTAGTTTGTTAATTCAGTTGTGAGTCACTGATTTTTGGAATGGTATATACACAAAACGGCATAATTTGTTAATTATGGTTGCTCTTGGTTAACAAATTTAACTTTTTACCGCCTGTTTATATCAAAACGTTATGAATATCCCACTTTCAGTGCTGTGTTTAATGTCAATAATGACAGCCCTCTCAATTTTTCAATGTTGCCGAGAAATGCAAAATCCATGTGATAAAATAATACAAATGTTTTATGGGTTGATGTGGCGATATGTGACTCCCAACTATCAGATAAATCGATTTTTATCTTTTTGGTTGTTCTGTTTTTGGTCGCCATGCTTTGAATGTTTATCCAATGGATGGTTAAAAGAAAAATGAAAAACCTAGTATGTTTGGCGATAACGGCGTCACTTTCCCTCGGCGCACATGCTTCTGATATGGGAGTTCCTGCTGACTACAGTCAGTTTCAAGACATTCTCAAACTCTCTAAGCTGCAAATGTCTGATCCAGAAGGGAAACCTGGGAACAAGAAAGATTATGCGAGCAAAGGCAACTTTGATGGCGTTGTGTTTGAACACTTCTATGTTGATGAACCCACTCAAGCATTGGTCTTTAAAATGGCGGGTTACAAGAATCGCAGTGAGATTCGCGTCAATGACAATTTTAAGGTCGATGAGCCTAATAAGTACCATCATCTGAGTGCTGAGTTTATGCCCATTAATCCTCGTGATTCGGTAAAAAACAGCGAAAAAAAACGTGATGAAATGACGTACCTGCAAGTGCATAACAAAGGGACGTACTACGATGGAAAACCAGGTTCTCATGGTGAAGGGTATATTCCCCATCCTTTAGTTCGTGTGGTTTATGACGCCGACCGAAGTGGTAAGACAGATTGGTATTGGGCAATCATTAAAAATAATGCCGTTAACTGTAGTTCAAAGAGTGGAAATAAAGGCTCAACGGAATGCAAAAAGGCTTATATAAAATTACCATTGGGGCCAATAGCTGAAAAAGGCGCAGATAAGTTCGATATTTATGTCGGCAACCAAAGGTTAATTATTAACCATAACGGCAGCACTGTTGTTAATCATGACATTAGTTATTGGAAAGATATGGTTAGCTATTATAAAGCGGGCGTTTATAACCAATTCAAAAATGGTGAAAGCGAAGCTCACTTTTACAATTTAGTTTATTCAATTAAAGATTCACCTGTTATTACCAACTAGTTTTCTTACACCTAGTTAATATTAATGGGTTTACAAATACTCGTTTGTTATTAAGGATAATTTGGATGTTCAAAAAAAATATGCTTGCTATAGCTTTGCTATCAGCAGTTCCTATTGTGTCATTTGCGAATAACGGTGTGTCTTATCCAGTTCCCGCTGATAAGTTTGATATGCGTAATTGGAAAATAACGATCCCTTCAGATATTAACGAAGATGGACGTGTTGATGAAATCGAAGGGGTAGCAATGATGAGCTACTCACATAGCGATTTCTTCCATCTTGATAAAGACGGTAATCTCGTCTTTGAAGTACAAAACCAAGCGATTACCACGAAGAACTCGAAAAACGCACGCTCTGAATTACGCCAGATGCCACGCGGTGCTGATTTCTCAATCGATACGGCTGACAAAGGAAACCAGTGGGCATTATCAAGCCACCCAGCAGCGAGTGAATACAGTGCGGTTGGTGGGACATTAGAAGCGACACTAAAAGTGAATCACGTTGCGATTAATGCTAAGCACCCAGAAAGGTATCCAGCTCACTCGGTGGTTGTTGGTCAGATACACGCGAAGAAACACGATGCTTTGATCAAAGCAAAAACAGGTTACGGCCATGGTAACGAACCCCTAAAGATCTTCTATAAGAAGTTTCCTGATCAAGAGATGGGCTCAGTCTTTTGGAACTATGAACGTAACTTAGAGAAGAAAGATCCTAACCGTGCTGATATTGCTTACCCAGTTTGGGGCAATACTTGGGAAAACCCAACAGAACCTGGTGAAGCGGGAATTGCTCTAGGTGAAGAGTTCAGCTACAAAGTGGAAGTGAAGGGTACAATGATGTACCTCACATTTGAAACGGCTCGCCACGATACGGTTAAGTATGAAATCGACTTGAGCAAGGGCATTGACGAACTTGATTCGCCAACAGGTTATGCGGAAGATGACTTTTACTATAAAGCGGGTGCGTACGGTCAATGTAGTGTAAGCGACTCTCACCCAGTTTGGGGCCCAGGTTGTGCTGGCACTGGCGATTTCGCTGTCGATAAAAAGAACGGCGATTACAACAGTGTGACTTTCTCAGCCCTTAAGCTGAACGGCAAATAGTACATGCCATCACCAGTAGGCTAGCAGGGTTAACCAGAATCTAGCCATGGTAGATGTTTTCTTAAGACCACTTAAACGAATGTTGAGTGGTCTTTTTGTTTTATAGGAGTTTTAAACCAGCGAGAGCGTAGTGAAGCTTATCAATGAAAGGTACAGCCAAAACAATACAACCTTGCCAAAGGACAAGGTTGTATTCAGAAAGCTTAGACAGAGCTTAGATATCTTTTAGAGATAACTCTGACCCTTAGAGTCAGTTCGAGATGAACGACATACCATCACTAGTCATACATCAACTCATTGGCCTTGTTTGCATCAAACTCTTTAAGAGATTTACGCGCCAAGTGACGGAATGGGAAGGCTTTGACTATCTCTTCGAATGGTTGGATGGCAAATGCCCAAAAGATGGAGCCGTCTAAACCAAAGATGATCAATGCGCAAAGCGGGATTGAAACGACCCATTGACCCGTAAAGTTGATTTTGAATACGTCAGTGGTTTTGCCTAATGCTCTTAATACGTGTCCGTGAACGGTGTTGTAACCACGAACGATTGGCAAGAAGATGTAGAGTGGGGCAATAACAGCCAGAGCTTGATAAGTGGAGGCGTCAAGATCTGGGTAAATATCGCCAATCACCAAACTTAAACCTGCAAACATCACCGCACAAACCACAGAGATACCAACCGCCACATCAATACTGGTATCAACGTTTTTGGTTAGGTCATCCATTTTCTTCGAACCGATAGCCTGGCTGATCGTAATCGCGGAAGAATGAGCCCAAGCCGTAATGAATTGAGTGCCGGCACGTATCCACGGCATCACCAAGGTAATCGCTACGTAGGCATTAATATTGAGTTGTGAGTACAACAGCTGATAGATTGTCGCGCCAATCGAAAGCATAGTCACGTTCGCTGCGACCGGGAATATCTCAATGAAGTGACGACGGATGTTAGTGATGAACTCTGACTTTTCAGTATCCAGTTTCAGTGACACGGACGAATCGTAATGCACACACAGAATCAAATACACAAGACGAATCGTAATGGCGATAACACTACCTAGTGCTGCACCTTGTACGCCAATGCCTTCAAAGTTTGAGAAGCCATGAATAAGCACATAAGAGAGCACGGCATTGACAGGCAGTTCGATTAAGTAACCTTTAAACGGAACCTTAGTTCTGCCCAGTCCATTAAACAAGGCAATGATCACCTGTGTTAAGGCTGTGAAGATCACCAGGTATTTTGAGAAGTCTAGATAATGACTGATCTCAAGGTGAAGTGTCTTATCGTCGGTTAATGCTTGGATTAGAGGTTGTTCAAAAAAGGTAAGCAGAAGCCAAAACATCGATGCGACGCCAACATTGATGAACAGACCCGCCCAAAATGCTTTGGATAGTGAAGAGCTGACACCAGAACCGACTGCGCGGCTGAGAACCAGCTGGGTACCATTAGCCAACGCCATTTGAATACCCAACACAAACGCGATGATGGTCGTGGCAATGCCCATTGCAGCAAGAGGTATTTCACCAAGGGGAGAAACCAATAGCGTGTCGATCATCAACATCGACTGCATCAGTAATGCGTTTAAGGCGAGGGGCCAGGCGAGAGAGAAGTTTTTCCTTACGTACGATTGCGAAGACACAAACAACACCTTATGTGTATAACCGTAAGCTTTCTCTGAGACGACCCGACTTCAAGGTTTAAAGATGAAACACTACGGTATGGATGGTAAAAAATTGGACGCTAAAATGTGACTGACTCGTGTATTGATATACACGAGTCAGTGGGTAAATATTGGTTATGCGATGGCGAGTTCAACCCGAGATAGCTTTTGGTTTTCATCGTCTAGTAACACTTGTGAGGCTATTCGAGCCTGCTGGGCGTTACCCGACATAATCGCATCGTATATCGCTTTATGCTCTTCTAAACAGAAGCGACCACCTTCGGCTGAATGGTCGATGAACTGCTTGAAGATTGTCGACAGAATGTTCGCAAACGGGATGTAGAACTGATTACCTGTCGATAAGAAAATCGTTTGGTGAAACAGGTGATCGTTGGTTGTCCACTCTTCATAATCAAAGCTGTTTGCCGCAATAGTCATCTTTTGGAACAGAATCGAAAGCTCTTTGCGTTGTTCTACCGTTGCGTTGGTTGCTGCTAGCGCACACGCTTCTGGGTCAATCGCTTTTCTTAAGCCTAAGAACTGAGACAAGAAGGGTTTGGTGTCTTCTAAGTCTTGAATCCAATACAGTAATTGCGGATCTAAGAAGTGCCATTGCGTTCTTGGTTTGATACGAGTGCCCACTTTCGGTTTTGACTCAATCAACCCCTTTGCAGAAAGTAGCTTGGTTGATTCTCGAAGGGCAGTTCTGCTTACTCCAAAGATATCGCACAGCTCCATTTCGCTAGGTAACTTTTGATTTTCTTGTAACTCGCCAGATAAGATCTTACGAGCAATTTGTCGCGCCACTTGAACATGAATTCGGCGGCTTGAATCTTCCACCAATGTAAATATTGACATTTAAACCACCTGAAATTGAAACTTTAAAAACAAAAAAAGCCAGACGAATCTGGCGTTTTGATGTCAGTGTATACGTCTAATATAGCGTGAGGTTTTGCCTCATCTATTAAGGTCTTGTGACCTAATGTAATGTGTAACTTAAAGTGCAGCCTTATAGCTGAGCTTCAGCCTCTAAGCTAGGGCATTATTTGCCTAAGCTAAGGAGCTATCTGTCCGCCGTTTACATCCAAGATTTGTCCTGTGATGTAACCGCTGCAAGCATGGGATGCAAAGAAAGCAAAAGTCGGTGCCACTTCTTCGATATTGCCAAAGCGTCCCATTGGGATGTTGCTAGCAATGTTCGACTTCAGCTCGTCGCTTTTACCATCGTGAAATGCAGTATCGATAGTGCCCGGAGAAACAATGTTGAAACGGATATTGTCTTTCGCAAACTCTTTCACCCAGTTACGGTGAATGTCGTGTAACCACGCTTTTGAAGCTGCATAGATGCCAGCACCCACACCGCCACCTTCACGAGCAGCAATCGAACCCGTGCTGATAACACACGATGTTTGCCCCGACTTAGCTGCAGAAGCGCGTAAGTGGGGGATAGAGAACTTGGTTGTCATTAATGCAGAGCGAACGTTGAGATCCATGACTCGTTCATAAAACTCGTCATCGATACTTTCTAGATTTGCACGACCGCCTAAGCCACCTGCGTTATTGATCAAGACATCCATGCCACCAAAATGCTCGGTGAACTCTTTAACTAATCTTTCGCACTCTGAAGTGTCCATCAGATTTGCTGGGAAAAACGCAACATCGCCACCCAGTGCAGTGAGTTCTGTTAGAACGTCATCCACTTTTGGGCTGAAAGCACGACTATTGATGCCAATCTTTGCACCATACTTTGCAAAAACACGTGCGGTAGCTAAGCCCATACCAGCGGTAGAGCCAGTAATTAGAATGCGTTTGCCTTTTAAATCGTTAAACATCAGAGTCGCCTATATTGTAGATTATTTGCGTTAATAAATCATACAATAACACTTGCCATATTCAAGGGTGTTCATCTCAAAACCGATCATTAACGACATAATTAGTGAGAGTAAGAGTGGTTTTGTGAGTTCGCGCATACTCAAAAAGTGTAAATAAGAACTATTTGTATGAATAAATGAGTTGGAGAGGTCTAATGTGTTGAATAGGGGTAAGATGAGTGAAATATTGCTCTAGACTATATCAGGAGTGACCTCACGTTATTCTTATACTGAGTTGGTGCAGATATAAATCAGTGCTATAGTCCGGGTTAAATAATACATATCTAATAAGTAAGTAGACACATGGCTGGCTCTTTCAATTCGATTTCAGGCTCTAAGCGAAGCCTTCATGTGCAAGTTGCACGTGAAATCGCTCGTGGTATTTTGTCGGGCAATTTGCCTCAAGGTTCTATTATCCCTGGTGAAATGGCTCTGTGTGAGCAATTTGGTATCAGTAGAACAGCATTAAGAGAAGCGGTGAAACTTCTGACTTCAAAAGGTCTACTAGAATCTCGTCCTAAGATTGGTACTCGTGTGGTTGACCGCGCATTCTGGAACTTCCTCGATCCACAATTGATCGAGTGGATGGATGGCCTAGCGGACACAGACCAATTTTGTCATCAGTTCTTGGGTTTACGCCGTGCGATTGAACCAGAAGCGTGTGCGTTGGCTGCTCAATTTGCGAGCGCTGAGCAACGTATTGAACTCTCGGGTATTTTCCAACAGATGGTAGAAATCTCGAGTGCCGAAGAATTCGACCAAGAGAGTTGGTTAGATATCGACATGAAGTTCCACAGCTTGATTTTCAACGCAACGGGTAACGACTTCTACCTGCCATTTGGTAATATCTTGACGACGATGTTTGTTAACTTTATTTCTCACTCTTCTGAAGAGGGAAGTACGTGTATTAACGAACATCGCCAAATTTATGAAGCAATCATGGCGGGTAACAGTGACAAAGCGCGCCAAGCGTCTGCAAGTCACTTGTTAGAAACTAATCACAGATTACCAGTGGCTAGCTGATTGTTTTAAAAAGCTTTAGTTATACAAAGCTATAGTTTTAAAAAGACTTTGGTTTATAAAAAATAGTGATTTAAAAACCTTAGTTAAAACAAACTGACACCTAAAAAGCACGTTCAATACGTGCTTTTTTTGTCTTCAAATTTGATGAAAACCTGACCAGTGTCCAATATTTAATCTATTATTTACCGTTTTATTAAAATCACTAGTAACCAGTATTTTAAGTTATATAATAATACTAATTAAATTATTGTGAGTGTGATTATGCCCCAGTCTCTGCTGCCAAATATTCTTCAATTCATCGGTCAGATAGACCCTTTCGATAAGATCCCTAAAGAAGCACTTCGTGAGCTTGCCTCTAATGTTCAGATCACTTACCTCGGTAAAGGAGATGTGGTTGATCTGTGTGAGTCGGGTAAAGAGAAGTCGCTCTATATCATTCGAACGGGCTCGATGGAGCAAAGAAAATCAGACGGCGTACTTCGTGCGCGTTTAGGCAGTGAAGATTTGTTCGGCTTTACGTTCTTAGATTCTGAAGTTAACGACGAGAAAGGCTATCGAGCCGTCGCCATCGAAAACACCTTACTTTATGTTATTCCACATTCGGCACTTCAAACGCTGTTCAAAGCATTTCCAAGTTGTGCAGAGCACTTTGCATCACAGGCTCAAGTTCGCTTGAAGTCGGCGCTTGATGTGGTGTGGTCAAATAAAGAGAAGGGCTTGTTCATTCGTAAGGTTGAAGAGGTGGCAAGCGGGCAGGTGGCCATCGTTAAGTCTGAGCAAACCATCCAATCGGTCGCGGTAGAAATGCTTCATCAACGCTCTCCTTGTGCGGTGATCTATGAAGGTGAAACCATTGTTGGTTTGATTACCGACCGTGATATGACCAAACGCGTGATTGCGCACGGTGTTAGTACTGAAAATTTAATCTCTGAGGTAATGACGCATTCGCCACTCACAGTAAAACCGGATGATCTCGTGTTGCATGCCGCGTCTATCATGATGCAATTCAACATTCGTAACCTTCCTGTAGTGAAAGAGAACAAAGTCGTTGGCCTTCTGACTACCTCTCACTTGGTTCAAAACCACCGTGTTCAAGCGATCTTCTTAATCGAGAAAATCAAATACGCGGGCAGCGTGAAAACCATGTCTTCCTTCACTTCAGAGCGACAAGCAATCTTTGAAGCGCTGGTGGAAGGTAAGGTTGCACCGGAAACGGTCGGCAAGGTCATGACCATGATTATGGATGCCTACACACGCCGATTGATTCAGATAGCAATTGATAAGTTAGGTCCACCGCCGTGTGACTTCTCATGGATTGTGGCAGGTTCGCATGCTCGCAACGAAGTTCACATGCTTTCGGACCAAGACAGTGCGATCGTACTGGCTGACGATGCAACCGACAGTGACCGTATTTACTTCAAACACTTAGCCATGATGGTGACTAATGGTTTAGCGAGCTGTGACTACCCACTCTGTCCGGGTAAATTCATGGCAGCGACGCCAAAATGGTGTCAACCGCTCAGCGTATGGAAGCATTATTACAAGAAGTGGGTGGCAAACCCTGAGTACGAACGCTTACTTAACATCAGTGTGTTCCTAGAGATTCGTACAATTTACGGCAACAGTGAGTTTGAAGGCATTCTTCGTGATGAACTGCATAACAATATTCGCAGTAACCGTGAGTTCTTAAGCACGTTAGTGAAAGATGCGGTGAATACCAACCCGCCTTTGGGTATCTTCAATAGCTTGGTACTTGAGAAGTCAGGTGAGAACAAGAAAACACTTAACGTGAAGAAGTACGCTATTAATTTGATCATCGATTTAGCGCGTATTTACGGTTTGGCGGTGGAGTGTGATTTGTCGGCAACGGACGAACGTTTCGCTGCTGCTAATGAAAAAGGCATGTTGAGCGATGATGCGTTCAAGAACATCCTTGGCGCGTATCAGTTTATTCTGTCTTTCCGTTTCGGCCATCAATTAGAAGCGTTGAAGAACGGGGAAGTGCCAGACAACAATATCAACCCAGACAGCTTTGGTAGCTTTGAACGTAAGCACTTGAAAGATGCCTTTAGAATCATTGCCGACCTTCAAGAAGCGGCGAAAATTCGTTTCGGAGCGCGTTAATGAAAGCCTTGTTGAACTACTTTCATCCGCTTGAGCGAATAAAACGCAAGCGTAAGCAATATCTGGGTACGGTTAAGCTGCCAGAAGCGCTACATGATCTGGTAGAACAGCCTTGTCCTGAAATGACGGATTTGGCCAAAGACAGCGACTATATTGTGTTGGATCTGGAAACCACAGGCTTAGACAGTGAGCAAGATCTTATCTTGTCTATGGGATGGGTCGATGTGGTGAAAGGACGAATCGATTTGGCTTCGGCCAAGCATATCTACCTGAACAATGATTCTCAGATCAACGCTGAAACTGCGGTAATTAACCACATCACACCACAGATGTTAGAAGAGGGGGCATCCATTCATGATGCGATGCTCACTTTCTTCGAAGCAGCGAAAGGCAAGATTATTGTTGCACACGCTTGTGTGGTCGAAGAGAAGTTCATTAGCCAATATTTGCTGAGATGTTATGGCTTAAGGCAACTGCCTTTACTTTGGTTGGATACACTGTGTATTGAGAAGAGCATGGAGAAAGCGATCAGCAACCATGAAGAGGTAGACTTAACTCTGGCTGGGACGCGTGCAAGGTATGGGCTTCCGGAGTACAACAGCCACAATGCACTAGCCGATGCCGTCTCGACCGCAGAGTTGTTTTTAGCTCAACAGAAGAGAGTCGTGCCTAACGATGAAGTGACCGTTTCATTTCTTTATCGGATCAGTCACTAAGGGCAGAAGCCCCACGTACTCGATTCTTGTTTGAATGAGCCGAGTTTAAACGATAAAAAGCCAGCGATTAAGCTGGCTTTTGTTTAGGTCTTAGAAAATTAGGACAGTAATTATCTTAGATTTTTCATGTAATGTGCTGCTTAGAAGCTGTAAGTAATACCTACACGGCTACGCAGTTGACGGTCACGGCTGTCTTGAACGTTACCGAACTCAACGTATGGACGCCAGCTCCAGTCAGCCTCTTTGTAACCCACTTTAAGGTTGTAATCCCACTCGTTGTCAGCACCGCCGCCGCCAGTCCACTCATTATCAATGAAGTCTTCTGCGTAGTTAGCTTCGAAGCCGAACTGCCAAGCATTCCAGTTGTAATCGATGTTACCTGTTACTTTACTGCGGTTCTTGTTGTCGTTTGAAGAATCAGAGGTGTAGTCACGGAACTCGTGACGGTAGCGAAGCTTCGCTTTTACACCTGAATCGAAAGAGTATTGAACACGTACTTGTGGTTTGTAGGTTACGCTATCAGAACCAAATGTTACTGGCATACTTGGTTGGATTAACCAGTGATCGCTGATTTTGAATTTGTAGCCGTATTCAAATTCGTTGTCCGCTGCTTCCCATTCAGAGAAAGGCTTACCTTTTTGCTTCATTTCAGCGCCGAAGAAGTGGTTATCTACCGAACCGCTCATTTTGATACGGCTTGCCCAGTCTTCAGAACCATGTTTGTACTCTTGGCGTGCGTCAAGTGATGCTGCTGATACGCTGCCTGCAAATAGAGTAGCGACGACAGCTAAAGCGATTTTATTATTTTTTAACATTGTTATGTTCCACTGTTTTAATTAAAAATGGTTGTACAAGGGGCGGTTACAAAGCCCCTTGTAGTTATTTGGATTAAAGCTTCGGGTAAAGCAGTTCTACATCTCGTTGAGCCCAAACTTCCGCTAGGTTCTTCTTAACCGTGAACTCGCTGAAGTCAGTTTCTGTTGCCAGTTTCACCCACTCAGGGTTTTCCATAGCAACACCGGCTTTCAGGTAAAGCGGAGTCATACGTTCAACGCGACGACGTTCATCTTTTTGTGTGTATGGCCACTCTTTCGACAGGTCGTTGTAATCAGCCATTAGCTGAATGCCTGTGTCTAAAGAGCCACCTTTTTTGTTTGTGTAGTTCCAAAGGTCGATACCGACTTTGTCACCGATCTGAGCCATACCGACCAATGGATCTAGGCTGAAGTAGTGGTAGTGGTAAGCACGTGTACGTTCGATTTCATGGGGCTGAGAGCCATCTTTTTCGAATTGTGTGTCGATACGCATTTTGCCTTTCTGAACCATCTGCTTAGCCAGTGCGTCGTTACCAATAAAGTAAGAAACGCCTGCTACTTGATAGTCGTACCAAGTTCCGTGGTTGTTTTCTGCGTAAGCTTCGCCTTTAGGGCCACCAGACAGATCATCGATGATTAACCAATCTAGATATTCGCTGTACCACTGAGTGATTTGCGTTTCATCAGACTCAGTCCACGTTGGTGATTGAGACAGAATGGCGATTGAATCCAGCATGCGGTCAGTCAGTGTTCTGGTATCGATGATTCCACCGCGGCGACCTTCAGCAACGCCAGGTACACCTTGTCCGTAGTTCACGTTCGGGTTCATCTTCGTATCTTCATTGAAGAACCAAGTTCTTACATATTCGATACCTTGCTGAGCGTATTTTTCGTCTTGGCTAAAGTAGTAGGCGATCGCTAATGCGCGAACAGAACGTGTGAAGTGGCCAATACGTTTTGAGTCAGTTTCGTCAGTTTTTGATGCTGGGTTGGTTTTTCCGTCATGGCGTACCCACGGAAGCCCATCTTCTTTTGATTCATCAGGCCACCAGTAAGGGCTGATGCTCATGTAATCGTTTTTGCTGCCGCTTGGCGGAACCATGCCTTTATCAGCAACGCTGAAAGGACCATCGTTCATAGCTAGTTCTGCTTCTTCAATCAGCTTGGTGTAAGCATCTTTCATTGAATCAGTAGCTTTATCTGACTGAAGAAGAGTGCGGTTCGCTTCTAATGTTGCTTCATCGAGGAAAACGAATTCAGCAGCCATAGCTTGTGAACCGAAAGTGATAGCACCAATACAGGCAGCCAGATGTAGGAGTCGGGGGGCTTTCATATTTCCGCCTTTTGTTTTGAATTAAAATAATACAAATATGGTAGCGATCCGAGGCGTGATGATCTGTGAATTAGATCGTGTTGTAGTGACAAAACCACTATTTACAAAGGGTTACAAAGTTAAGGTCTGATATAACATTATGTTTTTATTGGTTAATTTATCTTGATAAGTCTGTTTATAAAGTTCTTGTTTATCAATAAATGTGCGCTACAGCAAAAAATTGAATCTTTAGATGTTATTTTTATTTGTAATACATTATTATTTACTAACTTTATGTAGCAACACTTATCTTTCGTATGTTGAATATATGTAGATTCAACAAAGAACCGCTAAGTAGTGAAGTAAAGTGGATAGAGGAACGGATAGTTCAAAGGACGAGGCATTTGCTTGAGGTGATAAAAGCTTCAATCAGAGCAGGTTTGAAATGTAGTAGGCAAGGCAGTGACATCGCCTGCTATATAGAATCGAATTTAGTTAAGACGGTTAACGCCTCTCTAAATCGATGAAAAAAAGAAATCGTTGAAGTGCTTTCAAGAGCATTTTGATTATTGCTCCCAACTATTCTAATTATAACTTCTGCTTTCATTTAGAAAGGTAGGAGATGGTAGTAGAAGATCTGCCCTTGCGCTCATGTTGATACAGGCAACATGAGCGTTTTTTTATCTGGAATTTGAGTAAAGAGTCGTTTGAGGCTCAATAAGCGTGTAAACCGCGGTTTAAAAGCTAGGCTCTTAGGTTGATGACAGCTCGCTCAAGTGAGTCGGTTTGTTCTACCACAGACGTTGCAGAAGCGGCGTTTTTCGACGCTCCCGTTACATTGGCTAATGTTAGCTGCTTAATGGCACCCACGTTTTCAATGATCTCTGAGGTAACAGCGCTTTGTTCTTTCATTGCATTCGCCACTTCCAAACTGTTGTTTAAAATCGTTTCCATGTCTGCGATAACAGAAGTGATTCTTGAATGCGCATTCTCACAAGAGTCGACGCTGCTGTTGCCTTTCTCACAACAACTTTGAATCGTATTTACGACCGTTTGTGTTTGATCCTGAACGCCTTGGATTATCTTTGAGATCTCTTCAGTAGAAAGTTGTGTTCGGCCAGCCAACGTTCTTACTTCATCAGCGACCACCGCAAAGCCACGGCCTTGTTCTCCCGCGCGAGCTGCCTCGATGGCTGCATTGAGAGCAAGTAGGTTGGTTTGTTCTGCGATGTCTTTAATCACTTCTAATACAGTATTAATCTTCTCTGAGTGAACAGAAAGGCGATTCACTTCTTCACTGGCACTGACAAGATCAGTCGAAAGGGTATTGATGGTGTCTCTAGTGAATGCCACATCATTCAGACCTTCGTTTGCTGTAGCGAAACTGGTTTGCGCATTGGATGAAGCGTTTTCACTGTAGGTCGCTACGTTTTGAATATTGCTGCCCATCTGGTTTATCGCGGTCGCAATGTTCTCGGTCTGTTGCTGCTGTTTGTTTAAAGCACTCTCAACTTCCATTCCGTCATGTTGTAGCTGGTTCGAAATATTGCCGAGCTCTTTAATAGATCCCTGAACTTGGCCGACGAGCTGACGAATATCAGTAAGGACTGTATTAAATGCCTTTGCGATATCGGCAATCTCGTCCGATCCCTTATCTTCGGCTCTTACGGTAAAGTCGCGTTGTTGAGCGACGAGCATCATCGTCGAGTTCAGCGAGGCTATTTTCTTTGCTACGCGAGATGAGATGCCATAAGACAGCGCCATCAATAACGCAGCGACGGTAATAATGGAGCTTACAATGAAGGTGGTAATGGTTTGCTGAATCGATTCGACTTGCTGTTCTAATCGGCCTTCAACGTTGATGAATATAGAGATGATATCTTCAAACAGCATTTTCATTTCTGATTTCAGTTCAGCGACCTTGGCGGGGTTACGGTCGATGGCATCGACCATTAACGAGAAGTCTTTGTTGTATTGCTTTACTTCAAGTGTCAACTTCTCTAATTCAGGGACTGCGATATCAGACTCTTTAAGCAAGACTGAGAAACCGCCCATCAGTTGTTGAAAGTGAGAGTACTCTTGAGCAAACACTGGCTTGAGCGTTTTATCGTGGCTTATCAGAAGCTCTAATTCTGTTCGATTGAGCTGAAGCATAGAGACTTCGAGTGACTTTACCTTGATCAGCGTTTTCTCAAGTTTGATCAGTTTTAGATTGGCCAGTTCTGTAAATGAAACGACGATCAGTAAAGACAGGATGGATAAACAAGTAAGGCTAATTAGGGAAGTTTTAATTTTCATAGACGGGTACCAAAGCAAACAATATTACTCAACAACGTATTTGGAATCGTGTTTCTCTTATTTGCGTGTTAAATAGCTTATGAGAACGAAAAATGAGATCTGACTCGCAACGGAAACGTTTGCTAACAGTATTTTATAAAATGATTATTAACAAGTTAAATATTTATTATTTCAATGACTATTGGTGATTGTTCTGTCACTAATAGGTTATTTTGTCACTAAGCGATTGTTGGAAGTCAGCTGGAAGAGAAAGGAATACAACAAGCGGGAGAGGGAAGGCACTGTCTAGGGGCAAAAAAATACGAGCATTCACGTCGGTTTACATGAATGCTCGTTTCTAGTGTCGATTTGTTTGAGAGAAAGGCTATCTAACAACCATAGTATGAGTTTTTGTGGCTATGTTTTAGGTTACGCATTTCTCTATAAGAGACATAAAGTAGGCTTAGCTTTTATGAAGACCTAGCGACTGAGCAAATCTAGCTTTGAGTCGGCATCCACACTTGTTTTGACGTGATTTTCTGGTCTTTGAACGTCAGTTCTTCGACCTTGTCGCCGTTAGAGTTCCAGCGAGTCAGTTTCCCGTTCGCCATTTCACCGTCACTGAATTTCGCTTGGCTCGCCTTATTGCCATTCGGGTAGTAGTCAGTGACCAGACCATCTTTTTGTCCGTCACTGTATTCTGCCGTTAGGCTTTGTTCGCCATTTGGATACCATCGAGAGGCAACGCCCGATAGTTCGTTGTCTTTATAGTTGAGCTCGGCTTTCTTCTGGCCGTTGGGATACCAGGTTTCTGCCTTGCCTTGTAGTTCACCTTTAACGTAATTCACTTTAGAAGCAATTTGGCCATTAGGATACCAGCTGGTTTCTAAACCAAGTTCTAGTCCGTCGGCAAATTGAGCTTGGGTCGCGACTTGGCCGTTATCGAACTTCTCTTCAAACTGACCAGTAAAGGGTTTTGAATGGTTTACTTGATAAGCCAAGCCTTTACGCATCTGTAAATAGTCGACAGCATCTTCGCGTGGTGTAGCTGCATAACTCATAGAAGACATCGTACTAAGAGCAATCAATATAGGGATGTATTTCTTCATAATGACACCTTTTTATTGGACAGGGGAAAGTGTAACCGGTGTGTTAAAAGCATTTCACTTCAGTGCCCGACTGTCAGTATCTATTAGTGGTTTTCAAGTTTTCATTATTAGCGGTCTAATGAAGGGAACTTTTCAAAGCGTTATTTGACTATAAGTTTGTGATATTTGTAATACAAATATGTCGTGTTTATTCATTTTTATAAACTATATCTAGCGGTATTTCCGTTGTTCGCATATAAAAATTTTCCGTAACGATTAACCGTTTTTAACGTCTGTTATCAGTATTTTAGTGACTTTGTTCTTATTTTTCGGGGTTTTGATGGGTGTCCGGCGCTGGAGTCTGCACTGAGTTGATGAAAAGGTGCTCCCAGGCGGTGCAAATTTGAACTCGATCACTTGTATGATTAATTGAGAGTCAGACTGTAAGATCATCGTCACGCATTTAAATTATTGTAGTACAAATATACTTGCCATCTATCTATAGTGACCCTAACAAAAAACATAAATAAAAAGGTCTTAAAGATGGAACTCAATACCCTGATAGTTGGCATCTATTTCCTATTCTTAATTGCGATAGGGTGGATGTTTAGAACGTTTACAAGTACGACAAGTGATTACTTCCGTGGGGGAGGTAATATGCTGTGGTGGATGGTAGGTGCAACAGCATTTATGACCCAGTTCAGTGCGTGGACATTTACCGGCGCCGCAGGTAAAGCTTTTACCGATGGTTTTGCGGTAGCGATTATCTTCATTGCTAACGCGTTCGGTTACCTAATGAACTACCTTTACTTCGCTCCGAAGTTCCGCCAACTGCGTGTTGTTACGGTAATTGAAGCGATTCGTATGCGTTTTGGTAAAGTGAATGAGCAAGTATTCACTTGGTCTGGTATGCCAAATAGCGTTATCTCTGCAGGTATCTGGTTGAATGGTCTAGCAATCATTGCATCGGGTATCTTCGGCTTTGATATGACAACAACGATTATCCTTACGGGTCTGGTTGTACTGATCATGTCAGTGACGGGCGGCTCTTGGGCGGTAATCGCATCTGACTTTATGCAGATGGTTATCATCATGGCAGTAACGGTGACATGTGCAGTCGTTGCTATTTACCACGGTGGCGGTGTTACGCAGATCGTTAGCGACTTCCCAACGGATTCGTTCATCACGGGTGACAATCTTAACTACATGAGCATCTTCAGCATCTGGGCTGTGTTCATCTTCTTAAAGCAGTTCAGCATTACCAACAACATGCTTAACTCTTACCGCTACCTTGCTGCGAAAGACTCAAACAACGCACGTAAAGCCGCTCTACTTGCATGTGTACTAATGACGCTTGGTCCAATCATCTGGTTCATGCCTTCTTGGTTCATGGCTGGTCAAGGTGTTGATTTAGCAGCAGCTTACCCTGAAGCTGGCAGCAAAGCCGCTGACTTCGCTTACCTTTACTTCGTTCAAGAATACATGCCTGCAGGTATGGTTGGTCTTCTGATTGCCGCTATGTTCGCAGCAACCATGTCTTCAATGGACTCAGGTCTAAACCGTAACTCAGGTATCTTCGTTAAGAACTTCTATGAGCCGATTCTTCGCCCTAAAGCGACAGAGAAAGAGCTAATGGTTGTTTCTAAACTAACGTCTACTTTCTTCGGCATCGCTATCATCTTGGTTGCTCTGTTCATCAACTCTCTTAAAGGTCTGAGCCTTTTCGACACCATGATGTATGTGGGCGCATTGATTGGCTTCCCAATGACGATTCCAGCATTCTGTGGCTTCTTCATCCGTAAAACACCGGATTGGGCAGGTTGGGGCACGCTAGTTGTAGGCGGTGTGGTTTCTTACTTCGTTGGTTTCGTTATCACAGCTGACATGATCCAAAACTGGTTCGGTCTAAACGAGCTAACAGGCCGTGAGTGGGCTGACCTGAAAGTGGCTATCGGCCTTATCGGTCACATCGTATTTACTGCTGGCTTCTTCGTACTATCAACACTGTTCTACAAGCCTCTTGCTGAGCACCGTGAGAAAGACGTAGACAAGTTCTTCAACAATCTAGCGACACCGTTGGTTGCTGAGAGTAACGAGCAGAAGAAACTGGATAACAAGCAACGTCGTATGTTGGGTTCACTTATCGCAGTTGCGGGTGTGGGTGTAATGACAATGTTCGTACTGCCTAACCCAATGTGGGGACGCATGGTGTTCGTTCTTTGTGGCTTGATTGTATTCTCTGTTGGTTTGCTGCTTGTTAAAGCGGTAGATGACAAGGTCGAGAAGCAAGACGAAGTAACACCAGCTGAAACCTAAGTCCTTATCCCTTAAGAGATATGGCTTTCAAAAAGACGACAAGTCTTAAGAAATTATAAGTTCAAACAAAGAAAACTTTAATAAAACGGTCACCAGTTTGGGTGGCCGTTATTTTGGTAATCCATTATTTAATGTGAGATGTAAAATGAAGAAAAAATTAATTTCGGTAAGCATTATTAGCGCGTTTACGTTAGCTTTCGCGACAGGCTGCACGACTCAAGAAAAAGCAGCACCCGTGATCAGCGCGGCTGAGCAAGCAGTGCCTTCGATCAGCGAAATCGATCGTAGTTACTTACTAAGCAGTGACCGCTTAACTGAGGTTGATGGCAATACACTAGATGTTGCTTCAGAAGAACAAGTGGCTGCACTCAAAGCACAATTTGAAAACCTAAAAGATGGCGACGAAGTTGTTATCCCTAATGGTAAGTACGCGAACCTAGGTCAAGTGACGATTACCGCGAATGACATCACCATCAAAGCGGAGCAAGCAGGTTCTGCGTGGATCACTGGCTTGATTCAGTTCGAATTGAAAGGTGATGACATCACGCTTGATGGCCTAGTGTTTACCGAAGGCGGTCCAAACGAACGTTTTGGCGCAGTACGTATGATGGGTAATGGCAACACGCTACAAAACTCAACATTCTACTACTTCAACCACGATTACACGTACGAGCCAGATGAGCGTCGCTCTGAGTATCCAAAGTACCTGTGGGTTTCTCTATGGGGTAAAGACGGTAAAGTGATCAACAACCGTTTCGAAGGTAAGCAAAAGCGTGGCACTTTGATTGGTGTTCAAAAGGATGACACGTCAGACAACCACCTGATCGCTAACAACATCTTTATGGATCAAAAGCCAAACCAGTTTAACGAGTTCGATATCAAAGAAGCGATTCGTTACAACGGCAACAGCTGGGAAGCGATCCGTATCGGCGATTCTAAATCTTCACAGTGGGATTCAAGCTCTAAGTTTGTAAACAACCTGATGATCGATATGGATGGTGAGCGTGAGCTTATCTCGATTAAGTCGGGCGACAACACGATTTCAGGTAACACAATCTTCCAAAGTGCGGCACTGATTTCATTGCGTCACGGTAAAGGCAACACGGTTGAGAACAACATGATCTTGGGTAACGAGAAACGTCTAACAGGCGGCATTCGTATCTACGATGAAGACCATGTGATCCGCAACAACTACATTGCTAACACTCGTGGCCGTGATGGTGTGATTGAAGGCAACGCTGACCTACGTGGCGGTATCGTGATTAACACGGGCATTATCGACGTAGCGAATGGCGAGCAGCTAGATCAATCGGTGAAAGGCAAAGAACTTAACAAGCAATGGACACCGAAAAACATCACCATCGAAAACAACTCTCTAGTCGATACTGAGTGGGGCATTGTTTACGGTAACCAAAGCCACCGTGTAAGCCTGTTTAACAACGCAGAAGTTGAAGGCATTTACGCAGGTGTGGACGTGGCGTTTAAACACAACGTGGTTGATAACTCGCAATCACCTGAGTTTGTAAGTGTACGTGCCACTCACGACTTCCCATTAGTGGGTGCGACTTACACAGACGAAACTTACGTGGGTCAAGTGACGGACTCTGAGCTGATTGAAAGCTACTCGGTTGAACTACCAAAAGTAGCGGTAGAAAACGGTATGAATGCTTACCAAGGTGAAGGCGCAGATGTGTCTAAACTGGCAGTGGTAACGGCTGAAACAGCAGGTCCAGATTACGTGCTTGAAAACACAAAGAAGTAACGCGGAATAAAGTCAGTTCTTAACTGACAATGATAAAAACGAGCCCCAGAGCGTGTCAGCGTTCTGGGGCTTTTATGTTTTGGAAATTGTCATTTTCCTGTGCATCCTCTGAAAATTATTAATAATGGGCGTCTTCGTACAGAAAGTGACCACGTGTGAGGTGCCCAGTTAATGTATTCGAGTTCTCCAATCCATAATGCAGTCTTAAATTTACTGAAAAGCCAAGGATTCTCGATGCAGGAAGCATCTCTCATCACCAAAGCAGAAACGGAATATCTAACGTGCCGTGACAGACAAGTTGTCGAGCGTTGGAATATGAGTCGCTGTCACTCTGAACATGCTAAGTCGGTATCTTACGTTCAAAAATACAAGCTGATTGAGTATCTGCTCGTACTTAAATCATCGAACCCTTCACTTACTCAAATGTAACTGACTGAGCGAGGCTTATATGCACTTAACGACGATAAGACAAGCGATGACACAACCAGGAATACAGCAGTTACTGATAGCCAACCGTTTTAAAATAACGCCAGACCAATCAAATCAAGAGAGCGGTTGTACTTGCTCCATTAAGCCTCTTTCTCTTGTGCGAGATTACGCCTACGGAACCCATTACTACTTGCTTTGTCCTCAATGTAAGCGCATAGAGGTGACGAGTATAAAGAAAGACAGAGAGACAGTTTGTTGAACTAAGATTTGTATTTATGCAGCAGATCCCAAGGGATATGGCATAAGTGATGATCTTCAGGAAAGTGGCTTAGGTGGTGCTGGTGGATGTCGCCACTGGCGACGTATTTGGTTAATGGCAAAACCTCTAGAGCGATTCGGTCTGCATCTTCGCGAGATGCAATGTAGCGCTCGGCTTCTGCTAAGTGTTGAGCGTCGGTGCTGTAAACACCGGTGCGATACTTTTCCCCCACATCGACACCTTGTTTATTTATGCTGTATGGGTCAATGATCTCAAACAGATGTTCGATTAGAACCGTTACTGATGTGATGCTTGGGTCAAACTCAATCTGCACACACTCAGCGTAGCCATCATAAGCGTTTTGGTCGTCATCGCTTTTTGGTGCTTCGGCTTCTGTTGGCTGGTAGCTACCATTGGCGCGGCCTGCTTCTGTGCTGATCACACCGGGTGCATACTTGATGAACTCTTGCACACCCCACAAGCATCCACCTGCTAAATAAATTTGTTCCATACTTCTCTTTGGGCTCTCTGTGTTTGTTGCTAGCTTTTAACTGATGGCTGTTGATTACTAATAGACGACTTAAACTGTTACAGCGTCAAGCATTCAATAGCTTGGAGCATGCTTAAATACGTGATAGAACCGTATATAAAACAGGCTTATAAAAACAAGCGCTTAAGCATTGTAAATCAGCACGACTGAACAAACGCGTCACTGAACAAACTTAAGTTAAATGCGATAACCTGATTATATAAGTCATCGCACCTTGTCACCAACCCGAATCTCAACATCAAGTGAGCGTTAGTCTAACCATGTTTGATCAAATTAAAGACTTCATTAATCCGAGCAAGAACCCCGATCTCACGCAGGCTCATGAATATCAGCGTAAGCATCTGCCGACCTTGTGGCTGTTGGGCAAAACGGGTGCGGGCAAGTCATCGTTTATTCAAGCGGTCACGGGTAACTCCTCTGTTGAAGTGGGTAATGGTTTTGCGCCATGCACCATGACGGCAATGTCGTATGCGTTTCCACAAGACAAACCGGTTATGCGATTTCTCGATACCCGAGGGCTGGGTGAGGCCGATTACGATCCGGCAGACGATCTTCAAGAGATTGGCCAAGCGGGTAATGCGCTCGTCGTGGTGATGAAAGCTGACGAGCCTGAGCAATCCGCGGTGGTTACCGCTCTGCAACAGATTAAGAAGCAAAAGAAGATTAAACACTTACTGCTGGTTCATACCGCTGTGTTGTCTTCCAATGAATCAGACCGTGCAAGGCAAATTCAATTCAACACCAATCAAATAGAAAAGGTGTGGGGAAAGGAATTTGAATCGGTCGCGGTGGATTTTGAAACGGATGACGAGAGCAACAACAGTGGCGCAATCTACAATTATGAAGCCTTGATTGAACAGCTGACTAATATGCTTCCAGTTATCGGAATGATGGTGGTCGACAAAGAGCATTCCACCCAAGAAGAAGCCAACTTTGACCAAGTAGAAAACGAAGTGCTTTGGTACGCAGGAAGTGCTGCGGCTAGCGATTTGATTCCGGGTGTTGGCTTGGTGTCTGTGCCTGCAATTCAAGCGAAGATGCTCCACAGTTTGGCAAACCAATATGGGGTCGAATGGAACAAGAGAGTCTTTAGCGAGCTGATAGGCACTTTGGGAAGCAGCTTTGCAGTGCAATACGGCATGAAACTCGGAACTCGACAGCTGATAAAGTTGATTCCGGTTTATGGTCAAACGGTCGGTGCGGTTGCGGCCGCAGCCATGAGTTTCGGTACCAGTTATGGTTTAGGTCGAGCTGCGTGTTTTTACTTCTATCATAAGAACAAAGGCGAAGACGTGTCTGAACAAGAGATGCAAAAGATCTACAAAGAATCCCTGAAAAAAGGTAAGGCAGCGTCGGGTTATGAAGAAAATTAGAAACTTATTTCGATTACTTTCCGTTTTATCGGGCGGGCGTTGGGGCATTGCGCTGATTTCGGCGATCTTCCCAAGCCTCATCATGATGGGATTTGGTCTGTTTTTGGCCGTCAAATACGGTTATCTGTTGGAAATGTCGATTGCTATAGCGGTAAGTACCTTGGTGTTCACCATTCCTTTATATATTTCTAGCCGTTCTTCTCGCGAGCCGACTTATAGCAATGCGTCTGCCAACTCAGCAAGCGAGGGTGAAACCGAATCATCGCCTAAGAGTGCTGACATCAATGATGCGTTAGTAAACGATGCGTTAATAAATGATGCGATGGTCAAAGCATCTGATGAATGGTCGCAAGCTGAGTTGTTGATTTGGAACGACTCGAAGCACTATGTACGTCAGCAATTAAGTAACGAGATAGAGTGGGGCAACCTTGACCAAACTGGTTTAGAGGTGCTTGAGTTTGTCGCTAAAAAGTTTGATAAGAAATCACTCGATTTTTCGATTCCTGAAGGGCTTAAATTATTTGAAGAGGTCAGCCGCCGCTACAAGTTAGTGGTGAAAGAACACATTCCGGGCATTGAGTATCTTAAGGTTTCTTACATCAAAGCGGGCTACGAAGCCTACGACAAATACGGTGAGTTGGGGCAGAAGATCTTCAAAGCGGCGATTTGGGGTAACCACCTCAAAAACTTGTATTTGAATCCGCTCAAAGTGATTTCTGATTTAGGTCGAGAACAAGCCACATCTACCATGACTAAAGGTGTGGTCGATGACATGCAATACGCTGCCAAACAAGCTTTACTCGATGAAGTGGCTGCAGTAGCAATTGATCTCTATAGCGGTCGATTCAGCATTGAAGATGAATCGCTTAGAGCGTCTGATGTTTCAGAAGTCGACGATACACGTTTTGCTCCTGAATTAGAACCTGTACGAATTGTGCTGGTGGGGCAAACAAGTTCGGGTAAATCTTCACTGATTAATGCCCTTAAGCAAGAGCTGGTTGCCGAGGTCGACGTGCTACCATCAACCGACACTTCAACCGTTTACAAGGCGTTTGTCGATGACAATGACGTTCGAGTAGTTGATCTGCAAGGGCTTGATGGTAATGCAAAAAACGAATCCTTGATGCTTAAAGAAATGACTCAAGCCGATGTAGTACTTTGGGTGCTTAAAGCCAATCAATCGGCTCGCGAACTGGACAAACAGTTGAAGGGCAAGTTTGACGCTTTCTATGACGATCCGAAGAACATCTCACGTAAGAAGCCAATATTGGTCTCGGTTGTTAATCAGGTCGATCGACTAAAGCCTGTTGATGAATGGCAGCCACCTTATGATTTGGATAGCCCGACATCGGTTAAGGGGAAGATCATCGCTCAAGCGATCGAATACAACCAAACACTGCTACAACCCGATATTGCATTGCCACTGGCGATTGCTCCTGAAAAGGCACAGTTTGGTTTAGATGCTCTAAGACAGACGTTGCTCGAGCGCATCGCTGACGCAAATAACGTGCAGAGAAATCGCCAACGTTTTGAAGCTATGAAAAGAGGGACGTCGGTTAAAGGACAGCTGAACAAAGCGGTAAAAGCCGGTAAGAAGGTGGCACCCAGTGCACTGAAAGCCGCGACACCGAAGTTAGCTGAAATGGCGATTAAACAAGTGGTTAAGAAGAAGTAACCCGATTTAATGGCAATAGCTATGGCAACAACAATAGCAACCAAGCTCTGATGAAGCTGAAATTAACCGAACTCAGTGATTATCAGAGCTTGTTTTATTTACCATTAGTTATAATTAATCCTCTATTACCGCAACTCTGTATTGCTACAGCTATTTGTCGATACTTGTTAATTCCGCGAACTAGTTTAATAGTATATAAACTGACGATATTCACAGTTTATATAACACGCTATCGTATTTAATTGCCATTCTAAATATTGATCACATTTATACTTTCTTTCGCTGTATTTATAAAACAATTGCACTATATTTAAATTTCGGATCACCTTGATTTCAACGTAGGGATATATTGTGAACATGTATCTGAAATGGCAATCAACAACATGGCTAACCTTGTTAGCTTGGTATACTTTAGATCATCAGCTCTCGTTCCACCTTTCTTCAGAGTAGTACCCTCTAGGCGTCACGCGCCAGCAGAGCCGCTGAGCTTTGCCCAATCCTATTAATTTCGTCTTTAAGACATGTCGTAACTCATGAGTTTAGTATTTGTTTTTTGTGCATGAGGTTCTTGTCTCTTAGATATTATTAATTGGAGTCTAATCAATACGTCATTGATTAAATAATCTATTTCTAGCTATTAATTTTCATCGTAATTTCACGAGAGTTATCGTACGTGAAATAAAATTAATGGTGATGACTCGTGACATCTAAAATAATGAATTTGGCTTTTTCGCCCTAGGCTGAATTTTTTGAAAGGTACTATTATGGAAAACTTCAAACATCTACCAGAACCGTTTCGTATTCGCGTTGTAGAGCCAGTAAAAAGAACAACTCGCGCTTACCGTGAGCAAGCCATTGTTGAAGCGGGTATGAATCCGTTTCTACTCGACAGTGATGACGTGTTCATCGATTTGCTGACTGACAGCGGTACAGGTTCAATCACACAACGTATGCAAGCAGCGATGTTGATGGGTGATGAAGCCTACAGTGGCAGTCGCAGTTACTATGCACTGTCGAACGCGGTGAAAGATATCTTCGGCTATGAGCTGACCATTCCTACTCACCAAGGTCGTGGCGCAGAGCAGATTTACATCCCTGTTTTGATTAAGAAGCGTGAAATGGAGAAAGGACTCGATCGCAGCAAAATGGTCGCTTTGTCGAACTACTTCTTCGATACCACGCAAGGCCACACTCAAGTGAATTGCTGCGTAGCGAAGAACGTTTATACCAAAGAAGCGTTTGATACCTCAGTGAATGCTGACTTCAAAGGCAACTTCGATATCGTCAAATTGGAAGAAGCGATCTTAGAAGCAGGCGCAACCAACGTTCCTTACATTGTGAGTACTATTACTTGTAACTCGGCTGGTGGACAGCCTGTCTCGATTGCCAACCTCAAAGCCGTGTATGAGATCGCACAGAAGTACGATATTCCAGTGATCATGGACTCTGCTCGTTACGCTGAAAATGCTTACTTCATTCAGCAGCGTGAAGCCGGTTATCAAGATTGGACTATCGAACAAATCACACGTGAGTCTTACAAATACGCGGATGGTTTGGCTATGTCGGCTAAGAAAGATGCGATGGTACAAATGGGCGGCTTATTGTGCTTTAAAGACGACTCCTTCATGGATGTGTACACAGAGTGTCGAACCTTGTGCGTCGTGCAAGAAGGCTTCCCAACCTATGGTGGCTTAGAGGGCGGTGCAATGGAACGACTTGCGGTTGGCTTATATGACGGTATGCGTCAAGATTGGTTGGAGTACCGCATCGGTCAGGTTCAATACCTCGTTGATGGGTTAGAGGCGATAGGTATCGTGTGTCAGCAAGCGGGCGGTCATGCTGCGTTTGTCGATGCGGGTAAACTGCTTCCTCATATTCCAGCGGGTCAATTCCCTGCGCATGCGTTGGCGTGTGAGCTTTACAAAGTGGCAGGCATAAGAGCGGTTGAGATTGGCTCGTTATTGCAAGGTCGTGACCCCGTAACGGGAGAGCAGCATCCATGCCCTGCAGAGCTATTGCGTTTAACCATTCCACGCGCGACTTACACACAAACCCACATGGATTTCATTATTGAAGCGTTCGAGAAAGTGAAAGAGAACGCAAGCAAAGTGAAAGGGCTCGACTTTACCTATGAACCGCCAGTGTTAAGACACTTTACTGCGCGCTTGAAAGAGGTAGAAATAAGCGAGAAACAAGCAGGAAAAAAGAATGAACAAACGCTCGAAGAAGCATTTTAAAATAACAACATAAGCGAATAGTCACAGACCAAAAGAGCCGTTTTTTAGCGGCTCTTTTTTTGTGCGCTCTAAAGCAGAAATCGAGAGAAAAGAAGAAATCGAAATACGTAGGGTCTGATCCTACAAGTGGGATAAAAGGAAAATCGGCGAACCTCATATAATTCCATTCATCGCCTAGGTCGTTATCGATGAGCAGGCTTTGAAACGTTGTTTTCTCTAGTGGAATAATAGAAGGGGTGTGTATGAAAACTAAAGTTTTAATCGCGTTATTGGTGGCCTTAATCGGGTATTTGATGACGTCTAATGCCGTTCACAGTTCGAATATCTATCAGGATAATGCCGACCTTAACTGGAATGCGCTTATCAAGCCAACCAAAGAAATTCAGAACCCTTTTGAAGACCTCTCCTACGAGAACATCTCCTTGTTAAGAGAGTACGCGAGTTTCCAAGATGCGATAAAAACACGTGACTTAGATACCGATCCTCAATACAGCGACTACATCACCAGCCAAGTGAGCAAAATCGAAGATGTCTTACTTGATGAAGGGCTCGATGCGAAGAACCTCTACGACTTGCGAAACCAGATGATAGCGCTCAACGAAGAACGTTTTTATACCCCGAACCCTAAAGTGTTGGACAAGAACTGGAAGCTCGGCGGTTACATGGTACCGATTGATTTTGAAGGGCTTTCTGTCACTAAGTTCTTTCTTGTGCCTATCGCTGGTCAATGCATCCATACACCTGCGCCACCTGCGAATCAGATCATACTGGTCAACTACCCACAGGGGATCGTGATGCCTTCTTTAGAGACGCCATTGTTCATTGAAGGGACATTGCAGAGCGAGTTAAACATCGACCAAGGCAATTACTACGATGGAACGAACAGTGTGGAAAGCATTTACCACATGACGGCGACCAACGTCGCATTTCTAAACTGATTCATTTTATTCAATTGAAACTAATCCAATCAAATTTACTTAGGTTTATCGTTATGCTTTACAAAAAAACAGTGATCTCTTCTTTAATCTTGTCGGCGCTTTCTTTCTCTTCACTTGCAGCAGAAAGCGTGCTGATCAAAGACGTGAAAATATTCGACGGCACCACCAACGGCCTAACATCCAACATGGATGTTTTGGTTGAAGGCAACACCATTAAATCGATTGGTGAGAACCTTGATCAACAAGGTGTAACGTCAGTGATTCAAGGTGAGGGAAAAACTCTGACACCTGGCTTTATTGATGCTCACGTGCATCTATCGCTCCAGTTGGGTTTCGGCGAAATGATGGTGGCAGACGAGTACCGTTTTGCCATTGGTCAGGTTGAAGAATCTGAAGCTATGTTGATGCGTGGTTTCACTACGGCTCGTGACATGGGCGGCAACACCTTCTCTCTAAAGAAGGCGATTGATTCTGACATGGTCAAGGGCCCAAGAATTTACCCGTCTGGTGGCGTTCTAACGCAAACTGGTGGTCACGCAGATTATCGTATGCCTAATAGCTTGTCTAAGCTGCACACCAATGATCCTGATCCATTTGTTCGTGGTGGTCACACCGAGATTGTTGATGGCCAGTCTCAAGTATTAACAGGCGCTCGTGAACAGCTTCGTAAAGGTGCAAGTCAGGTCAAAATCTTAGTTGGAGGCGGCGCAGCTTCACCAACCGATCCTCTTGATGTGACTCAGTTCTTGCCAGAAGAGGTGGATGTGGCAGTAAGAGCGGCAGACAACTGGAACACTTATGTCGCGGCGCACGTGTACAACAATCATGGGATTCGTATGGCGCTGGATAACGGTGTGAAATCGATTGAGCACGCTAACTTCATCAGCGAAGAAAACCTCGACTTATTGATTGAGAAAGACGCGTGGTTGAGCGTTCAAACCTTGGTGTACATCAACACACCCGCAGGCGTGAACGAAAGCCAGAAAGCCAAATTCGCACAAGCGTTTGATGGCTTAGATAACACGTTCTCGCTTATCAAGAAGAAGGGATACAAGAAGATAGCCTTCGGTACGGATGTGATTGCCGACCATTCGTTAATGGCGCGTCAAAACGAAGAGTTTACCAATCGCACTAAGTGGTTCTCAAACTACGAGATCCTTCGCCAAGCGACTTCTGGTAACGCTGCGCTGCTTGAAATGTCTGGCCCTAGAAACCCATATGAAGGGAAGCTTGGTGTCGTAAAAGAGGGCGCGCTGGCGGATTTGATTTTGGTCGATGGCAATCCGTTGGAAGACTTGTCGGTATTAACGAATCCAACAGACAACTTCGACATGATCATGAAAAACGGGACTATCTACAAAGACACGACTCAAGATTAAGTAACTCGATAGCTGTCGGTTGATATCAAGAACCAAATAGTGAATAAACAAAGGGCCTACTGATGAAGTAGGCCCTTATTGGTTCGTGGCTATTTGTTTTGCAATACGGATTTGAGGATCTTTAAAAGCCATTGGTTCACAGGTGCGTCTTTTTGTGAACGACGACAGCTCATCACATAGCTGACACCGATAGTCAGCTTCTCGGGTAAATCAATGCTTCGACAGCCTTCTGGCACACTGCCATCTAAGGTGATACCAAAATAGTCAGACTTCAACACCACATCGTGGATCATGGCAGGGTGGTCGACTTCAACTTTTGGCGTGACGTTGAAACCGACGTTTCTGAGCCTGTCGATAATGGGGTATTTATTGTCATTCCACCCAGGAGTCTTGAACAGAATGATTGGGTAGTTAACCAATGACTCAAAGGTCTGGGCTTCGTGGTCATTTCGAACGAAGAACACCGCTTTGCCTTTTCCTATTTCCTTCTGTGAAATAGATTGCGGCAAACCTTCATCAAAGTAGTGAACCGCGACAGCATCTTCACCGTCGATGAGCCTGTTTTTAACATTGGTTCCCCATCTCACAAATGAATAGTGAGCATGTGGTGCTTCTTGGCTGAGTGCGAAGTAGAGCTTAGATCCGTAGCGTTCCCAAAACAGGGTATTGGCGTAAATTTTAATGTCGCCCTGATAAGTCTCAGGAGTGAACACTTGGTGTTTGATGGCTTCGACACTCGTGAGTATCTGCTCAAAGTTTTCGATATTGGTTTCGACAAAAGTCGTTGGCTCAAACCCGTGTTTGGTTTGAATAAACAAGGGGTCATCAAGCTGCAATTTTAGTTTCGACAGGTTCTTGCTGATCGCCCCAGAGGTTTTTCCTAGCGACTCAGCAACCAAACCAACATTGCGAAGTTCATACATACGTTTGATGACCAAGATATTCTGAATATCGAGATTGATGTCCACAAGCACTCCGAATTGGTTAGGTGATTACGATGCGATTCTTTGTTGCGAATGAAGCGTTAAAGTATAAAGCGCGACAACAGAGAAACGTAAAAGCATCTGACTCTAATATCATAGTCATGAGTTCTAAGTTTTAAGACAGCACAACGTCAAGATGTGAACTATTTCGTTGATTTATCGAGCAAGTTTCCATTTTGTAAATCTTGCTTTTCCTCGAATGGCCTGCATCCGGTTGTTAAAGTTACCTCAACAAAGAAACACAGTAACAAACGAACATAATATTAAAAATAACGAGGGGTGATGTATGAACAAGTTAATCGCACTAGGCTTGATGGCTATTTCAATGAATACTGCTTTTGCGGCTGATGGAACCTATACAGGCACCATTGATATGACAATGAGCCAAGGCAATCAGGTAAATGTAGAGCGTGTTGAGTCTGATCTTACTCTTGAAGGAAGAAATGACGGGAGCAATGGCGGAATAAAATTCCAAAAGACCGTTGATCAAGACCAAGCGATTCAATTAACGGGTCGCCGTGACTAACGCTTAATCTGTGCTTACCATGTCCATGGAAAATGCTGTGCCTTCGGGTGCAGCGTTTTTCGTTTTAGAGTCTTTTATAAAACTCAGTCATCTAGCCTTGGCAGTCTCTGTAACCTGTGGCATTTTGTCTTCTATTAGCGTTAACTCGCGACTGGGTGTGCGCTCGAATGACACACAAGCAAACGAAGACTCGACAAGGACTAGGAATGAATCGAAAAGAAACGGGAATGATTCGTCATATTTTGCTGATTAAGTTTAAACAAGATGCAGAAGTTTCTGAAATAGAGAAGCTGAAGGGACTGTTTGAAGCCATGCCAAGCAAGGTTGCAGGAGTGACTTCAGTCGAATGGGGGCTAAATGACAGCCCTGAAAACAAAAACCAAGGTTATACCCATTCGGTGTTAATGACGTTTGCTGATGAAAAAGGCCGCCAGAACTACCTTCCACACCCAGAGCATGATGCGCTGAAAGAAGTGTTTCGTCCGCTTTTGGAAGACATCATTGTGTTTGATTACTCCCTGTAATTAGCTTCTCAGTTCGTCTCTTATGTTTTACGCATCTTCGATAATGAAGAGTTAGGGCTTGTATGACTAAGCCCTAACCAATAAAGAACGATTTACTCTGTCGGTGAAATCGTGACAGGGGCGAACGAAGCAACGGCATTTCCGCCTGCGCCCGGGCGATCAACGTAAGGGGTGTTTTGCATTAAGGTGTAGTACACGTCTACGAAGTCATCGTCATTCACTAGTACGCCTTCAGGAATCACATCAATGATCTTACCGGTGATCTGAGCAATGATCGCATAGCCTTGAACTTCTGGGTCAGGAATCATCTTCAATATCTCTTCTGCGGCTTCAACCAGCAGCTTGGCTAACGCTTTGTAATCGGTGCCGTCATCGTGCTCCATCAAAATCATATCGGCAGCACCCCAACGGTAACGAGGCCAGAAGATCACGGTTTGATTTGGATAGTACGTCTGTTTGTCGTAATCCAGATAAGGCATCTCAACCAGATCAATTTGTGGCTCTAAACGACTTGAGTCGACCCCGGTCACAATGGCATAGATTTCAGCTTTGCCAGAGATCCACGGTTCTTGGTCGACAGCCAAACGGATTTTCGTTAACTGTGTGGTGTTCAATGGCTCAGGTTCAGACATTGCCATCGAACGCTGAGCTTTACCCATAAACGTTTGCTTCTGAACCTTACTGTTTTTACTAGCTTCACTTTCGCTGGTGGTTTTGGAATCGGAATTGATTTGTGTTGCAGTACCCAGCTTGTTCATCTCGGCCTGCATCGCCATTAAGCCTGCTTTGAGTTCTTCTGAACCGTTACTATCAATAACAAACACAGGAACGTCGGGCATTTGGTACACATCTAACTCATGAACTTGTCCATACACATCATAGGCTTCGATGTATTGCCAGTTTGAATCATCGCCTGATGGTTCGTAAGCAAACAGTGGGCTTTCACCATTCTTCCAAGCTTCAATCATCGCTTCATCGGCCATGCGAATTTCTAACACAGAGTCACTGAAGTCGTTGATCCCTTTCATCTTGCGGTAACTAAGATCGGCTTTCTGCATTTTGCTTGAAAACGTAGAGTAGGGCTTGTCTGAGTTAAGCTTGTCTATCGGTGTAGACAGCTGCTTTTCTGTTATCTGACCTTTTAGAGAAAGCTCAAGATCCGAGTAACGGGCACTGATTTGCAACGCCAAAGTTTGCTTTTGTGCTGAGGCGTTCTCTGAAAGAGAGCGTGCGTCTGTCGTGTCGATATTGTTTGCATAGGACTGGAAGCCAACCACTGTTGTTGCAAGCACCATACTGATAGAGAAAGATGGTCTCATAAATAATCCTTATTTTAATTTTTATCATTAATAGAGCATTTGCCCTATAAGGATTAACCTATCAGCAAGGTGAATGTGTTTAAAAGTTAGACAGCTGATTTTTATTTCGTTGTGCAGCACAGGATCTCAATTTAAATAATTTATAAAATATCAAGTGTGTGACGACTTGATATATCCAAATTTATAAACCAATCAGCAGTTAATTAACAAAATTATTAACTATATAGTTTTGGTTTATAGGTGCAAAAGAGCGCTTAGGTATAAGGGTATCTGTTGGCTGGCGTAGGGCAGATAAGAGAAAGGGCTAGCGCTTGGCTAACCCTTTTATGTTTATAAGCGAACGGCAATGCTTATAAATACTGACTGTTGTTGGTGTATCTATTATTTCATTACGAGCGGCGTTATATCAGCGCTGTTAGCCCTGTGATTGCTCTGCGGATGCCATGTACATTTGCATCTCTTCTAAGCTTGTTTTTGCGATAACTTGGTTATCAATAGAGTAGTGAACTTCATCGCCAAAGCGCTCGCCCGTTAATGTCGCGTGAGAACCGTCGTTGTAAGTCAGCTCAATTGCGATTTGGTCTTCGTTGATCACTCTCATTTCACTGTGGTCAATCACATGCTTTGCCAGCGGGTCGATAGGCGCTTCAGTTAGGCTGTCATCCAGTTGGTCATTAACATCAATGTAGGTATCTACTTTGGTGTCAAAGATGTGAGGCTTCTTGTTGATTGGGTTCTTACCCGTCCAAAATTCCAGTGAGTTAAATACGATGTAATCGGCGGCAACGGTAATACCGTAAGCAGGGGCAAGTAACATGTTTAGGCCACCACGAGCGTAACGGTTATCAACGGCTTTCACGTTAAATTCCATTAGTTTTCCGGTTACGGCATTGCTGCCCACACAACCAAATAAGGTCACAAGGCTCATTGAGATTATTATCGGTTTTGCAAATCGGTTAATCATTATCTATTTCTACACGTGTCTGTTTAGGAACGGATAATTATGTCAAAGTCATCTGCGTTCTAATATAACGTCACGCCTATACTTGATATCAGAAAATCCTATATCTCTATATAAACCAACATCTTGCTTATTCGCTTGGTTTGTTTCTCTTGCTATTTCGTTCGATCCTATCGTACTAGTTCGTGTTATTTACACTTGGTGTTTTTACAATGAACTGTCATGACCATAACTGAATGATGGAAATTGAACAGGATAATAGAGGACAAGTTAAACGATATTAATTCTCCGTTTATTCATATAAATGACTGCCTAAAGGGCTCGAATGAAACGATTTAATCTGAACCTCATCTATTACTTTATTGCGATATATGAAGAAGGAAACTTAACGTACGCAGCAGAGCGGCTCAACATCTCACAACCCAGCCTCAGTGCTCACTTGAAGCAGCTTCGAGACGAGTATCGTGATCTGCTCTTCGTTAGAAAATCGTACACGCTTGAACCGACACCTGTTGCTAACGACTTGTACCCAATCTTCAAGCAAGCACACAAACTGGTATCTCATTCGTTACCTGAAACGCACGACTTTAAACCCAAAGAGTGCAGTTACACATTTAGAATTGCCGCGATGAGTATTTCAAGCAGTGTGACGCTGCCGCAAGTTCTGGATAGGATTCAGAAAGAAGCGCCAGACTGCGTGATAGAAATCGTGAACATCAAAGAAGACATGGCGACCGACATACGAGAGAAAAAGATCGACCTTGTTGTCGACTTAACCAGCGCCCATCCAACCTTATTAAGCCAAGAGGTATGGAGCGACGAGTTGTGTATTGTGTGTAGCCAAAACCACTCGAACATTGACCAGCAAGTCAGCTTAGAGCAATACCTTTCAGAAAAGCATGTAACGCTCACACATGATAACTACCGAGTTAACCAGCTCTCCGAGTTTCACAGCCCAATTTTTTCAGAGCGAAAAGTAGCAAGAAAGCTGAATTCGATCGCTGATTTCTCAGAGACCATCTACAACAGTGATTGGATTGCAACCTTCCCCAAAAGTGTGGCGAAAGCGTATTTCGATGAAGAAAAAATAAAGATGTTTGAACTGCCATTCGAATACAACAAGCCATCATTGAGTGTGTATTGGCACAGCAACCGCAATGACGACATCGTAAACCGATGGCTAAGAGAGTTGTTTACCAGTGAGATCTTAAAACTGTCTGCGTGATCAATGTGGCTTTGTAATAGGTCGTCTAAGTCTCTAGAACAATCCAGCCTTTTAATAAGCAATCAAGCCTACTCATGTGAGTAGGCTTTGTTATTGGTTGCTACCTTAAGCGCTAAGTTTTAACTCAATCTAAACGCAACGTTAGGCCAGAATAGTTCGAGTATCCGCGCAGTAATACATGATAAGTCACGCCCGGTTGCGCGCTCACACTGCACTGCTCATTGTTGCCAGCGCGATAAGGGCGACAGTCGTAACTCGATGTGGTTGGCTTGCTTCCCGATTTCACGTAAAGGTCGGCATCACCTGAGCCTCCAGATATTGAAACCGTCACGCTTGATGCAGAATCCACAGTGAAGGTGTAGAAGCTCTCTGATGATTGGTTTCCGCTTAGGTTCGCAATCGGTGTGCCTTTCGTTAATACATTGCCAGTTGGCGGTGTGATACCACAGCTCGCATTCACGCCTACGGTGTTAAAGGCATTTTCAACATCGGCAACCATATAACCCATGTCTGCTGCAGCTTTCGCAACGCCACACGCACCGGCATCAAAGGTACTGTTTGCCGTCCAATACAGTTGGTTTGCGACTGTGAATATTTCAAAGCCCTTACGTACATTCCAACCCGATTTGTTCGCTAAAAGGTAAAAGGCGCGGTTATAAACACCGCTAGACAAGTGAACGTTCAAACCATCGTAGTATTCAGAGGCATGATCAATCGAGCGGCCATCTTTTGATGGTTGATCAAAGTAGCGCAAGCCACCTTCCGATTTGAAAATGTCGCTACCCACAATCCAATCCACATTTCCACGCAAGTAATATTCAGCCGCTTCACCTGCAATATCGGAGAAGGCTTCGTTTATGCCGCCCGACATGTTTCGGTATACAAGCCCCGAGTTCTGCTCTGTGAACCCGTGACTGACTTCGTGAGCACTCACGTTAATATCGACCAATGGATAGAAGGTGCTGCCACCATCGCCAAAGGTCATTGATGAACCATTCCAAAATGCATTCTCGTAATTTGAGCTGTAGTGAACACGCATCGTCAGCTGAAAGGTTAATGGTGAAGTGTTCATCCACTCTTTGTACATATCAAACACGACATTACCGAAGTAGTGCGCATCGTTAAGAGGCGAGTAAGCACCGTTAATGTACTTATGATCGGTGTAGTTGGTTCCGTCGGCACAGTTGTAGCTGTAGGCGGCACTGCCGGACGTTCCGTGATTCAAGTTGACCGTTTTAACCGAATCATTTTCTAACTTACACGTCGTGCCTGATTTGTCGATGGGAAAGCTAGGGAAGTCACTGCCATATTCATATCGAGTGGTTTTGAGGTTACCACCGGGGCCAGTACCAGACGATTTAGCGTGGTTTAATCCATTCCATTTTTGGATTACCTCGCCAGTCATGGCATCAATAAAGTAAAAAGGGCGCTCTGGATAAGAAGAAGCGATAAAGAAGTCGACCAGATACACCATTTGCGCGGTTTGGTTCTCGTCCAGTTTCACCATGAGTTTTGCATTTTTGTTTTCAATCGACTTTTTGCCGACAGTAAACGTGCGGTGAGAGGAAATAGCGGCTTCAATCGCTTGTTCCTGATTTAGCTTTGGCGCGATGCTGGATAGGTCACCACTGATCCCTTGTGCCATTGAACCGAATACCTGAGTGGGTTGGTTCTTGGAAAGGGTGGCGACAACGGAGGTATCAAAGACGGGTAAACCTAGGTGAGTTTGTTGGTAGCGGACTTTCGTTTTCCCATTGGGTAATACCACCCGTTTTACTTCAGAAAAACCTAATTCTAGTGGGGCAACACTCTTCGACTGCGCGACGAGGCTTTGTTGTAGCAGTGTATCGTTATCGACTCTGACCATTTCTGCAGCGTGTGCATTGAAGCCAAAAGATGTACCTAGAATAGCTGCTACTTTCCAGCTTAGTTGACGTTGTTGGTTCATTTTTCGTTCCTGATTTTAATATAAACTCCTTCTTCCCAACGGCTTTATAGGAAGTCTATATGCAACACACTAATGCCATGTGTTGCGAATCAAGATTGGAAGAGCATTTCGGCTTATGACAAGTTTTTATTAGAGATTAAATTTTAGAGTATGTAATTCAAAGTTTACAAAAATTCTTATTGATCAAATTGTTTTTATAAAATCCCATTTTATTATTTATCGTAAACGTATGAAGGGTCGGGAGTTATTAAAATCCGTTTTGTTTGAATCTAGAGAATACTTTTCTCTAAGTTAACTTCGATATTTCTCCGTTTTTATCTTAATTATAAATGAGTAAATAAGTAGTTTTTGGAAGTGGCAATATTGTCTTTATTATCAATAGTAAACTTGTTTTAACAATGTTACTAAGTACAGATCTCATCTTTTCTACATTTAGTCCTGTTAGATAGAAAAATTCTATATTTTTTCGTTCAATCACAAACTAAGAACGATAAGTCATTGTTATGAATAAAGTAAGTCGTTTAAGATAGGCAACATAAGAAGCTAGATAGAAAAATTCTGCATTTAAATACAGAGTTTTTGTCTAATAGCTGTTATCTCTATATGGAAATTAAGTATGGTGTTTAAAAAAGTAGAAGTGAATCATTGGCGACAGTTTGAAAGCATTGACATCGAACTTGATGAGAGTGTAACAATTTTAACTGGTTCGAATGGTGCTGGAAAAACAACAATACTAGGAGTTATTAGTAAAAGCTTTGGTTGGAATACTCGTTTATTGTCAACACCAGAGAGAGATAAGTCATCAGGAATACTTAAATATTTAACAGGAAAGTGGAGCTCTTTTTTTTCAGATAAAATATATGAAGATTCATGGGTGAATATTGGGAAGGTGCAATACTCTAATCTAAATGTTTCACAAGTTAGAATACCCAAAGAAGCTGGCTCTAGTTATGATCTTAACTATTCAGAATTAACACCTATAGATGGTATGCACATACCTTCTCACCGCCCTGTTTTTAGCTATAAAGAGGTGCAGTCAATTCCAACTAAACCTAAAAATAAAGAAGACTATTTTAACGAATATAATGCCAATGTAGTTGATAAGTTCACTAATACTGATGAATATTTAAAAAATATAAGTCCTAATTTTCTACTCAAGGAATCTTTAATTGGGTTGGCCACATTTGGTTATGGAAATGCTCATGTCGTCGAAAATAAGGAATATGCAGCGTTATTTGAAGGTTTTCAAACGATTTTAAAAGTGATGCTTCCTGTTAGCTTAGGGTTTAAGCACTTAGAAATTAGGATACCTGAAGTAGTGCTTATAACTGACTCTGGAAACTTCTCTATTGATGCTGCTTCTGGTGGTGTAGCTTCGATTATAGGCATTGCGTGGCAAATTTATATGTTCTCTCATGATAAAGATCGTTATGTCATCACTATTGATGAACCTGAGAACCATTTGCACCCTTCGATGCAACGAGAATTAATACCAAATTTAACTGAAGCTTTTCCAAATGCTCAATTCATTATTGCCACTCATAGCCCTTTTATAATTGGTTCTTCTAAAAAGTCGAAAGTATACGCATTAACTTACAATGAAAATAAGCGTGTATTTTCAAGAAAGCTCGACATGGTCGATAAAAGTGGTAACGCGACCAAAGTTTTAAGAGAAGTCCTTGGAGTTCCTGTAACTGTACCTGTATGGGTAGAAGATGACCTAAGATCTATCGTTCAAAAATATTCAGATCAAGGTATCGATGAAACTTTATTTGAAAGGATGAGGCAAGAGCTTGAAGAGCAAGGACTTCAAGAGTTTATGCCAAAAGCAGTATCTCTTGTTGTGGAGAACATCAATGATAAAGCTTAATAAAGGCGCTGAGCCACAGATATTATTAGATAACTCTATCAATTGGAGAAATGAGTTACTTGGTTATATTAAGCGAAATGAGAAGGTACCTTCGGCCGTATCAAATCGCTATAATAACTCTCAAGTTAAAGCGTCACTGAAAGAAGAAGTTAAATCGAAATGCATGTACTGTGAAAGCAAAGTTAGCCATGTTTCTTATGAGCATATTGAACATGTGAAGCCTAAAGCTAAAGATATGTATCCTGAACTTACTTTTGATTGGAATAACTTAGGTCTAGCTTGCCCTGTATGTAATATGAATAAGAGTGATGAATATGATCCTAATTTGCCAGTATTGAATCCATATATAGATCAACCTAATAATTTTCTTTTCGCCACAGGTCCATACGTTTTTGGTAAGCCAGGACAAGCTAGAGGAAAATTGACGGAGAAGTTACTGGAACTCAACAGAGTTGATTTAATCGAGCAGAGGCTTGAACGAATGGAAGCAATTCGTTTACTTATGGATAGTTACGAAAATGAGAAAAACCCCACACTAAAAAAAATAATATACAAAGAAATTATTAGAGAGTTAGAAGAAAATAGAGAGTATTCTTTTGTCATTAATTCAATGGTTAATATTGTAGGTGTGGTTACTACACAATAGAGATAACAAAGCGGAAAGGCATTTAAACACAACTAAAACGATGGGTTATGTTCCTATTTGCTTCACAGTATAACCCACAACTTTAGTCAGCTTAACGCGGCTACATGGTGACAACTAACCTTTATCTTCTAACTAAATATCATAGTTGAGTCTTGAAAATCTCATTGCTCATTCCAATATAATTGGTTAGTAAACTAATTTTTATCGTTAGGGCTAGTTACATGACAGGATTAAAGCTGAGGTTTATCAAACCTTGCAGGGAAACAGATAGTTCACCTGGCTTGACAGTCAGTAGAGTAATCGAGAATAAAAATAGAAATACGGAAACTACATTATTTTTAGATTTAAATATACTTATCCGTATGGAAGATGTAATTCTTAAAGGAGGAGACCCTGTTGAGCTAGGGTTAATGAAGCTGGTTAATTTTTTGAATCAGTGTCCGCCCGAAAGTGTCAGCTTAGTTCCTGGTCTTGCGTTAACTGAAGTTCATCCAAAATTTAGAAAGCAATGCCATGAGCTATTTGAAGTGTTTCTTTCAATTTTCTGTCCTCAAATGATTGATCACCCAACTGCAACTCGAAACTCAGAAGTTGAGGTAGAGCCAACCCGAAAGCTAGAGTTTCATGAGTTGCCAATTGGCGAACAGTATTTACACTCAATTTCATTTTACTCACTAATTCAAATTCATATTATTAACAGTAGACACAGTAATTGTTCTAGTCTTGAAAAATTTAATCTGTATATGGATGTTGTATGCAAAGATGTTGATATGTTGAGCGCTGTAGAAGCGGAAATAGCTAAGTACTGTTTTTGTACACACAAAGATACTTATAGCGAAAACCTCAATGAAAAAATTCAAGCTATAAAGGAAAATTTTTTAGACCGACACAGTAAACCTAAAAAGCACCTTGCTAACATATTTAATGGTGTGCAAGACCTGAAGTACGGAAAGTCAGCATTAAAGTTCTCTGAAGAAATGTTCTATGGAAAGAATCAAGAAACTTGGGTTGTTACATTGGATTCAAAACTGTATTGGCTAAGTGAATCAATACATCACTATCCGCAACAAGGGGAACCAGATGGTAAATTTTTCTGCATTGTTCGTGACCGTGACCAAGACAACTGTGAGTACTGGAGAGCTGTTGACGATGCGTTATACAAAAGATTAGAAGAAAGAACGCAGCAAGGGAAGTCTAGTATCCCATTAACGGACCTGCATATGAATGACTTGCTTCATACGCTGACTAGTAAAGGCTTTAATGACTTTTACGACGAGTTTGGAACTTGAATAACAACTGCACACTAAATACATAACAAACGACTATGGCGTCAATGATTAGTTTTTGGCTGTGTTTTCATCCCACATGGCGCCATATCTGAGCATATAGTTAGGGCTTACAACCACCTTCGTACACATGCGGTTATTACGACTTCTTTAGGTTTTGTAGCTGCTAAAAGTTGAGCATAAGTCGCTATGAATATGGGGTTACAGTGAATGGCTGCTATCATCGCCATGTATAAAACGGTTCGTGCTTACTTTCTACCTCCTTGGATTACGCGCTTACCTTTGTAACGTCCACTTTCGTGTGTGATTGTAGAGACGACAATATTTCCTATTTTTGGGACGCTCTGCAATATTGTATTTTTGATCATGCTGATTGAGTTGGCATTATGTGGCAGGTATGGAATTCGAATATAAAAAAGTAAAACCAAATCATAGAGATTTTCAGTCATTAATCGCTGAGCTGAATTTGTCACTGCGCCAGATTACTAATGACACAGGTGAAAGCTCATTTGCGTCTGACGCTTTTGACCCATCAAAAGATGGATGCATCGTGGTGTATCTGAATGATACTGCTGTGGCATGTGGGGTGTTTAGATATCACGAAAGTGAAGTTTGTGAACTTAAGCGAATGTACTCTAACAAAGCTGGTGCTGGCTCATATTTATTGAAACAGCTCGAATGTTTTGCGATTGAAAAAGGGTATCGAAAAGCTATTTTATCGACACGTAGAGTTAACTCAAAAGCGGTGAACTTTTATTGTCGCCACGCTTACTCAGAATCCAGTGCGTATGGCAAATATGTCGGTGTAGACTGTTCGATATGCCTCTCAAAGATGTTAGCCATATAACAACCAAATCTATACGGTCTTAGTTTCACGGAAGAAACATGACAAGCGACCAATTACTGGAAAAGGCACTTTATAGCAGTGCCAGCATCCATTACTTCATCCTTTAAAAGGTTGTTCAGCGCTTTTATCAGAAGTGGTCCTCAATTTATGGGCATGGCTTTAATTTATGGACGGGACTTTAAGTGACTGAACTGTTCTGACGGTACCTAGAATAACCGGAATTGAGTATGACTAGAAACGTAGAAACCACTCTCCTGAATTTAATTGCAACAATAAATGACATACAAACGTAGAGGTAGCGCACAGAATCGAAAAAGGGGATATCGTGATCACGCAATCATTGATCTAGCCGAGAGTGAGATAGTGACAAGAGTTCGATAATTCGTTGTCGGATCCAAATTAGAACTTTAAATCTAATTTCTAAGTAGTTGTTATCTCAGGAAGAGTTTTTGTGCTATGCGCCCCTATATTAAATACATTATCCCTATTTTAATTCCTTTCATTATCCTTGTAATGCCGCTATCAGCGTTTCCATTTGAAGGCCTTACGATTATTCAACAACGCGTTATCGCGATCTTTTTATTAGCGGCATTGTGCTGGGTGTTCGAGCCCATCCCTATTTACGCGACGTCTGTTGTTATTATCGTTCTGCAATTATTGATGTTGTCGGATAAAGGGCTGATCTTTTTAAGGTTTGAGCATGGGGAGGAGCATTTTGGTGAGTTGTTAAAATACAGCGATATTATGGCGACATTCGCTAGCCCAATCATCATGCTGTTTTTAGGTGGTTTCTTCTTAGCGATGGCGGCCACTAAATATCGATTAGACGTAAACTTAGCTCGTGTGTTGTTGAAGCCATTTGGACAAGACCCAAAGTTTGTGATGCTTGGCTTAATGTTGATCACTGGTATCTTTTCGATGTTTATGTCTAACACGGCAACAACGGCAATGATGCTATCTATTTTAACGCCGGTACTGGCTGTGTTTGGTCCGAAAGACCCCGGTCGTGTAGCGTTTGCGCTTTGTATCCCTGTTGCCGCTAACATCGGTGGCATTGGTACCCCGATCGGAACCCCTCCGAACGCTATCGCACTTAAATATTTAGTTGGCGATAACCTAATTACGTTCGGCGAATGGATGGCATTTGGTGTGCCGTTTGTCGTTATTATGATGGCGTTAGCGTGGTTTTTAATCGGCTTTATGTACAAAGCTGACCAAAAGAAAATCGAACTGAGTATTAAAGGTAAATTCCTTAAAACACCCAAAGCCATTGCGGTGTACGTCACTTTTACGCTGACCATCATTCTTTGGTTAATGGGTTCAAGCCATGGCATGAACTCTTATACCGTCGCTCTGATTCCTGTGGCTGTGTTCTCTCTTACTGGGATCATCAATAAAGAAGACCTGAAGAAAATTTCTTGGGACGTATTGTGGCTTGTATCAGGTGGTATTGCGCTTGGTTTAGCGCTCGATAAAACTGGCTTAGCAAAGCTGGTGGTACACAGTATTCCGTTTGATGCTTACTCACCCTATGTGGTGCTGTTCGGAGCGGCGTTCTTGTGCTTGGTAATGGCAAACTTTATGTCTCATACCGCAACGGCTAACTTGTTAATGCCAATTATGGCGGCATTAGGTTCATCTATGGCTTCACTCACGCCACTAGGCGGTGAGTTAACGTTAATTCTGGTTGTGACTTTTGCCGCTTCATTAGGTATGTCGCTGCCAATCAGTACGCCACCGAATGCGTTGGCTCATGCCACTGGTCATGTGCAAAGTAATCAAATGGCCAGAATCGGTATTATTTTGGGTGTGGTTGGTGTGCTATTGAGCTTTGTTATGGTGTGGCTGCTACATTCAATTGGTCACATAGGATAACGATACGTGTATCAACAAAAGTTAGAAGCACTGATCGATCGCTATTTTAACCACACAGAACGTCGGGTGACGTGCTGTGCCGGTAACACCATTATTGAACAATCAGCGTTAAACACTCGTTTATATTATGTGTTGAGTGGGGAACTGGAAGGGTTTTATTCCGATGCTAATACACCGCAAGTGCGAGTATTTAGCGCGGGTAGTGGGGCTTTTATAGGCGTTCATAGCTTCTTTTCAGGTAATTGGACAGCATCTTCAACGGTTGTTGCCAAAACCGATGTTGAATTAGCGTGGATCGATAAAGACACGCCTGCAGAAGATGAAGGTAAATTTGGTCCTCTTACCGCACAGTTCACACCTGTGATTGTCAATGAGTTGTCGCGTCGTCAACGCCGAGCAACACAGGAGGCGATTGCGAAACAAAAAGCGCTAGAGAAGTTACATACTGCTGAGCAAATGACGACCTTGGGGCAATTGGCTGCGGGGATTGCCCATGAGCTTAACAACGCTATTGGTGTAGTAAATAGTAAATCTGGCCGACTTGAAACGGTCATCATGGATCTGCTTGAAGAAGTGCATCCAGAAGCCAGTCAATTTTTCGATTTTGGGTTAATGCATGGCCAGAAAACGTCGTCGTTAGAAGCACGAGCACGTGGGCGACAATTTGAAAGAAAATATGGTTTAGACAAAAACATTGCTCGCTCTCTTGCAAAGGCGATTCCAATTGACGCTTTATCTGCAACAGACGTTATTTCAAAGCATTGGCTGAAAAACCCAGAAGAAGCGATTCGTTTTTGGCAGATGGGCTGTGATTTACATGATTTACGTTTGGCATCTAGACACACCGTCGGCATCGTAAAATCGGTTAAACAACTTGGCAGAGTTGATATTGACACCGAAGAAGCGGTTGATATTAACGACTCCATTAACCATGCCTTATCGTTGTTACAAAGTGAGTTACGTAGAGTGTCTGTGCGATTGAGCCCTGCGGATTTACCGTCTTTTAAAGGCTCGAAAACAGAGCTTGTTCAGATTTGGGTCAACATTGTAAAGAATGCTTGTGATGCAATGTCGAATTCAGACGATGCCACAATAGAGATTCAAACCAGATTAAGTAAGAAAAGAATATTAGTTACGATCGCGAATAACGGCCCTGAGATAGACGAGGCGACTCGTAGAAAGGTATTTCAGCCCAACTTCACCACTAAAAAAGGTGGTTTATCGTTTGGATTAGGCTTGGGTTTATCAGTAGTTAAGCGGATTGTGGCAGGTTATGGCGGAAGTATCATTGTGAAAAGTGATGCTTCTAAAACGGTATTTAGAATCAAGTTACCAATAGAGGGTGAACATGGAGAAGCTTAATTTAATCTGTGTCGATGACCAGAGAGAAGTACTGAGCGCAGTGATACAAGATTTAGAGCCGCTGGCGAGTTGGCTGAATATTGAAGATTGTGAATCAGCGCAAGAAGTGCTTGATCTCATTGATGAACTTGACGCAGAAGGCGAACACATTACCGTCATCGTGTCTGATCATGTGATGCCAGGGAAAACGGGTGTGGAGTTACTCACTGAAGTGTTCCATGACGGTCGCTTTCCGAATACAAAGAAAATTCTTCTTACGGGGCAGGCCACTCATACTGATACCATCAATGCGATTAATGCAGCAGGCATCGACCGTTACTTTGAAAAGCCTTGGCAAGCAAGCACATTAGTTGATTGCATTCGTACTCTTGTCACTGAGTACATATTTGATCAAGGGCTTGATTACACGGACTATCAGAATGAGCTCGACCAGCAGGTTGTGTTGAGACGCTTACGCTAGTCTTTTATGTTAGCGACTTACGCTAGTCGCTTATGTCAGTCGCTTGAAATTGTATGCACCGAAGGACGCTTTCTGAAGGATTTTTCTTTGAAAGATGTAACCTTTCGGTGCCTATATCACCTATCTTTTTTAGTCGTTCAGGTTTTAGTACTCAGCTATTAACACACGGGTTGCTGGCTTAAGTCTATAACTCATACGCTACGCCAACGGATGCCTTGTGTTTTCTTCACGAACGATTCCCTGAACACGCAGCAGAGCTAAAATGTGTCGCAGAGTCCCAGTGTCGTTTGTTAGAAAAGTAAGTCGAATGTATTCAAAAGTGATTCCTAATGTGTGGTATGTGGAGTTCGAAGTCAGATCGGTACTTACAACGTAAAGGACTAGGCTTTCCAGGGCTTACTGCGTAATAATGCATTCGGCCACAAGTGGTGGTTTATAGTCAGTAGGATTTTAAAATGAGTGAGATTGCTCGCTTTATCTCTGGTGAAGTGCCAGACAAATTTGGTCGTAATATTGAACAATTGTTAGCTTATAATCATTTTTGGTTGGAGCATGACCATAAGTATATCCAAGTGTTTTTCCCAATCGATGAAGGGACTAAGTTTAATCGACATGCGCCGTTGGTTACTCAAGAGGATAGGGCGATTTTTGCTAATTCAGAAGCGCTTCGCACTGCCCATCTACAAGTGCTTGACCTGATGCTTGAATTTTGGGGAATGCAGCGAGACGGAAGTGAGATATCTTCATTGTTGCCACTTAGCCCTGCGAACCATGTATGGTTGAAGAATCACGACCATAACCAGCTTCGACTAACACGAGCCATTCGCAGTTTATACTTGCTAGGCAATGAAGAGGTTGCGACCAACTTATGTGACTTCTTGGTCGCAGCAGCGAATGAAAATGGTTCTGTCTCTGATAAAACGGTGCAATATTGGCGTAATGCGTTAAATGGTTAGAAGCCCGCAATAGCCAGTGGGTTAACACACTGTATGAAAGGGAAGGAGACTCAGGATGAGTGCAGATTTTAAAGGTTCGTGTTTGTGTGGCAGTGTTCGTTTTTCTGTTGAAGGGTTCAGCGAAAAAGCCGCAAACTGCCACTGTTCAATGTGCCGAAAATTTCATGGCGCCGCTTTCGGGACGTTAGTTGGCGTACAAGGCTTAAGCTGGCTTTCTGGCAAAGATCGACTCAAAGAGTTTGTCGCATCAAACGGCACAACACGAACATTCTGCTCTAACTGTGGCTCAAGCCTTGGCTTCAGAGTTCAAGGTGAACCTCTTGAAAATATCGAGTTGGCGATATCAACGTTCGATGTCGATATTCCTGTTAAAATTGATGCTCAGATCTACACCAACTACAAAGCGAACTGGTGTGAATTACAGAGCGAGTTAAGCGTTTTTGCAGAAGGGCGCTTAACCTAAGGTGCGGAATCCGTTAGTCAATTGAACAAAGATCCAGATGCAATCTGTGTTATACATCAAAGTTGATATTATTTTGGCTAACTCATTACTTTTCATTATGTTAGGGTTCTTCTAATTTTTATAAGAAGGCGACTAGATTATGAAAAAGGGATTTGTCATCGCTGTATCAATTGGCTTTGTTGTCTTCTTCCTCGTTGGCCGTGAACTTCAATGGTTCGGGTCCAGTAATTCTGAGTCGTTCCCTAAACTTCCTAATAGCCCTCAATTTGTGCCTTCTACTGATTTCGACGGTGAGTGGCTAGGTCGTCGTATTAACACCACTGGCAATAATATGTGTGAGCGAACAACCATCACCGGAACCATTCGTGAGGGTAAAGCCACGCTTAGGCTTACCTACAACGGAACACCGTTAGAAGGTTGGGTTACTGAAAGCGGCGACTTACGTTTATATGCCAAACATCGCCAGTGGGACTATCGCTTTTCAGCAACTGGCAGCAGCGAGCGATTTGATGGTCGTTGGCATTTAACCAACGGCCCATGCCAAGGAACGTGGTTTATAGAAAAGCTGGGTGACAATCTTGGCGTTGACGAATAAAGGACAATTTTCATGACATCCAACATTTGGCACTTTCGATACGCATTTGCAGAAGTAGGGAACTCTGCCTTTTTCCGTTCTCAATTGAAGTTGGTCTGCGCTGATGAATAATGAAGTAATGAAAAAGCTGGGTTGGTTCATGGTACGGTTAGTCATTGCGTACTTATCTATCGGAGTTTTACTGGGCGTTGTCATACTTTACAACACCTACGCTCCGCGCTTTTTCTCAATGGACTGGGACATTATGGTGTGGTTTGCCGTCTTGGTGATCATACTAAGTTATGTCCTATTTCGGATAAAGAGGACAACTAATATCGGCAAACTTATGTTTGCAAGTATTTTGGGAACCGTTGTTTTGTTTATGTATGCCGAAGAAAGTTATTGGATAGCCAATATTAACGTGCGCTCTTGGAGTCTGTTTCTTAGTGTATTGTATGTGTCCATGCTTTTATATTTCTTGTTTCCTCACCGATGGTTAAAGCCGTTTCTGTTTTTATCGCCTGTTGCTGCAGGCTCATGGGTTTTATTCTGGATAGGTTATACGCCGATTAACGTGACCTTGAGCGTCCTGGAGGTGCAAGGGACAATTCCAGACGAAAAATATCACAAGGCAATCGCTATGCTCCCCGACATTTATAGTACTTGTCTGATATCGGCTTTGCTTTGGACTTCACAGGTACTAGGTGTTTACGCCTTGGCGTATTGGGGAAACAACCCACGAGTGAGTTACCAAAACGCGGTGCGATCGTTAAAATCAATGGTTAGCCCTTCAAGTTAGCCACTCTTAATTTTGCTATGTGGGTTTCAGTCTACGTTGGTTTATCTTTGTTTATGGCAATAGCAAAGACACCCTGACTAAAATGGGTAAAGTTAAGAATCCTTAATGGGTTGTATGAATTAGCCGGACAAGATGTTTATGGCTAATTCTAGTTATTAATGAAGTTGTACATGGAGGTGCAATGAACATCGGAATCTATATTTATAATCAAGCAGAAGTTCTCGACTTCTCTGGCCCGTTTGAAGTTTTCAGTACAGCAAAGCGCTTAGGTGCTGAAGATCTAAATGTATTCTTAATCTCCGAAACTGCAGAACCGGTTATAGCTCGCGGCGGTTTTAAGGTATTGCCCGACTACTCGTTAAATAACCACCCCAAAATAGATTTGTTGATGGTCGTTGGTGGTGTGCATACTGACGAAATGAACAAGCCAAATGTGCTCGACTGGATATCTTCTGTTTCAGAATCGGCCTCACAAGTCGTGTCTGTTTGTACTGGTGTATTTCTTTTAGCTAAAGCAGGGTTACTTGAGGGGTTAAAAGTAACCACTCATTGGGAAGACATCTCCGACTTAGCGCAGCAATTCCCAAGTTTAAAAGTGATCAGTGATAAACGATGGGTGGCATCAGGTAAATTCACTACATCTGGCGGTATCTCGGCAGGTATAGACATGAGCTTACATTTGGTATCAGTACATAACGGCCTAAAGTTTGCCAAGAAAGTTGCGTGTCAAATGGAGTACAGTTGGCTGGAATGTACATAGCTCACCCTCGAAAGATGAATCTAAGTGTGTTGTGTACTTTATGTGTTGGTTTGGGTGTTTAAGCACAATTAAAAAGGACATTACATGGATATTAGAATAGGAACATTGTCTGACGTTGAAGGAGTTACTGATATCTTCAACTTTTATATTGAACATACCAATGCGCGCTTTGAAGAAGAGAAGTTTACGTTGGAAAATCGACAGCAATGGTTCTCCCAATTCTCGAGCAATAGTAAATATCAACTTTATGTCGCTACCGAAAACGACTCGCTACTTGGTTTCGCATGCTCTCAACAATACAGAGCTACATCGGCATTTGAAGATACAGCTGAAGTCACCATTTATTTAACTGAAGATGCAAAAGGTAAAGGGATAGGCTCTAAATTGTATTCTCAGCTCTTCGTATCAATCATTGATTTCGGTGTTCATCGAGTTCTTTCCGGTGTGGCATTACCTAATGAGGCATCTATCGCTCTGCATAAGCATTTTGGCTTTCGAGAGGTTGGTGTGTTCAATGAATATGCAAAGAAAAATGGCCAATACATCAGTTCAATGTGGTTGGAAAAGGCTTTAGACGCAGATATGTCTCTTAAATCTTCTTAACGTTTTTGATTCAATACTTATGGCATTTTTGGATGCAGTATTAGGGAGCAACTTAAAGCTAAGGAAAACAATATGGAAGTAAAGCTGGTCAAAGGTTCAGATCCTCAATTCGCTGAGCTAATCACCAAAACGAATATGGTGAGTTACTATCAGGCTCGCGGCATCGCTTGGGGTCATAGTCAGTTTTTACGAAGTTGGGATGAGTTGGATAACTATGAAATCTATGTCGGTGGTAACCGTGTTGGTGTTATCCGATTCAGCTATACCAGTGACACCACGTTTCTCAGAGACTTTCAGATATTAGCTGAACATCAAGGCAGAGGCTTTGGTGCTAAGTGTTTAGATTTAGTGATCGAACATGCGAACAACCAAGCATCGACTCAGTTAGTGCTACGTGTGTTCAGTGAGAATCCCGCTATTAAGCTTTATCAATCAAAAGGCTTCACCAAACTTTCCGAGGTTAAAGGCTTGGTTGAAATGGAGCTACGTTTAGATTCACAACAAGGAAGGCACCATGGTTAGCCGCATCCAATTAAATTTTGTTAAATACTTATTTTCAGAGCTGCTGTTTATTGCTATTGCATTAGTCCTTGTCTATTGGATATCAGGCGGTGAACGTTCATCGTTGCTAACCATAGGGCTGATAGTTTGTGTTCCTCCACTAATAAAAATTCTAATGTTGTGGTGGAAGCTTCGCGATAGCTCATTTGAAATCACGAACGGTCACGTACGTTTAAATGGCGTTGCTTGTGACGTGACTTTACAGCGTAGCTTTCTTCCGTTTGAAATTGGCTCATTCATCAAGCTTTCATACACAAAAGGTGCTATGCAGAAACACAATATTTACCTTTCTAAAGGCTCTATGAGCCAAGAAGAATGGCAGCGTGTGTTAGCGTGTCGAACATAGTTCCACAGCTTTAGCTTGTGTTGTGCGCCAGTTTGTATTTTAGGTTCTGGTGGTGTGCTAGTATCCATTTTTTTGCACCGAGCTAGTATATGACTAACGACCATTTCCAGGGTAAATACGAAGTAGAGCTTAAGTATCGCCTCGATTCTAAATCAGAATTCTTGAGGACATTGAGTATTATTCCCCATGAAGTGATGCTCCAAGATAACCTTGAGTGCGATTGGTATTTCGATAGCCCAGATAGAAGCTTACAAGCTCAAAACAAGAGTTTATGTATTCGCACAATGGAACCGTCGGGCATTAAGCTATGGATTGTAAAAGGCCCAGAGTCTGACCGATGCGAAGCGACAAACATCACCGATGCGTCGAATGCCAAGAGTATGCTTGAGAACTTGGGTTACGAAGTGATTCTAAAAGCGCAGAAGACGCGCAGCATCTACTTCGTGGGCGAATTTCATATTACGGTCGACTCACTAAATGGTATCGGTGATTTTGCAGAGTTCGCTATCATGACGGATGATGAGTCTAAGTTATCGGTTTATAAAGATGAGTTGGAGTTATTAGCCAGTCGATTTGGGCTGACTCAATCAGCACTGCAAACCCAATCTTACAAACAGATGTTCGAGGAAATGAACGCATAGCACAGAGCTCAAGCGTCAGGGAGAGTTATGGACACCATTATCAAACAAGCCATCGAGTTGCGTAAAGAAGCCAAGTATCAAGAGTCACGAGACTTGCTGGCGACACTGCTCGATGATGAAAATTATGCTGCGAAAGCGCACTTGCAGATAGCTTGGTCTTACGACAATCAAGGCAAAGAACAACCGGCCATCGAGCATTATTTGCTGTCTCTTTTGGGCGAACTTACTTTTACAGAACGCTTTGATGCGCTTTTCGGTTTGGCGAGTACTTATCGAAGCCTAGGCCTTTATGCAGAGGCTTTAAGCTATTTCGAACAGACGATGGCAGAGTATCCAGAATCCCTTGAAGTTCAGCCTTTCTATGCGATGTGTCTGTATAATTTAGGTCGCCATAAAGAGGCAACGTCTCTGTTGCTTGAGTTGTTGGTTTCTACAACCAATAGTGATGCGATCAAAGAGTACCAAAGAGCGATCTCCTTATACGCTCAAGATTTAGATAAAACGTGGTAAACAGCCGACTATAAAGCTCATCTGCTTGCTTAAAAACGATGAGCTTAGCTTAGCTTAGCTTTACTTTCTTAGGACGAAACTTTCTGCCGTCCATAATATTCAAAGACATCAGTGTTAGGTTGGTCGCGCCAGCTATCAGCTCTAAAACCTGAACACCATAAAACACAGAGTCGAACTCTCCTAAACTTGCCCACTGATTCAAAAAGTACGCGGCTGGAATCAAAATAACGATCCCGTTGAACGCGATAATTGGCATGCGTTTACTTTTACGCTCAACTATTTTCCCTTTGCGTTGTTTTGCCATAGCTGCACCGGTTGCACCAGTGATAGCAATGGCTGGGACAAGAATAAACAAGCCCGGAAAAACGATCATCGACTTGACTAGCTTCACTGATTCCAAAGTGCCAAACAGTTCTACAAGCAATGTGCTCGTAAAGAATGTCGCGACACACAGTGTGGCTGTGAATGCCGCTGTTTTGTGGATTATTGGTTTCATATCATTCTCGCTATTAATTTGGTAACATGTTGTCAATTTGGTTTAAGTCTAATTTAATGACAGCATGTTGTCAAAGTGAGTGTTATGGATACGAATGGAGAAGTTTTCACAAAGATCGCACTAGAGATCTTTAAGGTCAGTGGTCTATTGAATGCTGAGGGTGACAAGTTAACTGAAGAGTTAGGGCTAAGCAGTGCCAGATGGAAGGTGATGGGGGCGATCGAAAAGTCTGATGACCTGGTCACCGTTTCTCAAATTGCTCGTATTATGGGACAAAGCAGACAAGCGACACAGCGTGTTACCGACATCATGGTGAAAGATGGCCTGCTAACTTGGTTTGATAACCCGAATCACAAAAAAGCAAAGTTGGTTAACATGACTGAAAAGGGTAAGGAAGCGTATGCGCTATTAGATAAAAAACAGGAAGTATGGGCAGAAAGTGGCGCCGAAGGCATTGCAAGAGATGAGCTGGATAAGGCACTAATCACTTTGAAGAAGATGGCTACCTTCTTAGACAAATAGAGAATGGCAGTTGAGAAGAGTACGGAAGCCTAAGCATCATTCGATACTTAGGCTTCAAGATTTAGCTTTTCTATTTAGATTAGCCGTTACGCTGAAAGCTCTTTACGAACGATCTCTGCACCAGCGCTGAGTGCATTCAGCTTAGCTGAGGCAATGTCGCGAGGTAGGGGAGCCATGCCGCAGTTAGTGCAAGGATAGAGCTTGTCTGCATCAACATACTTAAGTGTTTCTCTTAGCGTGCTAGCCACTTCTTCCGGTGTTTCAATAGAGTCTGTAGCAACATCAATAGCGCCAACCATCACTTTCTTACCGCGAACAAGCTCAAGCAGTTCAAGTGGTACATGAGAGTTGTGACACTCTAATGAGATGATATCGATATTTGATTGCTGCAGCTTAGGGAAGACTTCTTCATATTGGCGCCATTCCGTGCCTAATGTCTTTTTCCAATCTGTGTTTGCTTTGATGCCGTAGCCATAGCAAATGTGTACTGCGGTTTCGCATTTAAGCCCTTCAATGGCTCTTTCTAAACAAGCGATACCCCAATCATTCACTTCATCAAAGAACACGTTAAAAGCAGGTTCATCGAACTGAATAATATCAACGCCTGCAGCTTCTAGTTCCTTCGCTTCTTCGTTGAGGATCTTTGCAAATTCCCACGCCAGTTTTTCACGGCTTTGGTAATGGGCATCGTAAAGTGTATCAATCATGGTCATAGGCCCTGGCAAAGCCCATTTGATTGGTTGGTCGGTTTGCTGACGTAAGAATTTCGCATCTTCAACAAACACCGATTTCTGACGAGAAACTGGGCCAACAACTGTCGGTACACTTGCATCGTAGCGGTCGCGGATTTTAACGGTTTCACGCTTCTCGAAATCGACACCATTCAGGTGTTCAATGAAAGTGGTCACAAAGTGTTGGCGGGTTTGTTCGCCATCACTCACGATATCGATGCCTGCTTGTTGTTGTTCATGCAGAGACACTCGTAGTGCGTCCTGCTTGCCATCCGTTAACTCGTCGCCTTCCAGTTTCCAAGGAGACCAAAGTGTTTCTGGTTGTGCTAGCCAAGACGGTTTCGGCAAACTGCCTGCTGTTGACGTCGGTAATAGTGTTTTCATAATAATTCTGCCTGTCCTTAGATTCCCAAAGTGGATCGTACGTTTCCTAATGCGCGTAACGTAGAGCGATTACAGCGCGTAGTTGGCAGACCAGTTTTCTAGTACCGATTGATATGGCTTAATGAAGTTTTCTTCTGCGAACTTACCTTGTTCAACAGCTAGCTTGCTTCGTTCTTCTCGGTCATACACGATTTGAGTCAGTGAGTGATCCAAGTTTTTCAAGTTTGGTTGGTAGCAGTTACCCGCAACAGCGTTCGCGTTGTAGATCTCAGGGCGGTAGATCTTCTGGAAAGTACCCATAGTGCTAATGGTGCTGATAAGCTCTAGGTTAGAGTAATCATTCAGCAGATCACCAAAGAAATAGAAAGCCAGAGGAGCAACACTATTTGGCGGCATGAAATAACGAACCTGTAAGCCCATCTTCTTGAAATATTGTTCAGTTAAAGAAGACTCGTTAGGCTGGTATTCAAAGCCTAATACTGGGTGTTGATTTTCAGTACGGTAATAAGTTTTATTATCTGAAACACTCAAACAAATAACAGGTGGTTTCCTAAAGTTCTCTTTGTACGCTTGAGAATTAACGAAATATTTAAACAGCTTGCCATGTAAATCACCAAAATCGGCTGGAATACTGAATTTATCTTGGCCTTTATTATGATCTAAAAGTAATACGCTGAAATCATAATCACGAACATAAGAAGAGAAGTTATTCCCGATAATACCTTCAATGCGCTCGTTCGTTTTGTGGTCCAGAATGTTGGTTTTCAGCACTTCAATTGAAGGGAAGGCTTCGCCGTTGCTTTCAATGTCCATATCAACAGAAATGATTTCAAGCTCTACAGAGTAGCGGTCGCCCTTTGGGTTGTCCCAATGTGCTAAGGCATTGAAACTGTTGTTAATCATCTGTAGTGCGTTACGTAAGTTCGCTTGACGGCTGTCGCCGCGAGCCAAGTTAGCAAAGTTAGTTGTGATACGCGTGCTGTCTGCAGGCTGGTAGTTTTCGTCGAGGCTAATGCTCTTAATCGTAAAGTTAAATTCTTTATTCATGTTGATCTGGTATCCCAATTCGTTGTCTGATTCTCTCGGTCTTTAATATTTAAATGCTTTATTTTTGCGTGTGACCGGATTAAGAATCGAGGCTGTCTTCACTAAAAGTGTCGTATAAATTTATTTGCTTAAGGTTTTTATACGTTGATGGGAGTGGGATTAATAATGGTATTACTTCACATTCATCATGAAGAATCTTCATGATCTATATGTTTGAATATTCAAGTCGGTGTCAGTTATATTAATTAGCTTAATGGAAATATAACCACATTAATATTGTGTTATTTAAGATAATTAATTGAATAAGAGATGGATGAAATGAGTGAATTGCTGTTGTTGATTTTCTACTGTGCGTTACTAGGCAGTGGTGTTGGTTTTCTTGCCGGGCTTTTGGGCATTGGTGGAGGGCTGATTATAGTTCCAGTGTTAAGCAGCATTTTACTTTATTTAGACGTTCTACCATCCGACCAAGTTGTTGTCGCTGCGATTGCGACCTCGTTGGCTTCAATTCTATTTACTTCAACCTCATCTGCGCTCGCTCACCACAAGAACGGTAACGTGCCTTGGGATTTAGCACCTTGGATCATGTTGGGCGTTGCCCTTGGTGCTTTGGTCAGTGGTTTTATGGCGGCGTTATTACCGGAAAAGGTTGTTCGTATCGTGTTTGCTGTGAGCGTGGTTCTTATCGCGATTAAGATGTTCTTAAGCAGTAAAAGCGACGCGCCTAAAGATAGAAAGCTACCGAATAAAGGTGTATTAACGGTTCTGACGACCATTACTGGCGGCTTGTCTGCAATGATCGGGATTGGTGGCGGTGCGTTGCTCGTTCCTTTGCTCACGTTCTTTTCGGTCGATATGAAAAAGGCGATCGGCTGTGCGTCTGCGTGTGGCATTATTATCGCGTTATTTGGCTCTATCGGTTACATCACCTCGGGCAGTAGCCACTTTGCTCTAACTGATGGCTTTGCAGGTTTTGTTTATTTACCAGCACTTCTAGGTATTGTGTGCACGTCTTGGTTCACCGCACCTTTAGGTGCAAAAGCAACAAACCATTTACCCGTTCCAACCATCAAGAAGATCTTCTCAGTACTGTTGGTTGTTATCGCGGCAAGCATGGTAGCTCGTTAATTTCAGAGAGTTCATGACCTATCCGGCTGATGACTTAAGTTAGATATTTATGTGTGAAACACCACGTAAATGTCTAATTGCGATCTGAGCCCTTCAATAGTGTAATTCAGCCCTTTAAGTGCATCACTGTTCATAATAGACTTATTGCGTTTTATAAATATCTCGAATATGCTCAAGCGCTTACCCTAAGGAATCTATGATGGCACGGGAAATCTCATTTAAAACTAATGGGCCACAATGGAACGTTGTTCTATCAATGACGGTAACCTATACCATCGTATCTCTGATGATCAGTTTCTTTTATCAAACTGAATTTCAGCTTTTTCCTTTCATTACCTCAATTACCCTCATGACTTTGGTTTACATGTTTGCCTCAAGGCTCACGAAAAGCCATTTGTCTTTAGACGATGGAAACGTGTATTTGCATGGTATTAAGGCGAACCTAGTGGTTAAAAAGTCTTTGTTTGGTCATTCTTTTATTGAAGTGAAATCCTTAACCGAAAAAGGTTACCACAAGGTGAATATACGCAAAGGGCAGGTTGAGCTATCCGATTGGGAGCTATTGCTGAGTAAGACGACACAATCACGTTGATCAGATACGAGTAATGAGAACCTAATAGGAGCAGTCATCAGGCTGCTCTTTTTTGTTTGTCAGTCTACATTTATACGATTATGTCTATGAGTATGTTGACAAAATCTTGTTGTTTAACTGGATTCACTGCTATAGCTAAATGTACTTGTTCAGTTCAAGGGAATGCTAAAAGTGGGTGATTTATGGATCCGTTAACGCAGGGCGTGCTAGGCGCTTCTTTGTCACAATCGGCGAGTAAAAAACAACATTTAGTGGTCGCTGGGGTTCTAGGTTTGCTCTCTGGAATGGCGCCAGATTTAGATGCGTTTATTCGATCGGAGAGTGATCCTTTACTCGCATTGGAGTTCCATCGACAGTTTACCCATTCACTCCTATTTATTCCTATTGGCAGCTTGATTTGCGCTCTGGTTTTGTATCCTTTGATTGCGAAAAGGAGGGGTCTCTCGTTTAAACAGAGTTGGCTGTATTGCGCGTTAGGTTATGGCACACATGCTTTACTCGATTCTTGTACTACGTATGGCACTCAACTGTTCTGGCCGCTCACAAACGAACGTTACGCTTGGAATACCATTTCGATTATCGACCCTGTTTATACACTTCCCATCTTGATATTACTTGTGTTTGCAGCATGGAAACGAGCCCCTTGGTTAGCTCGTATTGCGTTTCTGTGGGCTTTGATTTATCCAACGTTGGGCATGATTCAAAGGGATAGGGCAGAAGCGATAGGATGGCAATTAGTACAAGAACGCCAGCATGCACCTATTCGGTTGGAGGCCAAGCCGAGCTTTGCAAATATCTTGGTGTGGAAAGTGGTGTACGAAACAGAATCTCGATACTACGTAGATGCTGTTCGAGTCGGCACCTTCGTTAAAATTTACCCTGGTGATTCGATCGCTAAACTGAATGTGAGTCAGGATTTCCCGTGGCTTGACCCTAGTTCACAGCAAGCAAAAGACATTGAGCGTTTTCGCTGGTTCTCAAATGGTTATGTGGCACAAGATCCAATGGATGATCTGCGTGTTATCGATGTTCGATACTCTATTGTTCCAAACCAACTGAATGCGCTTTGGAGCATCAAGTTGTCTCAATCTGCCGATGCAGACGCACATATAAAATACGAAACCCACAGGGATAACACACCTGAGTCCAGACAGATCTTCTTAGATATGTTGAAAGGTGATTAATGGTTAGAGGTCTTGAGAGTAAAAAGGCTGAGTCAGTAATCTGCTCAGCCTTTAATTTATCGTTGTTCTAGACAGCCTTTGTTGATTAGCTGATTAAAGGTAACGGCTTCTCAAATGATCTTTAAAGTACTGTGCATTCAAGGTTTCACCTGTTGCGCCTTTCACCAAATCATCGGTGGTTAGTAAGCTACCTTTACTCCAAATGTTCGACTCTAACCAAGTGAAGATAGGGGATAGGTCACCGCTTTCAATTACCGAGTTCACATCGACCGTTTTCTTCATTGAAGCCATGAACTGAGCCGCGTACATCGCACCTAGTGTGTAAGATGGGAAGTAGCCGAACGCGCCGTCAGTCCAGTGGATGTCTTGCATGCAGCCATTAGTGAAGTTGCCTTGAGTGCTTAAACCAAGGTAAGACTGCATTTTAGTATTCCAAAGTTCAGGAACATCAGTGTGCTTGATTTTGCCGTTAATCAGGTCACGCTCAATCTCGTAACGTAAAATCACGTGCGCTGGGTAGGTCAACTCATCGGCATCAACACGGATGAAGTCTTTCTTCACGCGAGTGTAGATCTTTTGGAAGTTCTCTTTCTCAAATTCAGAGCCTGAGAACTGTTGTCCTGCTAGGTTCGCTAAGTGTCCGATGAATGGGTCGCTGCGGCCAACTTGCATCTCGAAGAACAAAGACTGAGATTCATGGATACCCATAGAGCGAGCTTCACCTGCTGGTTGGCCTGCTAGGTGCTTGGGTAAGCCTTGCTCATAACGTGCATGTCCTGTTTCATGGACGATGCCCATTAAGCTTTGCACGAATTCAGCTTCATCGTAGCGAGTCGTGATACGCACGTCTGAAGGTACGCCGCCACAGAATGGGTGAACACTTTCATCTAATCGGCCGTGTTCGAAATCAAATTGAAGCAGCTTCATCACTTCTAGGCCAAGTGCTTTCTGTTTCTCTGTCGAGTAGATACCCGATGGCGCGTTAAATTGCTCGCTCGATTGTTTTTCGATCACTTCGTCAATCAGGCTTGGTAGCCATGTTTTAACGTCTGCAAATAACACATCCAATGAAGCAGAGCTGGTGCCCGGTTCATAGATATCTAGCATCGCATCATAAGGCGTTAAGTTAGCGGCATCTGCGCGGATTTGTGCTTCTTCACGTGATAGCTCAACCACTTCACGCCAGTTCTTTTCAAAACCAACCCAGTCGTTTTCTCCACGTTGGCTACGCCATGCATGTTCACATTTTGAACCAGCTAAAGATTTCGCTTCAACCAGCTTTTCTGGAAGTAGGTTAGCTTGTTGCCATTGGCGTTTGATTTCACGAAGTGACGATTGTTGCTCGTTGTTTAATGCTTCGTTTTCAGCGTCAGCAATCCAATCGCCAAGTTGTGGCTGAGTCATTAGGCAGTGAATATGAACAGATAGCTCGGCCATCGCTTCGCTACGTGCTTGGTTACCGCCAGCTGGCATCATGGAAGCTTGATCCCAACCACAAATAGAGGCTAGGTGTTGAAAGCGTGAACATTTTTGAGAGTGTTCGACTAGTTTTTTGAATGCGCTCATTTGACTACTCTTAATTTGGTTTCTTTAAATGACCCATAAGGCTGCATCAGTTTAAGGGGCATCTCGATGTTTAGTACTTTGAAGTTGGTCACTTCACTTTGTTTCTGAGGCTGCTCTTCCAGTAGAAGATATAGCCTAAACAAGGTAGGGCAGTGATATGCCAGTAATTTACTATTTGTTAACAAATTAAACTGTACCATTGTGCACAAAATCAGTGAGTTGTATAGCTGATGGCAATTGTTGCTTGCGAATTGTTCAGATACACGGTATTGATGATAGATCGCTGAACAAGAATGACAATGATATGGATATTTTGAACTTTGAGGCATTTCTGATTGCCATCACTATTTTAACGCTAACGCCGGGGTTAGATACGGCTTTGGTAATTCGCAATACGAGCCGTTCTGGCTTATCTGACGGTGTGATGACCAGCTTTGGTATCTGTAGCGGTCTTTATGTGCACGCCTTTTTCTCTGCAGTGGGGATCTCTGCGATTCTTGCGCAATCAGCTGAACTCTTTCAAGCCGTTAAAATGGTGGGTGCGGTTTACCTGATTTGGCTTGGTTTAAGCAGTTTACGCGCCTTAATGAAAAATGGTGGCGGGTTGAAGGTTGGCGAGCAAACTCATCAAGCCTACAGTGCCAAACGTTCTTTGCGTGAAGGCTTCTTATCTAATGTGCTTAACCCGAAAACAGCGGTTTTCTACTTGGCTTTTCTTCCTCAATTCGTAAACCCTGAAGGCTCGCCGTTATTACAATCTATGCTGATGGCTTCGGTCCACTTTATGATTGCGATGGTGTGGCAATGTGGTTTGGCTGGTGCGCTTAACTCGGCTAAAAACTTGTTAAAGAATGCGAGCTTTATGAAGTGGATGGAAGGTGTGACTGGCATGGTGCTGGTGGGACTGGGCGTTAAGCTTCTGATGGAAGAACCTGTGTAGTTCACCTTTTTAATAGAACATATGAAAGCCCACGACACGTCGTGGGCTTTTGCGTTTTATTGCTTGTAGATTTGTGCCGCGCTTATTAAACAACCTAGTTCTTCACAGCGTAGTTATTTACGGCCTAATTATTCACAGCGTAGCTATTCAACGACGCTGATGTTCATCTCTGCACCTTCGAAACCTAAGTCACTCAACTCATCAGCATTGAAGTTGGTGGTAACTTCAATGTCGCCAATGCGCTCAGTCGTTTCGTTGATGGAATCAGTACTTCTTTTGCTGCGTAGATTGTTGGCAATCGGTGTTGCTTGGCCAATCTCAATGGTGCCTGCAAATTGAGAGTCAGCGTAGAAATCACCCGATACGTAAGAGTGGAATGGACGTAAGCTTCCGCCTGTTGCGTATTGCATGCTAGATAAGCCCGCTTCTTTGATTGCCCAACCCCAATCCCACCATTTGGTTTCACCTGGAATGTATCGGTGATCCCATTGGTAGCGAATGTCTGCAGATTTTTCACCACCGCGACCCATAGTGAAGGTGTGGGCTTTGTAAGGGCGGTTGTCTGGGTGTGTGTGCCATGCGTTGCCACCCCAACGAAGGAAGCCGTTAAACTCAACATCGTAGCTAATGTCGGCGTTGAATCGGTACGGGTAGGAGATACTTGAACGATACAACTCGACTCGAATCGGCAGCTCTGAGTTGGCTGGAACCATTGGGCGCGCTTGAAGTGTCACTTGTTCGCTAGTAGAGCCACCATTGGATTTAGAGAAGCTTTGGTTGGCTTCAAATTTAACGGTGAGCTTAGTTTCGCCGACAAGAGGCCACTTAAACGTATTCTCTGTTTGAACACTTTGTGAGAACCCGTAGCTGTTCGTTTTTGACCAGTTTGTTGATTCATCCACTTTCAGGTCGACAACCACTTGTTGCGCGATATTACTGTTGTTTCTTGCCGTCGCGTAAACCGTCTTCACTAGTTCACGGTCTGATTCGACAACATCGCCATGCCAAAAGTTGTCGTCGTTAACGGTGTAGGCGAAGTTGTCGACGGTGATTTTAGTTTTTTCCCCACAGCGATAACCACTACAAGAACCACCATTGTTTCCTTGTATCACCCAGCTGTCGCCAGAGCGGTTGATCGTCATGTCTTCACCCACGTACTGACTATTATTGCCGCCAACCCATGCGTAACCTAGGTTATGAGCCAAATAGCTTAACGGACGAACAAAATCATTACGGTTATTGACCAGCTCATATTGAACATCCAACTCGCTGCCTTCTGGAACCGATTTAGCAGAGTAGTTTGGAATTTCAGACTGGTCATTGTTCGGATAACAGAACGTTTTGCCGTTGGTTGTGTCTTGTTTAATAAGGCCATTGTATCCCGGGCCCATGATCACCCAGTTTCCTTTTAAGCCTGTGATCTGCCAAGTGCCCATTCTAGCCAGCAAAGCGCTCTTTTGCTCTTCGGCTTCAAAACGGTCTAACGGGCGATAGCCAGAGCGACATACATCGTCACCAAGTTGGTCATGGACTATTTGGTCTGGGTAAATTTTTGCGTTTACGCCAGTAGATAGAACAGACAACACTGCGGTTGCTAAGAGACTTCTGTTTATTCGGATCATTAACAATTCCCTCATTTGTAATTTTTCTATTTTGATAATGTTTTTTGTGCCGTGCAGTTAACAAGACAAGTTCACTTTTTCATGTTGATAAATAGATAGATACTGAAAAGGGTTGAATTAAATTTCCCCTTTAATTCAATGGTTTGTATTGTTTTATTTGTTTTTTCGGTGAAAGAGGCTGTAACTGAAAAGAAAATCTTTGATAGGGCTCAAACCGTTTTTAGAAAAATGAGGCGTGATGATTGATACATTCACGTCAAATAGTTTTTAACGTGGTCTATTGCGAGTGAAATGAATGGTTAAGTACGAGAGGAGACATATTATTCACATCGTTTTTATTTGATGTAAATATCAACAGGAGAGCGATAAATGAGAGTTGGGTTTTAAAATTTAATCCAGTGTTTTAAACATCCGATTAATTGAATACTAAAAATACAAGAGATGTTTATTGATGCAGTAATAAATATAACCATCCGTTTTTTATGTGTAATATTCAGAACGGTGTTAATTAAAATGAAGTGGATTCAGCTGGTGGCCAAACGAAGATAAATTATCGCTTAGCCAAAAGTTGTGTTCTTCCTGTATTACATGTTCGAATGATGGCAAATAAATCATTTGAACTTAATATATCAACTTTCAATGTTAAAGGGTCATTGTTGATAAGTAGGTAGGGCGACAATAAGCTGTCATTCATGGTCTTGTTTATTTTTTGCACGGAGACTAAGTCGATAGTGCCAGCTATTGAAAAGAATAGGGATTGAGAAGGACCAGCTTCTCCTCTAAATCGTAGAACAATCGGGTCGGGCATGTTGTCATCTTGGACGGACATAAGATGCAGAACTTTGTTATCACTTATTTTGGTGAGCCCATCGGTTCGTAATACATTTCCATCTAGCACAAGATCTACCACGCTATGTTGATAACGGTGCTCTTCTTGGGGCGGAGATGAAGGAATACTCCATATACCAATCAATAACGCTAACGAGGAAAACAGAGCTACAAATGGCATCATAATTGGCCTCTCTTTAGGAATAATTCTATCTCTTGACTAGCTCGATCTAATTGCGTGGCGGTGTAGAAGATATTGATGGACTGACGTGTTGTCTTGTTGAGCATGGAGAGTTCTGAATAGCCGGGCTCATCGCTGATGTAGGCTACGCAATCGCATTGGTATTTGTAGAGAATGGCCTCGAGTTCTGGGCTCAAAGACATCTCTGTTTCCTGAAAAACTTGTACCTGCCCGACCCATTGTTCATTAAGTCGGTTAAAGGGGGTGATATCACCAAGGCTTTTATCGTGAACCTTAGCAAAAGCCAACAGTGCCGAGGACAACAGCAAACAGCCCGTTATGAAGTAACACAGCTTGTTTTTGTATAAGCTGACTTGAGAATAGCTAAGTGGAGAATAGGTAAGTGAAGTCGACTTGGATTCAGGTGTATCGTTGCTCGCTATAGAGGCAGCAATACTACTATGACCGAGTGGAGCTTTGTCACTCACCGGAGTGAGAGGAATCGTGACTTCGCTTTGTGGTTGCGAGTCAATAAAGACGCATTCATCAATAAGTCGGTAACCGACCTTTGGCACCGTGACGATGGGTGTTTCTCTGATGCCAAGCTTAACGAACCCTTGGCGAAGTAAACTGATACACTTCGCCAGTGACGTATCCCCAATGAACTCACTTCCCCATGCGAAACTAATAATATCTTGTTTGTTCACAATTTCGGGTGAGTTTTTAAGTAATAGCTCTAAAACGCGAGTCTCACGATATCCTATTTTAATAGAACGTTCGTCGTTATAAATACGGTTTTTAATCGGGTCGAATCTGATCATATAGCCAACGTTTTATTTTTATTATAATTCTCTCAACAATTTAGATGACTATAAACTGACTATTATATGAATTAAAGTCACATGTTTTATTCTGGTGTATTTTTGAGTGGTCAAAACAAAAGCGTTCATTATTTGTTTATGAAAGAAATTCTGCCATTTAGTCACAACCTGTTAAATATAAGTAATATCTAATTAAGTATTAATTTTATTAGTGAGCTTTTAATTAGAGAGTTTTGGATTGATCTGTACCTATAAATTAATTAGAACAGTGGTCTAATTAAAGTCATAATTTATTTGTGGGTAAACGATAGTAATAATTTAGTCAGTTTAAGTGTTGAATAGATATAAAAATGTATGGTCCGCCCCGTTATTGCAACTACAATTAAGTAATAACGGAGTTGGTTTGCGCTAATGTATTCGGAGTCCTTGTTGGGAGCACTAGCTTCCCAGCTCCACGATGATATCCGCGCCAGATTACCCTTAAAAAGCCCAAAGCATTGATTGCTATTTTTTGTGTCAGGTTCTTAATCTGGCCGATTGACCGTTTTTGTCATCACGTTCATTGGCGTTGCAAACTTGGTTATAGCTAAACAGCCTTAAAAGCTTGGCTAAAAGCTTGGCGGTGGTATAACACCGCCCAAGCTATCCTTACTAGCTTGTTGGCTAATGCGACTACCACTACATTAAATGGTTTGGTGGCTCGTAGATTCACAAGCCACTCTCCGAACACTTTCCCTGTCGTCTCTAGTCTAGAGAGAACAGCCCTTGCCCCATGGACAAACAGAGTTCTGAGGTGTTTATTCCCTCGTTTACTCATACCAAGTAGCTTGGTCTTTCCTCCCGTTGAGAATTGCCTTGGCACAAGCCCCAAC
>NZ_JAKEUP010000023.1:0-66785 GCF_022397895.1 Vibrio sp. Isolate33
GAAGTCATTCGACGATATGTACGGCACCAAGACAAGCAGGACATAGAGTATGAACAACAACTGCAGTTATTGAAGAACTGATAGCGCGGACGCCCCCTTCTAGGGGGTTATAAAGCAAAACCGCCTTCTAAGAAGGCGGATATTTTTTGGGCTCTGTGTTTCCTAGACCAAGTGTTAGCCAACACAGCTCTCGCTTCTAAAGCGTTAATTTTGCATATGTGATTAAGATGGCTACGCTAAAGGTCTGACCACTTTATTGGATAGCCAAATGCCTGAACTTGAACGCCTTACATGCTCTATTGATGAAAACCAGATCGCAACGGTTGTACTGAATCGCCCTGACAAGCTGAATGCCATTGATATGGCGATGTTTCAAGGGGTGAACAACATGGTCAGTCAGTTGAAAAAGAACACCGAGATTCGCGCGGTGATCGTAACAGGCAGTGGGACAGACTTTTGTTCGGGGCTTGATGTGAAGTCCTTGCTTACCAGTAAATCTGGCGCAATGAAGTTGTTGTTCAAATGGCTCCCAACATTACCAAACGCCGCCCAACGCTTTTCTTTAGGTTGGCGAGATATTCCATGCCCCGTGATTTTTGCGATTCACGGACGTTGCTGGGGAGGTGGCCTGCAATTGGTCAGTGGTGGTGACTTTAGAATCGCCAGTCCTGACGCCAACTTCTCTATCTTAGAAGCTAAATGGGGGCTGATCCCTGACATGGGTGGCGCGATTGCCTTTCGAGAGTTGATGCGAAAAGATCACACCCTAGAAATGGCGATGACTGCCAAGGTGATCGACAGTGAGACTGCCAAAGAATATGGGCTGGTCACAAAAATAGCCGAAGATCCGTACGCTGAAGCTTATGCCTTGGCACTGGAGTGTGCGAATCGATCGCCAGATGTGGTCGCCGCCAATAAGAAGCTTTATAACAAAACTTGGTGGTCTAGCCCCGGTATCGCCTTGTTTTATGAGACTTGGTATCAGATTAAAGTTGCCCTAGGTAAGAACCGAGCGATAGCCGCTCAGCGTGAAATCCACAGTGATAAACCACGCGCTTATGTGGTTAGGAAGTTTAAATAGTGTTTGTACAGGAATAATCGATATTCCCTTTGTTTATCGGGCTTTGCGGTAACCTTAGCGCAATTTAATGTCTAAGGCTGAATGAGCACTCTGATGAACAAAACTTTTACCTACTCTCTAGCTGCCACCGCAATATTTACAAGTTTGAACGCTTTCGCAAGTGGTCTGTTTTTACAAGAGGCCGTTGTTGCCAACGCTGGTACTACTGGCGCTGGTGACGGTGTTTACACGCGATCTGCTGCTGCGATGTGGACGAACCCTGCCACCATGTCTCATATGGGCGAAAGCAAAACGACCATCAACACCATGGCGTTTGATCTTGAGATGAAATATCAAGACAACCTAGATTCAAGTGATAACGGCAAAGCTCATTCTGTAATGCCGTCATTTGGTGCCTTTCACGCTCACCAAGTGACTGACAAATTACACCTTGGTATTGCGCTGGGTGCAGTAGGTGGTTCTAGCCTTGATTACGGTAGTGAGTGGGCGGGAAGTCCTTTACTTGAAGATATTACCCTCACAGCGATGCAAGTGAACCCGTCACTGAGTTACCAACTTAATGATCAGTGGTCAGTGGGTGCAGGTATTCAATTAAGTTGGGCTGCGTTGCAACAAACAACGTCTGCATTAACGATAAAGCAGGATACTGACTGGGCTTATGGTTATAACCTAGGTGTCATGTACACACCGACGGACAAACTAAAATTAGGCGCAAGCTATCGCTCTAAACTGGAGCATGAATTCAATAATGATGTAAATGGCCCTACAGATTTTGGCGTACTCAACTCTTTGGCTACCGATATAGCGCTTCCTGAAATTGTAGATGTGAGTGCGAGCTATGCATTGAATTCTCAGTTAGATCTACTGGCAAGTGTTCAATTACACCGTTGGAGTGAGTGGGATACGACAGTTTTAGATTTTGGCTCTCAAATTGGTGGGATTCCAATCGAGCGCGATTGGGATGATGTGTGGAAGTTTGCAGTAGGTGCGGACTACCAATTGAACTCTGATTGGCGTTTAAAGGCGGGCTTCTCTTATGAAACTTCTCCGCAAGATGATCCGACACTGCAGTATGTTGATTTACCTGTTGGTGAACAGTACCGCTACTCAGTGGGTGCATCTACCTACTGGGACGACATCTTAATTGATGTGTTCTATGAATACGCAGATTTAGGCTCAGTTGATATGGACCGATTTATGGTTGATGGCTCGTTCGACGGTCGTATCCACTTTATCGGTGTTAGCGCGACCTTCTAATGACATTACGTAATCTATTAATCGTTAGTTCGGTAATACTAGGCTCAACAGGTGCTTTGGCTGAAGAGAAGCATCCAGATGATCCGACTAAGATCGTAACCAAAGCGGGCGTTGCTTATAACGAAGAGCTAAAGTTTTCGGGCTCTATCGGGCTTGATGAAGCACGAATGATCAACGCTCGTGTCAATGCTGATGGCGAAGAGTGGCGAGTGGGTGGTTCATGGCTATTGCCTTTGGGCATCGTCAATTTCAACTTTAGCCGCTCTGAATACGACAACGATGCTTATAAGAATAACTACAGTATCGGGACATTTGTTCCTCTGAGCTATTTTGATATCGAGCCGTTCGGATGGCAAATATTCCCTATGGCTGGGTACAGCTATAACGATGGTGAAGTGGCGGTGTTCGATGATCAGAATGTGGGTTCTGATTATGTGCTGATGCCAAGTTCAACGCATGGCGGTTATATTGGTGCGTTTGGCCTAAAAACGATTACCGATGAGTGGTCGATCATGGGCTTTGGTGGCGGTTCAATGGGCTCTGATGATTATTCTGGCTATTGGACAGGTGTCGGCGCGAGCTACAAATTGAGTGACGCCCAGTCGTTCAATTTCTTCACTATTTTTGCCGAGGATGATTTCGGCGAGAACAACAGTGTCGGCGCGTCTTATACCTACGAGTTCAACTAAGCTTCAACCCATCTCCCCATAAATAAAAAGCTGAGTGTAGGTTGCCTGTTTAGGCAGACTTACACCCAGCGCTTGTTGTGTTTCTGCTGCATCACTTCCATCTCGAGATATTTCTATTCTCTGTTAAGGTTTCTACTGAATCTCGTTAAACATTAGTTGGTTTATGGATGAACTTTTAATATTGAGACTTATTCGCATTTATTGATCTAAACGAAAGAACCGATTAGATTGTGTCGTTAATATTAGGAACAACATGATTTTTTTGAGGTATTTATGAATACAGTCGTTGTATGGGGAGCAGGTAGCGGTTTGGGTGCAGCAATGGTCGAGCACTTTCATCAGCAAGGTTTTGAAGTGATTGCGATTGCTAGAAATCCAGAGAAGAACCCGCGCTTAGCAATTCTTGGCGTAACTTCACTTAGCTGTGATGCGACCGACAAGCAACAAGTGGAAAAGACGGTGGCTGAGTTACCGAAATCGGCATTGGTTGTTTCAAGCATGGGCAGTTTTAGAGCGGATGTTCCGGTTGACTACATCGGTCACCGATATGTGATTGATGCTCTAGAAACCAATGAAATTAAACGCTTTGTGCTGGTGACGTCTTTAGGTTGTGGTGATTCATGGCAGTACCTATCAGAGCGTTCTAGAAAAGGGTTCGGTGCTGCAGTTCGTGAAAAATCATTGGCGGAAGCTTGGTTAATGTCGAGCTCCCTTGATTATACGATTCTTCGCCCAGGTGGCTTGCTAGACGGTGAAGTGACTGGTAATGGTGAGCTTTCTCAACAAGTGGAAGTGCATGGTGTGATTTACCGACAAGAAGTAGCACGCCTTATCGAAACCCTATTGGCGAACGAAGCGAGTATCGGCCAAGTGTACCAATGTATCGACCCTACGGTTAAATACGGCTAACTCTTTTGAAGCGTTAATCTGAGGTATATCTACCTTGTCATAAACTTCTAAAGCCGTTTAGCCTGACTGAACGGCTTTTTGCTTCCTTCCTATATTTTCTCTACCTCCTCTCTTTTGAATTCATTTATTGCCTGTTTCTTATATTAGAGTGCCGCTCTCTTAATCTAGATTAAGTTTTGCCAGCCATATTCTCTGTAGTATCCGCGTCAATCAGCCCCGTTAGATGGGCACTTGCGTAACACGATTGAGTGAGGAATAGATTTGAGTACTTTGTTTGCAGAAACCCGCATTGGCACCATGACGCTTAAAAACCGCTTTATGAGAAGTGCGACGTGGGAAAATATGGCGACCGAAGATGGCCATATGACAGATAAACTTTACGCTATCTATGAAGAGTTGGCTCAAGGTGAGGTTGGCTTGATCGTCACGGGTTACGCGAACATCGTTGAAGAAGAAAAGCCGAATGCTGGCATGATGGGTATGTATAACGACTCGTTTATCGAGGAGTATAAAAAGCTAACTCAACAGGTCCATGACAACGATTCTAAAATCGTAATGCAATTAGCTTATGGCGGTACGAAAACCACGTATGAACTTGGTGAGCGAGTGATCTTTGCACCGAGTGAGGTTCCAGAAAAAGGGACTCAAACACTGGGTAAAGCGATGACCAAAGAGGAAATTGATTACATTGTTGATGCTTTTGCCAAAGCGTCACTAAGAGCGCAACAATCGGGTTTTGATGGTGTTGAGATTCATGCGGCACACACATACTTGATCAATCAGTTCTTGAGCCCTTATTACAACCAGCGTGAAGATGAATACGGCGGTAGCTTAGAAAATCGCATGAGATTCTTGCTTGAGATCTACACGGCAACACGCAAGCTGGTGGGTGAGGATTTCCCTATCTTGGTTAAGTTAACCGCCTCTGAATTTTTTGAGGGCGGCGTGACCTTTGATGAAACACGCTTAGTGTGTAAAAAGCTCGAAGAAATTGGCGTTAATGGCATTGTGGTTTCTGGCAACATTCACGGCAAAGCCGACACCATGATTGGCGAGTCTCACGACGGGTTTACCATCCAAGAGGAAGGCTACTTCCATGAGTATGGCCATGCAATTAGCCAAGATGTCGACATTCCTGTTATCACGGTGGGCGGCTTAACCGATTTTGATGCCATTGAAGCTATCGCGAACAATACGGGCATTGAGTACTTCGCGCTTTCACGTCCACTACTTTCTGAACCGCATCTAGTGAAGCGTTGGAAAGAGGGTGACCGAAGCCCAGTAGAGTGTGAGAGATGTTCTAAGTGTCGTACTAAGCGCGGTAACTTCTGTGTGGTAAACAAAGACAGAAAAGTACAGCTGGCGCGCATGTAGTCGCTGTACCCAGATTCAAGCCTGAGCCTGTGTAATATTGCAGGCTCATGTCTTTATGGATATCCATGAACCGATATTTGAAACCTAATTAATCACATGTCCATGTCAAATTAGTGCGATTAAACAGATACAGTTCAACTGTAAATCTTCCAACCGAGTTATCGTTACTATACTGAGCACCACGTGAAATTACTTCCTCTCTTAAAGCAACCTCGAATCCACTGACGCCTTTTCGTTTTAGCGACATTGCTGTGATTTAAGCGTGATACTGACTATTTCCCCCTTAACTTCTGTGTATATGGGGCACTCGTTTGTGCACCTTAGATCAACATTGTCGATTTTTTGATATTAAAACGAATAAGTTAATCAGAGGTAGAAATGCAAAGTAAGCATTGGTCTAAATTCGAACTGCTCCATGAAGTCGTTACCAACCCCAACATTCACATCAAAGGTCAACACAGTTATTACAGCGATTGTTGGGATAACGGGTTTGAGCGCTCAGTCGTCCGTTATCTACATGGGGACGAAGTCAGTCGTCAGTGGGAGCCACGTTGGGAAATCGACGAACTGTATATCGGTGATTACGTCTGCATAGGTGCCGAGGTCGTGATTTTAATGGGTGGCAACCATACCCACCGCGTTGATTGGTTTTCGTTGTATCCATTTATGGATGTGATCGAAGAAGCTTACATTGGCAAAGGTGACACGCATATCAAAGATGGCGCTTGGTTAGGTATGCGTGCCATGATCATGCCAGGCGTAACCATTGGAGAAGGGGCGGTTGTCGCCGCAAACAGCGTGGTAACCAAAGACGTAGAACCATACAGCATTGTAGCTGGCTCGCCTGCGAAAGTCGTTAAACAACGCTTTGATAAGTCTGTTATCGAAGAGTTGATCTCGATGAAAATATACGAGTGGCCAGAAGAGAAGTTTGACGCGTTGAGGAAGCACTTGTGTGATTCTGATTTAACGGCACTTAAGAATGCGATGGCTGAGTATGATACTCATAAGTCGTTGAATACTTAATCGTACTCAAGAGAAGGAGCACTCTGTTGGTTGTGGAGTGCTCCTTTTGTTCATCTATGCAGCAATCAGTATCAATTTCAGCAAATATTTGTCCTTCATCGTTGACCTTACCCTAAGGGGAACCTTTATAGTTACTCTATAAATTTAAAGGTTAGCTATGACAAACACATTCCGAACAACTTGGATTACTGTTTTCAGCATCATCGCGATGTTGATGTCTAGCTATGCCTCAAGCTCATCAGCCATGATGACTGAAGTAATGATGATGGAAATGAGTTCGAGCAAATCGGCTTGTTACCACAGCGATACGTCGGTTAATGATTCCATGGCGGGATGTCATGTGACGAGTGAACAAGCACACGCTGAACACTCTAATATGAGTGCTCATGATTTGATGGCTCAATGCGATATGTCTTCAATGAGCGAAGACGGCGGCCACATGATGGGTAACCATTGTTCGAGTGCCGATTGCTGCGCCTCAGTGTGTTCTGCAACTTCTTATCCAATTCAGGCTGTTCAAGCCGTCAATCTATATGTCTCTTCTTTAGCTCGTTTTCAATCTGTCATTATTGGGCAGAAAGTCGCACGCGCTCAATCTTTGTTGCGCCCACCCACCGCATAAATCTATATCTAAAAACATAGCGATATCAGAGTCATAAATCTGATACGCCAATCTTTTATATGCGTTATTTAACGCTAGATATGGACATTCATTGTGAATATAAAACCAACAACCTCCGTGTTTGGAATAAACGCGAGTGTCGTGGTCGCTGCTGCCTTTGTTTCGAGTGCTGCTTTTATTTCAGCCAGTGCTTTAGCTGCTGCGTCTGCTTCAACACAAGCTGATCAACAGAGCTCAACACAGCAACTCAATACATTGATTGAGATAGCATTGAGCCAAGATAGTAATCGCAAGCAGTACTTTGCTCACTCGCAAGCGATGAGGGAAACCGGTATTGCGAGCGCAACCTTAATGGATCCGAAACTCAAAGTCGGGTTCGGTGGATTGCCAGTCGATAGCTTTCAATTCGACGAAGACCCGATGACCAATATCTCGGTCGGTCTGATGCAGCAATTTGAGCGTGGCGATACGTTAGACCTCCAGCAGAAAAAGGCGGGTCAGCAAGCGGATGGATTAGCGCTTCAAGTTCAGGCTCGTGAACTTACCGTTGCCAATAGCATGACGCAGTTATGGCTTGAATTGGGTTATCAACAAGTCGCTGAAGGTGTGATGCGTGAAAACCGACGCCTTTTGGTTGAGTTAGAGAACTATGTGCAAACCAATTACTCGATAGGTAAAAGCGAAGCGCAAGATCTACTCAATGCTCAGCTTCAAGTCAGTAAGCTTGATGAAAAACTGCAAGCCAACCAACAAGTTCAACGCCGTCTCATCTCTCAACTGTCTGAGTGGTTAGGATCAGACTGGTTAGGGACTCAAGCGATTAGCTCTCAGGGTGTTGATTCACAGACTCTTGATCCTCAAGAGAGACTTCATGCGACTAATCAAATTGATTGGTCGTTATTAGAAAGTAAGTTAGCGACCAACAACGATGCAACCAAGCACTATCAACTGTTGATTGAGCATCCGCTCGTTAAGATCACGGACGCGACTATTTCATCTAATCAAACTCAAGTAGAACTCGCTGAGCAAGCTTATACGCCGCAGTTTGGTGTAGAAGTGATGTACGCCCATCGACAAGCGAACAATATGGCGGGCGAGCCTGCTTCTGATCTTGTGAGTGCTTATCTAACGGTTGATATCCCTCTATTTACGGGTAACCGACAAGACAAGAACTTGTCAGCAGCTCAGTACCAAGTTGGCGCGGCTAAATCCCAAAAAGACACCTTACTTGCCCAAATGAACGCGCAAGTGAATGCGTTATTGGTAGATAAGGCGAACCTCACCCAACGTTTAGAACGTTACCAAAATTCCTTATTACCTCAGACGACGGCACGGATCAGTGCAGTTGAAAGAGGTTATCAAAACAACACCGCACAATTCAACGATGTGATTTCTGCAACAGCAGACGAGCTTGCTTTGAAACTAGAGCAACAGCGTTTGATTACCGATCTCAATATCGTGAATAGCAAGCTCGCGTCACTCGTCAGTGGCTTTGATTATCAAGTTGAACAACCACAACTTACCGCGACAAACCATCAATAAGGAACAGACAATGAAATCAGTAAAAGTAGCAACAATCGCTTTATTGGTCGGTGGCGCATTAGGTTTTGGTGCAAATCACTTTCTCTTTAATTCAACTCACGATATGTCGGCTATGGCTGCTTCTAGCGAGACAAGTTCAGCGGCCAGTTCAAGTGATGACCCACTTTATTGGGTTGCACCAATGGACCCAAATTATCAGCGTGACAAGCCGGGTAAATCACCGATGGGTATGGAGCTAATTCCTGTTTATGCCGATGACTTAACTGGAGGTTCAGACAAAGCAGGAACTGTGTTTATCGACGCCTCTGTGGAAAACAACCTTGGCGTTAAAACAGCAAAGGTAGGGTTAGAAGCTTTGTCGCCACGTATTGAAACGGTCGGTTATGTGGCGTTCGATGAAAGTACATTGTGGCAAACCAACGTCCGCGCTGCGGGCTGGGTGGAGAAGCTGTATATCAATGCGGTTGGCGAGAAAGTGAATAAAGGCGATGTCCTCTTCACGCTTTACTCTCCAGAGCTGGTTAAGGCACAAGAAGAGCTGCTGAGTGCATACAAAACGGGTCGCAAAGGATTGATAAAAGGATCGACTGAACGCTTGGTGACCTTGGGCGTCGATAAAGCGCAGATTCACTCGATTACTCGTCAAGGTAAGGCATCGCAAACCATAGAAATCAAAGCGCCTGCAGATGGCGTTATTGCTAGCCTCAACATTCGTGAGGGTGGTTATCTTTCGCCTGCTCAAGCAGTCATCAGTGCAGGGCCATTAGATGAAGTTTGGGTCGATGCAGAAGTGTTTGAGCGCCAAGCACACTGGATCTCATCAGGCAGTAATGCAGAGATGACACTTGATGCGATTCCGGGAAAAGAGTGGCAAGGCAATGTGGATTACGTATATCCGATTCTTGACCCTAAAACTCGAACCTTACGCGTTCGTTTGAAGTTCTCTAACCCTAATGACGAGCTCAAACCGAACATGTTCGCCAATATCGCACTGAAACCAATCAGTGATGATCAAGTTCTTACCATTCCTAGATCTTCGGTTATCCATTCCGGTGGCATGACTCGTGTTGTGTTGTCTGAAGGTGAAGGTAAATACCGTTCAGCACGGATTGAAGTAGGGCGTGAAGCGGGCGACAAGATCGAGGTGTTGCGAGGGCTTACACAAGGCGAACAGATCGTCACTTCAGCGCACTTCATGCTCGACTCGGAATCTAGTCAATCAGCGGATTTGTCACGAATCAATGGTGTGGAAGAGCAAGCAGAAACAGCTTGGGCAAAAGGTGAAATTGCAGATGTTATGCAAGGCAGTCGTATGGCGACCATCAATCATCAACCTGTTCCTGAGTGGGATTGGCCGGGCATGGTGATGAACTTTACCTTCGTTGAAGGTTTGGACATTAGCCAGCTTAAGCGCGGACAAGTTGTTGATTTTGAAATGATGAAAACGGAGTCAGGCCAGTATGAAGTTGTTGATTACAAGGTCAGCGAGCATCAAATGGCAGGTGAAGTGTGGGTGAAGGGCGACATCACCATGCTAATGCCGGATTTCGGAATGATTACTGTAAACCACAAGCCAGTACCTGAGTGGGATTGGAAAGCGGGTGAAATGAACTTCCAAGCCAGTGACGACCTTGATTTATCCGAGTTTGCCGAGGGTCAAACCATCCGGTTTCTAGTGGTAAAGCAAGGTTCAGATTATGTGCTCAAATCTTTAGAAGCGGGTGAGGGCACATTATGATCAATGCAATTATCCGTTGGTCCATCAGTAACCGATTCTTGGTTCTGGTCGCAACCGTCGCCATCGTGTTTGGTGGGTTATACAGCGTGAAAAATACGCCCGTTGATGCAATTCCTGATCTGTCTGATGTACAGGTGATCATCAAAACCAGCTATCCGGGTCAAGCACCGCAAGTGGTTGAAGACCAAGTAACGTATCCACTCACCACTGCGATGTTAGCAGTACCGGGTGCCGAAACGGTTCGTGGTTACTCGTTCTTTGGTGATTCTTACGTCTATATCATCTTCAAAGATGATACTGATATGTATTGGGCGCGCTCTCGCGTGTTGGAATACCTGAGCCAAGTAGCACCTAACTTGCCATCAAGTGCTAAGCCAACATTAGGGCCAGATGCAACTGGGGTGGGCTGGGTTTACAGTTATGTACTGCAAGACAAAACTGGTAAGCACGACTTAGCGGATCTTCGTAGCCTGCAAGACTGGTTCTTGAAGTATGAGCTGCAAACCGTTGATGGCGTGTCTGAAGTCGCGACGGTAGGTGGCATGGTGAAGCAGTATCAAGTACAGATTGATCCTGCCAAATTACGTGCTTATGACCTAACACTTCAACAGGTCAATAAGGCGATCCAAGATGGCAACCAAGAAACCGGTGCTTCAGTGGTTGAGATTGCTGAAGCGGAGCACATGGTTCGCACTACGGGTTACCTCACAAGCATTGAAGATATTCAATCACTGCCACTAAAAGTGACCGACAAAGGTACACCGCTGTTATTGGGCGATATTGCTGACATTAACCTTGGTCCTCAGATGCGTCGCGGTATCTCAGAGCTCAATGGTGAAGGCGAAGCGGTTGGTGGTGTTATCGTGATGCGCTTTGGTGAAAATGCCAGTGAAGTGATTGATTCTGTTAAGAGTAAACTCGCAGAGCTACAAGCGGGATTACCAGACGGGGTCGAAATTGTCGCGACCTATGACCGTTCAACCTTGATTGATTCTGCGGTTGAAAACCTATGGAAGAAGCTGGCTGAAGAGTTCATCGTGGTTGCGATCGTGTGTGCATTGTTCTTGTTCCATATTCGTTCATCACTGGTTATCGCGCTTAGCTTGCCTGTCGGTATTTTAGGTGCGTTTATCGTGATGCATTGGCAGGGTATTAACGCCAATATCATGTCTCTCGGCGGTATCGCGATAGCGATTGGTGCGATGGTCGATGGTGCGATCGTAATGATAGAGAACGTTCATAAGCACATAGAGCGAACGCCTCTGACCGATAAAAACCGTTGGCAAGTAATAGGCAAAGCGGCAGAAGAGGTGGGTGCACCGCTGTTCTTCTCGCTGATCATTATTACCTTAAGCTTTGTTCCGGTATTCGCATTAGAAGGCCAAGAGGGCAAGATGTTCTCGCCACTCGCGTTTACCAAAACGTATGCAATGGCAGCGGCTGCAGGCTTGGCTATCACGCTTGTGCCAGTGCTAATGGGTTACTTCATTCGTGGCAACGTGTTACCTGAACATAAGAATCCAGTGAACCGCAGCTTAGTGGCTATGTATAAGCCATTGCTTAATCTAAGCCTCAAGTATCCGAAAGTCATGATTGTGATTGCATTGGGTTTGATGGCTTCAGCGTATTACCCAACCAGTAAGCTTGGCAGTGAGTTCATTCCTCCTTTGGATGAAGGTGACTTGATGTACATGCCGACTACTTATCCGGGGATCTCGATAGGTAAAGCGCGTGAGCTGCTGCAGCAAACCAACAAGTTAATCAAAACCATCCCAGAAGTTGAAACCACATGGGGCAAGATTGGGCGTGCGGAAACGGCGACCGATCCTGCACCACTCACCATGATTGAAACGGTTATTCAGCTAAAACCTCGCGACGAATGGCGTGACGGTGTCACTACGGAGTCGTTGCGTAAAGAGTTCGATGATCTGATTCAGTTCCCCGGTTTGACTAACGCATGGGTTATGCCAATCAAGACTCGCATCGACATGCTAGCGACCGGTATTAAAACGCCAATCGGAATCAAGATAGCAGGGCCAGATCTGAGTGTTATTGAGGATATTGGTTCTCAGCTTGAGCCTATCTTGAACGGTGTCAGCGGCACGGCTTCTGTGTATGCCGAACGTGTGGCTGGTGGTCGTTATGTGACGATAGACATCAAGCGCCGCTCCGCTGCTCGTTACGGGTTAAGCATCAAAGAAGTTCAACAGGTTATTTCGACTGCGGTTGGTGGGATGAATGTCGGCGAAACGGTAGAAGGGCTAGAGCGTTACCCAATCAACGTTCGATACCCGCAAGATTACCGTGATTCTGTGGTGAAGTTGCAGAACTTGCCACTCGTTACGCCAAACGGTGCTCGTATTGCTTTGTCTGATGTCGCTGACATTCGTTATGAAGATGGCCCACCAATGATCAAAACAGAGAATGCACGCCCCAACGGTTGGGTATTTGTGGATATTGATGGTCGTGACCTTGGTTCTTACGTGGCAAAAGCGCAGCAAGTGGTTGCCGAGCAAATCGTATTGCCTGCGGGCTACTCACTCGCATGGTCAGGTCAATACGAATACATGGAACGCGCCAAAGATCGCCTAAGTGTGGTTGTGCCTATCACCATCGCCATCATCATGTTGCTGTTGTATCTGAGCTTCCGCCGTGTCGGTGAAGTGATGATGATCATGCTGACATTGCCGTTAGCCATGGTCGGTGGTTTGTGGTTGATGCATTACCTCAATTACAACTTCTCCATTGCGGTTGGAGTTGGCTTCATCGCGCTAGCGGGCGTTGCGGTTGAGATAGGTGTGATCATGTTGGTGTACCTCAACCAAGCGTGGCATTACAAAAAGCTCGATGCAGAGCAGAACCAACAAACACTTCAACAAGCTGATCTCACAGATGCCATTCGTGAAGGGGCAGGGCTGCGTGTGCGTCCAGTCATGATGACAGTGCTTACCGTGATCATTGGTCTAATTCCAATCATGTATGGCGAAGGTACTGGTTCGGAAGTGATGCAACGAATTGCCGCGCCAATGATTGGGGGAATGGCGTCTGCACTGCTGCTTACTCTATTGGTGCTTCCTGCGATCTTTAAACTTTGGAAGCAGCGTGAGATCACTAAGCTCCAAAGCGAGAAAAGTAAATAACGTACTGACTATAAAGCCCTTACTTGCGAGATAGGAGTAGGTAAGGGCGCACCACATGAACATATAAAACTAACAACACAAACAGAATTAATCTAAGGAACGACTATGAAAAAGACACTGATTGCTATCGCCCTAACACTGACTACTGCAACGGCTTTTGCTGCTATGAACCATTCAGATGGTGACCATTCAAATATGGATCACTCAGGTATGGACCACTCGATGATGAAGAGCGGAGAAATGGATCATTCAAAGATGGATCACAGCATGATGAAGGATGGAAAGATGGACCATTCAATGATGATGAACATGGATGGAATGATGGATATGGAAGGTATGTCGGAAGTGGGTATGCCAGCTCAAGGCGCGAAACCCGATAAAGTGGTTCATGTTCTACTGAGTGACGACATGAAAATCACCTTCAAAAACAAGGTCGATATTGAGCCTAATGATGTCGTTCAGTTCGTTGTGATGAATACAGGCAAGATCGATCATGAATTCTCAATTGGTTCTCCCGCAGAACAATTAGAGCATCGCGAAATGATGAAAAAGATGGGTAACCACCACCATGATTCTGGCAGCACAGTCACGGTGAAACCGGGTAAAGCGAAACAGATGCTGTGGCATTTCCACGGTGACAATCACGTAGAGTTTGCCTGTAATATCCCAGGGCACGCAGAAGCGGGCATGGCTAAGTCGATAACGCTGTAGGCATTATCTAATAGAGCTAGAAGTAGCTGCTAGACAAGTACAAGAAAGCTTAAAGATAAGTCTTAGCTCATCGCGTAGTTGAGACTTATCTTTCTTGGCCACTACTGTAATAGGATCGATGTTTCCAGTAGGTGCTGAGCTTCACCACTTAGGTGCGGTAGCTCTGACATGATCTTCTTAAGCTTGTCGTCGATCGATTCCACTTCACTTAAAGAGCGAAATGCAAGAACGGCTTGCTCTGGTTCGTTGCTCACATAACCCTTCAACGTATTAAGCTGAATTTTGTTCGCATTTTCGACTTTTGACAGTGCGACATTGATTGCTTCGATGTTGATTGTTAACTCATTGCTTTTAAACATTTTTATTATTTTTTGGTTGTTTCTAATTGGCGCACATTAACACAACCATTTTTTCGGATATTGACCAAGATTATTAAACCAGCATTTTTGTGAAACTCTTGGCTAAATCAAAAGTACCGTCACAAACTCGTTTTGGCTATCCATGCAATTGATTCATGAGCTTGTTCCTTAGTGTTAAACATCACAAGAAATCATAAGATTTATTTTTACGAGTCTGTTTTTTGCGAATGTTAACTCTCTATTATTGAATCTATTTAGTTAGTTTCCTTGGATATATGAAACATCTCTAAGGAAGAATGATGCAAAAAGGAACGTTATCTCTCGCGATTGTCATGATTTTATCTTCTAGATCGATACACGCAGAAGAGCAGATTAGAAATAGTAACTTCGAAGCCAATATGAATGGTTGGTGGAATGCAGGAGCCGATGTAACAACAGAAAGCAACGAAGCTTGTATTGATATTAAAAACCCAGGGAACAATTCTTGGGATGTAATTTTAGGCCACAGCGGTATTGGTTTAGAGCAAGGTCAGAAATATCAGGTATCGTTCGATATATATGCAAATACTGATACTGAGATGAAAGCCTTGATCCAACATGAAGGGCCTCCTTATACGCATTATTTTCTAAGTGACGTGGGTGTATCAACAGACAAGCAAAGCTATACGTTTGATTTTGTGCAAGAACTTGAGAGTGACGCCGATACAGAATTCCAGTTTCAATTAGGAGCACAGAAAACGGGTGTCATCTGTGTTGATAACGTTTCTGTTGTAGGTAAGCCATTTGTAAAAGTAGCGACTAAGATGCCTATTCGAGCTAACCAAGTTGGCTTCTTACCTCAATCCGACAAGTATATCTTTGTTGAAAACTCGTCAACTGAACCTCTTAAATGGACATTAGTATCTCATTCTGGGATCAGCCTCGATCTCGGTAAAACAGAAGTGTTCGGCCTGAATAAAGCGTCGGGTGAGCACATTCACCGAGTTAACCTTTCAAACTATACAGAGACAATGAACGGATTAACGATCAAAGTCGGCGATGATGTCAGTTATCCATTCGATATTAGAAGTGATGTTTATAGCCAGTTAAAGATCGATGCCTTGTCTTACTTTTATCAAAATCGTAGCGGTATAAAGATAAAACCTGAGTTCGTTCAACGCGACGATCTCGCGAGGCCTGGTGGCCACATGTCCGACAGGGCGACATGTTTTGATAAAGTCGATAGTTGGGGAAATAGATGGCCTGGCTGTGATCTGACTATTGATGCAACCGGTGGTTGGTACGATGCGGGCGACCATGGTAAGTACACAGTAAATAGTGGTATTTCAACTTGGACGCTCCTGAATTTATATGAGCGAGGCAAGTTTTTAGAGAGTAAATCGCTTCCGTTTTCTGATGGGAAAGTAAAAATCCCTGAAGCAACCAATGGCGTTAACCCGCTGTTGTCTGAAGCTCGCTGGAACATAGAGTTCATTTTAGCGATGCAAGTTGACTCTGACACGCCTATATCTGTCCCTATTGGTAATCAATCTGCCAGTAAACAGCTAAAACTTACCGAGATTAACGCGAGAGGGTTGGCATTTCACAAGATCGGAGATGAGTCTTGGACTGGTATGCCATTACCGCCACACAAAGATACTCAGAAACGTTATGTTGGTTATCCTACTACTGCAGCTTCATTGAATCTGGCGGCAATCGGTGCTCAGTGCGCACGTATTTGGAAAGATATCGACAGTGATTTTTCGCAGTTATGTTTGGATTCAGCGACCAAAGCGTGGAACGCAGCAAATCAACATCAAGATATCTATGCTTACGATAACTTCACCGGTTCTGGGCCGTATGATGATATCGAATTGAGTGATGAGCGATACTGGGCTGCGGCCGAGCTCTTTATCACAACCAATGATGAGGTTTACAAAAAAGTATTGATTGATTCTCCACACTATCTTGAAGTGCCGAAGGGGAACATCAATGCCGATGGTGACATGTATTGGCAGTATATAGCGCCCGCGGGCACCGTGAGTTTAGCCGTGGTACCTAACTCATTGGACAGCCAAGTTATTGAACAAGCACGTAAGAACATCATTAAAACGGCAAAATCTTATACCAAGCAAGTTGCCAATGAAGGCTACAACATCCCTTATACAGTCGAAGAGTATTCGTGGGGCTCAAACTCGAACCTTGTAAACCGAAGTATTTTTTTGATTTACGCTCACGATTTTTCTAATGATGTTCGATACATCAAAGCGGCGGCTAGTGCGATGGATTATATCCTCGGGGGTAACCCGATGAATATCTCTTATGTTACTGGTTATGGAACGAAAGCTGCTGAGAATCCTCATCATCGATTCTGGGCTTACGCTGCTGATGAAAGTTCACCAAAACCAGCGCCGGGTGCGTTAATTGGAGGCCCAAATTCGGTAAGTTTTAGTGATCCTATTGCCGCTGTGATGAAAGGTAAGTGTGTTGGACAAACGTGTTACAGCGATAATATTGGAGCTTGGACGTTGAACGAGATAACCATCAACTGGAATGCGCCACTAGTATGGGTTACTTCTGCTTTAGATGAAGGCCAGCTTGATTGAGGTAATCAATTAAATTAAGAATATTCAAAGAGTAATATCATTTGGTATTGCTCTTTTTAATACAAAAATCACACAATGAAGTGCGCAGTTCTAATTATTTTAGGTTTTGAAGCTAAGATGAGATGGAAAATCTAAAGGGATATTGTAAATAAAGAGAATTTGAAACTAAACAGAAGTTGGAGCGTGCAGCGGGAATCGAACCCGCATCATCAGCTTGGAAGGCTGAGGTAATAGCCATTATACGATGCACGCACACTGTCTTAAGAGTAAGACTGAGGCATCAAGAAGACTGGAGCGTGCAGCGGGAATCGAACCCGCATCATCAGCTTGGAAGGCTGAGGTAATAGCCATTATACGATGCACGCACATCGTCTTAACGAGTTTGATAATGCCACATCTAACTGAAAACGAAACCTTTTTCTTTCATTTTTATTCTAAGTGCTCGCATAACCACCACTCCGCTAGTTTTTCAATCATGTCTGGCGTTTAGAGAGTGAATAAAATGTGACTAAACTCTCGTTAAGCCCAAGATTCAAACGGGTGCTGACTTGATAGTTTAAGAAAAGGGGAAAGGGATGAATTTATAAACTGATATCGGATGTTATTTCCTCATCAACACAGGCAAAATCTATGGTTTAACGTGTTAACATAATCGAAATTTGAGCTGAATTTATAAGTGCGTTTATAACAATGTGGATGCATAGATTTAACTTACGAACGACTCGTATTATTCACTAAACTAATCCCAAATGAGTAGAGTGATACACGCCTCTGTGCGTTCGCAGAAAAAAGTAACGAATTTAGTTGATAATTCACGCAAAAGTCTCGTCATTCCGTCTGTCGTTTGGTACATTTGCCGCACATTTTGTCTCGCCTAAAATATCCATGCCTTCTCAGTTCAGAATTAACAAAATTGTTGAAATTGGTGACACTCTCCACCGCAGCGGCTGTGCGCCCTATAAGCTTGAAAAGTACACACAATTCTATGCAAAAAAGCATGGTGTGGATGTGATGATCCAAGCAACGCCAACCGCGATTAATTATCAATTTCCAGACGATAACAACGCCGTTATTCTCAAGCGCCTAAAGCCTGCTTCAATTAACCTGAGTTTGTTGGCAAATACCATCATTCGTATTAACCAACCGAGCAGTGAGCCAGTGCCAGAACCTGTCGGCTACTCTAAATTTGTTACTGCCCTAGCTAATATGGGTATTCCACCTGCGTATTTGATGCTAGTCGGCAGTACGTTGGAAGCGGTTGGCTTTTCTGCGTTATTGGGCTTGATGGTTTGGGTATGTCAGCAAGTCCTGCATTCACGTCGCGCAATTGCGGTTGAATTTATCTCAGCATTATTGACGGGTATCTTTGTAGCGTTTTTGGCAAGTACAGGTTTGCCGATCCCTGTGTGGGCGTTGTGTATTGCGTCAATCGTCTTGTTCGTCCCCGGATTATCAATAGCTAACGCATTAGAATGTTTGGCCTTCAACGATCTCGTCTCGGGTACCAGTTTGCTAGGGCAGAGTGCATTAACGCTCATCAAGCTGTTTGTTGGGATTATCATGGGTCTCAATATTGGTGAAGCGATATGGGGACAAGCGGTCTCCATCGACTATACCAATGCGGTGCCAGTGTGGATGCACATATCAGGCTTGGTGTTGATCTCTGTGTCTATCGGTGTGATGTTCAATGCTCGCCCTAAAGACATCTTACTTGGCTTGCCTGTTGCGGTTCTGGGTATGTGGGGTCCATTCTATCTCGGTTTTGATAGTGGTTGGGTTGTGGGTACTTGGGTAACCACCGTTCTTATTACTTTGTACGGCACTTGGATTGCTAAAAAAATGGAGCTCACAGGTTCTATTTATATCGTGCAAGGGATCATCATCTTGGTTCCGGGTAGCCGCGTATTGGTGAGTGCGAGCCAATCGGTGTTTGAACAATCTATCTTGCCAATCCCAAGCATCGGTTTATCGGCGCTGTTTATGTTCTCCGCGATTGTGGCAGGGCAAATCACAGCGTATTCGATCTACTCACCAAAAGTAGAACGTTAATCTGACCAGATTCCAACTGCCGCTCAGGCAAACTCGTTTCTTAAACAAACACAGCTTAACGGCTGTGTTTGTTCGTTTTAGAACAGCTCTTTTTCAACGTTAGGTTTATCTTGAGATAATTGGCTAGATTTGTGCTCGCTAAGCCTAGCAAGAGTCATTAAAATGGACGCAAATTCTATTTAAATGAAGTATTAACGTATGTCTTTACCTCCTTGTCCGCAATGCCAATCTGAATATGTCTACCCAGACCAAAACAACCTAATCTGCCCTGAGTGTGCCTATGAGTGGAACCCAGAAGAAGAGCGTTTAGAAAGAGAAGCTGCGCGTGTAAAGGACGTTAATGGTGCAGTGTTAGATACCGGTGATAAAGTCACCTTTATTAAAGATTTAAAGGTGAAAGGCAGCTCTAGCGTACTGAAAATCGGTACTAAAGCGGTGATTCGACGCATCAATGAAGGCAAAGATCATCAGCTAGATTGTAAGCTTGATGGTGGCGGTGAAATGCTGGTGACTGCAAAATACGTGAAAAAGCAGTAACCATCTTTTCGGACGATTGTCGTAAATGTTCAATGCTTTTGGGCCGTTGTTGAGCATACTGACTAGCAAACAGAGTCAAACTTAAACGTTAGAGAATCAAGATGATCAGAGAATACAGCGCAGCCGACACCGAAACGGTCCTAAATATATGGCTCACGGCTTCCATTAAGGCGCACAACTTCATGGCACCTGAATTTTGGGAGTCACAAGTGGGCAATATGCGCGATATCTACCTTCCTGCGTCACAAACCTATGTGTTCCAAGTTGATGGGGAAGTTCGTGGGTTTTATTCGCTTTATGAAGGGATATTGGCTGCGATCTTTGTCTGCCCTGAGCATCAAGGGAGTGGTATCGGGAAACAGCTCATGCAACATGCCAAGCTGGAATGCCCGAACTTGTCATTAAATGTGTACAAAGAGAATCAAGCAACCGTTGAGTTCTACCTTTCTCAAGGCTTTAACATCGTAAGTGAACAAGCCGACGAGCACACAGGGCACCAAGAGTACGCCATGCATTTAGCCTAACGTTGGGCTTAGTGAATAGTCAGACGAGCATTAGGTAGGAATAGAAGTTATATGGATATAGTCAAAGCCGACATGGCGCACTCGAATGCGTTCCACCATTATGTAAAAGCTTGTATCGATGATGGACTCGAAATCTATACCGGTATTACCGATGGCAGTGATGCTTACTTAGAAAGGCGAATAGCTTATTCAAAAGGTGAGTGTTTGCCAGAAGGTTGGACGCCAGCTTCTACTTACTTTTGTATTGAGTCTGAGCAGATTCTTGGTGTGATCAGAGTTCGTCACGGCATCAGTGAATACATTCATGACGTTATCGGGCACATCGGCTATGAGACTCTGCCACAAGCAAGAGGGCGAGGTGTCGCCAGTCATATGCTGTCTTGGGTTCAGCGTTATATACTTATCGAAAGCGCTATTATTACCTGTGATTGCGACAATGTTGCGTCGCAAAAAGTGATTGAGAAGTGCGGCGGCCACTTTTTAACTACCTTTTATTCAGAGCAAGATCAGCAAGAGGTGTTGCGCTATCAGCTAGACCCAAAATGAATACTAAAGCATGGCACTTGCTTATGTTCGCTTACTTCCGTTAGCGAGATTTTATTAAATTGAAGCCACCATTGATGGTGGTTTCTTTGGTTATAGTTCATCGATTATTGTTGGAGATATTTTGAAGTATTCGACAAGACCTGCTCAGTCATCAGATTATGAATTTCTGTTCGAGCTAAAAAAGGCGGCTGAATTTGAGCCAATCAAGGCTGTTTTTGGCTGGGATGACCAAATTCAACGAGATATACACGCCGAAGAGTGGGCAGAGGAAAGGCCTGAAATCATTGAGTATCAGGGCAAAGCGATTGGCAGTGTGTTGCTGCAAGACAAAGGTGACCACTTCTACTTTTGCCGATTCTTCTTGTTGCCTGAATATCATGGCAAGGGCATTGGTAGCCAAATCCTCACCGATTGCTTAGCTCACGCAGACAAGCTAAGTAAGCCAGTTGAGTTGTGTTACCTGCAGGGTAATCGAGTTGGAGAACTGTATTTAAGATTTGATTTCGAAATCACCTCGCAAAACGACCAGTTTGTATATATGTGGCGTAAATAGACATTCATTCAAAATGATCACACCGTGTCTGTAACTTGATAGGCACCTGACACCCATCTAACGTAAAACCTTGTAAAGCTCCCTATGCTTGATGACTAAGCGATTACACTTAGAACAGATTGAGCGTAAGGGAGTGTGCAATGAATTATTACCCAACTTTAAAAATCGTGGGTGAGCAAAGGTTTGGTTTTGGGCCTAGATTAGGTCAAATAACCTATTATTCGCCTTTAGAACAGTTGGATAAAAAGCCATTTATTCATCAGTCCATTCAAGCTTTACTCACAACCGAATCTATCCTGATAACCGTCGGCGAGAATCGTCAACAGCGAAAGAAAGCCAAGGGTGATGAGCAAAAGATGCAAGCAATGAAGAAAGAGGCACAGTCTTTTCTTCGTACTCACTACCGACAACAAGCTCAAGCTCGCCATCTGCAAAGCGTTGAAACACCTTATGGTTTTCAAGAGCGCATCATTCAGTTTTGGAGTAACCACTTTGCCATCTCGGTCGACAATCGAAAGCTGATGCCCTTAGCTGCAAGTATTGAAAATGATGTAGTTCGCAAGCATTGGAATGGTAATTTCAGCGACATGCTGATGGCATCTTCAAAACATCCAGCCATGCTTTTGTATCTTGATAATCAACTCTCCATTGGGCCCAATTCCAAAGTCGGTAAGCGCCGTGATAAGGGGCTGAATGAAAACCTCGCTCGCGAAATTCTAGAGCTCCACACCCTCGGTGTTGATGGTTCCTATAACCAACAAGATGTAATTGCCTTGGCCAAAGCGATCTCGGGGTGGGGTATTAAATTCCAATCTCCAAATGCTGGTTTTCGATTCGCCAATAACCTCCATGAACCAGGCAGTATCACCTTACTTGGAAAATCCTACGCCCAATCAGGCATCTCGCAAGGGGAGTCGTGTTTAAAAGCCTTAGCCACCCACCAAGACACAGCGAAACATTTGGTTGATAAGGTTTGCCAGCACTTTATTGGTGACACGCCTAAAGCTCTCTCAGAACAGATGGTTGCTGCATACTTAAAAGGTAATGGTGATTTGCTACCTGTTTACCGCTTGTTGCTTAGTAGCGAAGAGGCTAATGAACCCAAGCCCAATCGATTCAGACCGCCGAAAGAGTGGCTATTTGCGGTGCTTCGCAGTGCCGACATTCCTCTTAACGATAAGCAAGCACTGAATACTCTCAACACACTAGGCCAACCACCTTTTAAACCGGGTTCACCTGCAGGATGGTCGGATCAAGACAGAGACTACAACAGCCCTTCGGCATTAACTCAACGTATGCAAGTGGCTAATAGGCTGGCCTCAATCGCGATAAAGTCGGCTAAGGCGTCTGGTACAAAACCAAAGGTAGTCGTGGATAACGTTATCGCAGCTTTGTATGGCGATGCGATTGATGAGCATACTCAAATTGTATTGAGCAAAGCCGACAGCGCTGCAATGCAACTTTCCCTGTTGTGGTTAAGCCCGCAGTTTCAATATCGTTAGGAGTGGGTATGAAAAAGACAAACGGTTCGCAGAGTATTAAGTCGCAGAGTCGTGATCCACACAATCAAGGCCTAGAAAGTATTAATCGACGTCAATTTATGGGCATGGCCGCAGCTGTTGGTGTGAGTGCGATGTTGCCATTTCCAAGCTTTGCCAAAACACGTTCAGACAATATCTTTATTTGGGTCTCACTGCGTGGCGCGATGGATGGGTTAAACGTTGTGGTGCCTCATGCTGATCCTGATTATGCAGATCTAAGACCGAATATCGGCTTAAAACCTAATCAGCTACTTAAGCTAGATAGTTTCTTTGGGTTACACCCTTCGCTTAAAAGTTGCCATCAATGGTATGAAAATAAAGAACTTAGCTTCGTTCATGCTTGTTCAACCGCTTATCGCGAGCGTTCTCATTTTGATGGACAAAAGATATTAGAAAACGGCACTTCCGACCCTTTTAACACCGAGGGGTGGCTTAACCGTTTGCTCGCGCTGAGCTCAGAACAATACGATGGAATCGCGATTGATTCAGGCCTGCCGCTCATCATGCAGGGTAAGTCTACCGTGGCAAGTTGGTATCCAAACCGCTTAAAAACACGTGACAAACAAACAGAGCTACTTGAAGAACTCTTCCAAAGTGACCAAATGCTGTCATCCAACTTTGAAAGCGTCATGAAAATCGATGAGCTGGTGGGTGACCAAGGCGTTGGCAAACAATTCAAGTCATTGATGAGTAAAACGGGCGACATCTTATCTGCTGATAAAGGGCCAAATATCGCTGCATTAGAGCTAGGCGGTTGGGATACCCATGCCAATCAAGGCAACGCAAATGGTAGGTTGAGTAACCAACTCAAAACTCTGGATACAGGGTTAGCGGCTCTGAAGGAATCGTTAGGGTCACGTTGGAATAACACGGTGATCATCGCTGCCAGTGAATTTGGCCGAACAGCTAAGGAAAACGGCACAAAAGGCACCGATCATGGCACTGGTAACGTCATGTTGGTTGCTGGTGGTGCGATGGTTAGCAAGGCTTCAGGTTTGTTGAGTTCAGATTCTTCTGGAGGGAAAGTTATCGCAAGCTGGCCGGGATTAAGCCAAGAGAATCTGTACCAAGGGCGAGATCTTAAACCAACCACAGACATGCGAGGCGTAATCAAAGGCGTGTTGAACCAGCATCTGTCGATAGAAGAAAAGCAGATCGACACCATCTTCCCTGATAGTGAAATGGTAAAGCCACTGGAAATCATCTAGCAGGGCGTTTCTCTTAACAATTAATGTAACTTGGGAGTAGATTTAATGTCGTTTAACCGAGAAATGATCTGCTCTTCAGTTTGCTTGAGCCAGTCATAGCGTTTTGTGTACAAGCGGCGTTTAGTCTTTTTTAGTGTGCCGGCATCTTTACGAAGAGGCTTAATGGGCAAGGAAAACCAATGTTTATCGACCAAAGCTCCGCCATTTTCAGTCCACAACGTGTCGTAATCAAAAGTTATAGCTCCACGTTTAGAACCGATATAGCGCATTGCTTGGTAGATATGACCTTTATTCGAAACAGCTAGAATCTCATCAACTTTCATATAATTAGCAAACATAATTGCCAGTTCAACCATGAGTGACTTTGGTCTTAGTCCATGCAATGAACGCGTCAGTTCTTTGATCTTCTCTTGGCTGTTGGCAATACGCTTGTTTGTACCTTGTAGACAGCCGATGTGCATGGTTCGACGCCCATTATTATCAGAGACATTAAAGGTGACCGAGTAAATGGTGAGCCCGGTGTTGGCCTCCACGAGTCGGATCCCTAGTGAGCCTTCACGAGACTCTCCCGAGAAAGTCTCAATTCTGAACTCATCTCCATTTCTGTCTGCAAAGGTTAGAAGTTCTACGTTAGAAAGGTGCAAATCCACTGTATTTGAACCAAATGTTCGTTCTAAAAGTTCGAAGTGAGAATGCAGTAACGAAGCACGTGTTTTAGGCTTGATGCCAACACAGATAAATGGCTTCAGCGGCTTTTCAAAGATCTTCGGATTCTGCTCTAACAGGTTTGAAAGGTTGTTTTTCTCTTTAAGCTGACGCACCTTGTGAATGATCTTTGGGTTCATAACGCCCCATAGTGTAAAGCGCATATTTTTCTTGATTCGGGTTAAACCTTTGGTATTTGGGTGTACAGCATTTGAAAGCTCAACGATTTGACGAAAGTTTTGCACGTTTACCTCGACTTAGAAAAAAAGCATCGTTGAAAATAAAGAACGACGCTCCATAAAATGATAAGTAGGTGTTAGTGAAAAATTCGTGAAACCTGACTAGTTGGTTTCTATCAATCACAATAGTTAAACGCGATTAGAGAGAGTTTGTTTCGAGAGGGAGCTAAATAAGAGAAGTGTCAGTATTCTTATAAAATAATGCTAAACATATCAATATTTTATCAATTGGCGTTTTCGGTTTGATTTTTTAATGATAGGGTCGCCGAATAATTATATTGATAAGAATAAAGGTTTTATATGAATAAGTTTCTGGGTGTCGCGTTAGTTGCCGCTATGAGTATTTCAGGTTGTAAAAGTATTCCTACGTCGGCTACGGACACATTGTCAGAACCGCAAGGTAACGGCGCATTAGCTATCGCGACCGATATATCTAAGCACGATTCAACTTACCCGTGTGTGACATTCTCGTTTGATATACAAGAAAAAGTCGATGGTAAATTAGTTGATTCTGAACCACAGACCTTACGTGTATTTGTGTATGAAGATACAAAGTACGCACTGTTTGATGGTATTAAACCGGGAAACTATGTATTAACGCAGTTTCGATGCAATATGCGTCGTGGTCTTGTTGCCAACGATGGAAGATCGTTTCTTAGTCTTGATCTAGAAACTGAGCATACGATTAGGGCTAATACAATAACGATGTCTTCAAACTTCATTCACGCGACTCAAGATGAAGATCGTTCCTTTGCTTTACACGTTGGTATTTGGCAACCACATGATGCTGTGCATTTCCAGAATCTACTGACGAACGAAGTGAGTAATAAATGGGAAGTGAGTGACTTTGAAGGTTAGTTAAGTACATCACTATGGCAGCCTCCATCGCTGCCATAGTGACTGTGAGTGAACGAGTTATTTTAATGCTAACGCTAAACCAAAAGATACTAATCCAACCCCACACGCTTGATTGAGCCTTTTCTTGGCTTTCAACAAGTGTTTTTGTAGCGTCTTCGAAGTAAATAACATTGCGACAATTCCAAACCACAAGCCGTGAAGAATAATCATGTAAAGCCCGTAACCGAGTGCGACATGTTGGTTCGCAGCGTCAGGTGAGATGACTTGGCTGAAGATGCTTAAGAAGAACAACATGGTTTTAGGGTTGAGCACGTTACATAAGAAGCCTTGTGCCAAGTAGCGCCAGATACTGATACTTTGCATCGTTCCTTCCATAGGTCCGAGTTTACTGTCTGCGCTTAGGATGCCCTTTATGCCTAGGTAAATAAGGTAAGCGGCACCTGCGTATCGAATGATGTCGAAAAGCTGCTCATTCTGTGAGATTAAGTAACTAATGCCTAGCATCGAATAACTGATGTGAACACAAATCGCTAAGCTGACACCTATTGCAGTCCAAATACCGGCTTGTCTTCCTTGATTAACACTGTTCTTCAAAACCAAAACGAAATCAGCACCTGGGCATATAACAATCAATAGTCCTAACACCGCCAAGCTTAACCACTCCATAAATACTCCAATTCTCTTATTTGATGAGCCGTCATTGTATGGTTTTTGTTTGCTGCCTATAATCGAAATGAATTCCATTTATATGTGAGAAATAATCACACATGAGGCATCTTAAAGCATTTCATGTTTTCCATGTCGCAGCTCATTCTACGAGTTACAGTGAAGCGGCAGAAAAACTCAATATTACCCATGGTGCGGTGAGCAAACAGATCAAGGTTCTGGAAAACCATCTGTCTCAAACTCTGTTTTATAAGCAGGGTCGTAATGTATATTTGACCAAAGAGGGTGAGTTACTCAAAGGCTACACAGAGCAAGCGTTTCAGGCGTTGGACACAGGCGTTCGAAAGCTCAACCAACTTAACAACCATGCACTCGAGGTGTCGTGTGAACCAACATTAACCATGCGTTGGTTGATGCCACGTTTAGGTGATTTTTACGCCGAGTCGGGCATTGATGTTCGTTTGTCTACCGCTGGTGGGGCTGTGAATTTAGATGCGACTGGGCTCGATATGGCGATTCGCCGAGATGACTTTAAATTAACCGAAAGTTACGAACAGATACCGTTAGTTGAAGAGTGGGTAGGCCCTGTGTGTTCCCTGGATTACTGGCAACAGGTAAAAGATAACTTAGGTGATGTGAAATTACTGCACAGCAGCACGCGACCAAATGCTTGGGGTGATTGGGGAGCTATCACTGAAGACACAGGTAATAGCGGAGAGCTGTCAAAATCTACTGCGAGCCAAACATTTGCACACTTCTACTTTTGCTTTCAGGCGGCTGTCGATGGGTTAGGCATAGCGCTTGGGTCGTATCCACTTGTCGCCGATGATATTGAAAGAGGTAACTTGATCGCGCCGTTTGGATTTGTATCTTCTGGCCATCAGTACATATTGCTCACACAAGATAGCAATCAGGATGAGTCAGGGCATTCGTTCGTGACTTGGTTGAAGAGCGAGTTGTCGCAGTGTGTTCCAGTTACTAAAAACTAATAGTATCTCTAAGTCAGAAGTTAATTCCCCCTTGATGTTGAGTGTTTCGCAAGTGCATGAGGCGGAACACCAAACGCTTTCTTGAAAGCATTGGTGAAGTTTGAAGGGTGCTGATAACCTGCTTCATAGGCGGCTTCAGTTATTGATACCAAGCCACGTTCTAAGTGTTGGCGCGCGATATCTAAGCGTCGGTGGCGAATGTAGCCGTTGATCGTCAGGTTGTAAGACTGCTTAAATCGACGTTGTAAGTTGGAGATACTCATTGAGAATCGACCTGCGATGCTTTCCAGACTGAGTGGCTTATCTAGGTTAATTTCAATGTAGCTGATGATGTCTTCAATCTTGGCATCGAACCCTTTTTCAGCCGACACTTGGTTATCGTTTTGGTCCAAACCAACGTTCTTATCCGTGCCATTTGGACTAGCGTTAATATCCTCAGACGTGCACTCTTGGCAACATTGAATCGGCATCTGAGACAAGGTTTGAGCAAGCAACTGCTGAGTCAAAGTCTCTACGACAAGCTTGTCTTGAAAGTTGGTCGGTGTCGCTTGGCCAGTGAGTGTATTGGCGAGTTGAATGATGTCAGCGTTGAACTGCACATCGTAAAACGCCTTGTGTGAATCTAAGAATGATTTGCTTGAACAGTGGTCACTTAAACGTGGTTTTACCCATTGTGGCTTAACCAAGATGTTGATCTTATTCATCTTGTTATCTTGAATTAATGAACGCCTAAAGTTAGCTGGTTTGGCTAAGTTGACGACCACGCCTTGTGGTCCATTGCTGGCATCGAGATCGAACTCGAGATCATCGTAGCCAAAGGTGAGTTTTCCTTCGAGAAGAATGGTAATCAAGATTGCGGAGTGAGCCGTTGAAACGATGTTGCTGTCTACCAATTCAATACAGCGGCCGCCATGCACAAAAATTAGGTCATTGTATTGATAAGAAAGGAATTGACCTTCAGCAAGTGAGGTCTGCTTGGTTTGACCTTGTGTCACAATGATCTGCTTTTCAGTCTGCTCTAGCTTTTTGGTTAGAGCGACTTTTTTCGTTAACGCAGGCTTATTCGTTAACACAGCTTTCTTGTTTAACTCGACTCTTCCAGTCATAGCCGTTTCGGCAAGTTTAGTTTGCTCTGACGCTACTTCACCCATTTGACCTTTCCTCATAACAGCTATGCGTTTTCGCATAAGCAAATCATCTGTTCATTTATAAACTACAACCCTATCATGTTTGCGAATTATTATCATTTACATCTAGGATTGAATTATGGAAAGCCCAGTCAGCTCAACAATCAAGCTTTCAACCCTCTGTATTGCCATAGCCAGTGCGTTTAGTAGCCCTGTGATGGCAGAAGAGAGCACATCGCACTTTGATGAAGTGGTGGTGTGGGGAACGAAGGTATCCAGTAACACCGAATCTATCATTGCCGATGACATGTCACTTAAACAAGCAGACCATTTGTCGGACTTACTGCGTGAAATTCCCGGTGTTGATGTTGGCGGAACGCACTCGGTCAACCAACGAATTACCATCCGTGGTTTAAGTGAAACTGACTTAGATATTCGACTCGACGGTGCTTCTCAGCACGCGAACATGTTCCACCATATTGGTAACCTCACTCTTAACCCAGACATTTTGAAATCGGCCGATATCCAAGTGGGTAACAACTCGGTCACGCAAAATGGGTTAGGCGGTTCTGTGCTATTTGAAACCAAAGACGCAAAAGATCTGCTTCGTTACGATGAGAGCTTTGGCGCCCGTGTTTATGGTGGCTATGCCACGAATGCAAGCCAGCAAGGTTCATTAACTGTGTATGGCTTATTGTCAGATAACGTCGATGCCATGCTCTACAGTCACTACATGAGCCGTGATGATTTTAAAGACGGCGATGGCAATGAAACCTTTGGTTCAGAAGGGGATGTGTACAACATCCTCGGTAAGATTGGTTTTGAGCCGAGTGACTTACACCGTTTTGAGCTCGCTTATGATCTCTACCGTGATAGCGGTGATTACAGCCCGCGTCCAGATATGTCGGGTGGTGCGAATGAAGGCTTGTCTAACGATATTCTCATTCCCACCGATTATGACCGTGACACAATAACGGCGAGCTATGAACTACGAGGTGAAAGCCATAAGGGTAACGTTACTCTGTATAACACAGAGACCGAGATTCAGCGTGATGAGAGCGTTATGGCACCGCGTTGGCCATCGAATCGCTTGTCTAACAACACTGCGAAGAACCAAAACTTTGGCTTGAATGCTAAGTTCCAATCGGACTACCGCTTAATGTCGTTTGATAATATCGCGACCTATGGCTTTGACTATATGGACAAGTCATCAAGCAGCTATTATGGCAGCAGTAAGTTTATGGACGAGTCAGCAATTTCTACCGCACTTTTTGTTGAAGACCAGTTCTACTTTACTCAAGCCTTTTCTATCACCGCAGGTGTTCGCTTTGATGATTACCAGCGTAAAGCTGAGACAGGAAACGACGATTTTGACGACGTAACATGGTCGTTGGCAACACAATGGGATGTGACTCAAGATTGGACCTTGTTTGCGAGTACGCGTTCATTGTTCAAAGGCCCAGAGTTGATGGAAACCTTTATTGCTTACCAAGATGTCGCGTATCTGGCGGACGATATCAAAGCTGAAACAGGGCAGAACACACAAGGTGGCGTGCGTTTTGATAAGCGTATCGATGATCACTTCGTTGGGGCTAACCTAACCGTGTTCCAAACCAATATTGATGATTACATTACTGAAGAGTACCAGGCTGCAAGCCAGAGTTACTTGATTTACAACTTGGGTGATGTCGAGATTAAGGGCTTCGAGGCAAGCTTGTCTTACGGTTACGAGATGTTTAACAGTAAGCTGTCTTATGCGCGTTCAGATACTAAGAACAAAGACACAGGCGGCGCTGTCGCGGGTGGCAATGGTCGCAGTATTGATATGGGCGGTAGCATCACGTTGACTCTGGATTACCAGTCTGAAGCGTTGGAAACGATCTTTGGTTGGAACTCGATGTTTGTTAAAGACGAAGACAATGTATTCGATGGTCAGCCAATTAAAGAAGGTTACGATGTTCATAACCTTTACGCACAATGGGTGCCATCAAATGTTGACGGACTGTCTGTTACCTTTGGTATCGATAACGTGTTTGATGAGCAATACACCTCACACGCATCTCGTTCAGGAACAGCAAGAGGCTTTACTTTGGATGACTATGAACCTGGCCGTAACTACAAGCTTTCCGCCGCGTATCAGTTCTAGGAAAGACATAAACTCGTAGGTTTGGTTAGCGCGATAGACTCACGGTCGTAGGGATCCGCAAAGTTTATCGTTCGAAATTGAAGTTATCCGTTTAAGTCATTCGTTCTAGTGAAAAGAAAAGCGCTTCTAGAGCAAGGAATCGAGAGGTGCTTTAGTTTTTGATTGTCTGGGCAGTTAATCAGGCTCCATAATGCTATTCAATAGGCAGAGACAAGACACCACCATTGAGTTCGACTTGGTTTAGCCATTCTGTTGGAATCGCGCCGTCTTCTTCATAGAAGCAAGCTGCTAATACTGCGCCAATTACAATCGCACGCCCGCAGCTATCACCGCCACATAAGATGTTGTCGCGAATGCCTTGTTTAAAACTCTGAGCGCCAGCAATAATGCGAATCAGTAGTGGGAAAGCGGCGCTCAATTCACAATGTAATCCGAACTTTTTCGCGGCATCTGTTATTGAAAGCTCGGGCTCAGCCAGTGCTTCATCGATTTGATCGTGTATAAACTTGCTGCAGGTTTGTCGCACCATTTCTACCGATTGAAGTGGAGAGTTGCCTTGAATAGCAGCTTGAATCAGTAGAGTAATCGCTTGTGCCCACTCTACCGCTTTATCATTATTATTAGTGACTCGAACCGCACTTTCGACCATAGCCGGTAAGGTGTGAGAGGTGTAGGTACATGCCACTAACGGAATAAGTTTTGAAACCGCAGGTAATTGGGTGTCATCTGCGCCACAGGCTGTGATTGGAGCATCAGCTAGCTCTAGTTGATGTATGTTCAGCAAGCTCATACGAGTCGCTTTATCAATGTAACCTTGCCAACTACCACCAAAATCAAACCAGAAACGGAAGTGCTTAATGTAACTCGCTTCGTCGTAGTGTTGATTATCGACTAGGCTATCGACCATCGCCAATAACTGAGCACCGTATTGTGATTGGTCGCCAGCGGTTTTACCTTGGTGGGCGAAGTAGCCCTTGTCTTGATAATCGAACTGGTTTGGTGAGCGAAATTCTGGTTCAAACCCCGCCACGTGTAAGATCCTCTCTTGGTCATACAACCAATGCAGCCCCATGGAAGCGGCGTCTCCAACCAATGCGCCAACAACGGCGTAAAAAGCTCTTTCTTTATGATTGTCCATGCTGAGTGAAGTCCTTGAGAAGATCCAATGGAATTTGATACTTCAAGTATAGTGTCTAAATGATGGGTTTGCTGTGTTTCAGTAGAGAGTTTTTAAGCAATTAATCCTGATTGGTCAATGGGTTAAACCAATCAGGATAAGTGGATGAATATTATGACTTAGGTGGCTATGTTGGCATCTAACAGACGCTTGAATACACGTCTAAATAAACAGTGACACTAGCGGTTAAGGTAAACACTCGATCGTTGTTCAATGACTTTGAAAATACGTGAAAGCGTGAAACATAACGCGAAGTAAACCGCGCCAACAATCAGCCAGATCTCGAAGATCAAACCGGAAGAGTTCGCCATTTCAGTGCCAACAAATGTCATTTCTTGAATCGAAATCAGCGACACAATCGAGGTATCTTTTACTAGAGAAATTGCCTGACCCGCTAAAGGTGGTGTAATTGCGGTTAATACCTGTGGGCCAACCACATATCGATACTTAGAGAATGCAGACAATCCGAGTGAATCAGCCGCTTCCCATTGGCCTTTAGGGATGCTTTCTAAGCCAGCTCGAATAACCTCAGCGATATAAGCGGAAGAGAGCAGGCCAATACAGATTACGCCAGAGGCTAAGTTTTCCCAAAGGTTTGCAGGCCCGAATAGGAAATCTTGAACAGCGTTAATTTCACCATTGTGTTCACGTAAAAGGGTTTCTAAACCAAGCAAAGGGATCAACTGGTTAGAGACAAAGAAGTAAAAGATAAACACAAACACCAATGGTGGAATGTTTCGAACCAACTGGATGAAAAGCAGCGCCGGTGTTTTGAATAAAGCGATCTTAGAGTGTCTTGCTACTCCTAACAGTGTGCCGAAAGAGAGTGCTAAGACCATGCTCCATAAGCTCAAACGCAATGTTGCGACCAAGCCTTGGAAGAAATAAGGAATACTGCCTTGAGACGGTGGAATAAAGATTAACGTGAACGCGTCTTCCCATCGCCACTGATAATTAATACCGACAGCAGAGCGATAATAAAGCCAACCTGCGAACGCACAAATGATGGCAAACAACACTCCATCTAATAGATTGAGGCGTTGATACCAAGGCTTCGAGTGAAGGTTGGGCTTGGGCGTTGATAATGCGCTAGTACTACTCACGTCATTCCTGTTTAAACGATGATAATTAATGTGTTGTGAGAGGTGGCTACGAGTTTATAGCTATCTCGGGTGTTTCTTAAAAGGCAGTACCAGCAAGGTACTGCCTTGATTAGTTATTTAGCGAATAACTAGCTTTAGATTACTGACCTTGAGCAATCTGGTCTTGCCAATCTAGAGTAGAGAACCAGTACTCGTAACGCTCTTTCAACCAACCGTCTTCAGTACGTGCTTTGATCCACTCGTTGAAGAACTCAGTTTTGTCTGTTTCGCCTAGGCGCACAGCAAATGCTTCGTTACCTTTTGACAGACGCTCTTCAAATGGAATGAATAGTGTGTCTGCGTTTTTGATCGCTTCGTGCTCTGGTTTCGGGCTAGAGGCGATAACCGCGTGAGCATTGCCGTTTAGCACTTCTTGGAACGCTTGAGCATCGTCATCAAACTGAAGTACTTTTGCTTTCGGGAAAGTTTCACGAGCCACTTGAACCGTGAATGCGCCGCGACGAGCTGCAATTTTCACACGGCGAGAATCGAAATCAGAGATTTGAGTAAAACCTTCAGCCAATTCTTTGTTTGCTGCTAGTTGAACACCTGAATGAGAGTAAGGTTCAGTAAACAACACACTCTTAGAGCGTGCTTCAGTGATCGACAAACCACCGATGATTACATCAAACTTGTTCGATAGTAGAGAAGGAATGATGCCATCCCATGCCGTCGGTACGAATTCAACTTTCCAGCCTGAATCTTCAGCGAGGCGTTTTGCTACATCGATTTCAAAGCCAACTAGATCGCCTTGTTTGTTGCGCATTGCCCAAGGTACAAAAGTCGACATACCAACACGTAGAGAGCCACGTTCGTTGATTTTATCTAGGTTAGGCGTTTCAGAAGCAAGTGCAGGCAAACTTACGGCAAGCGCAAGTAGAGCTGTAATTGCGGTTTTAAATAGCTTCATGCTGATAAATCCTTATTGTGTTCGCCAGTTAGCTCCGAGCTTATGCTCAAGCCAAGCTGCAACGGCAGAAAGTGAAAGTGTAAGTGCGAGATAAATGATCGCCACAGAGAACCAGATCTCAAATGGCATCGCGGTTTCAGAAACAATGTTTCTGGCTTCGGTTGTCAGGTCAAAAATAGCCATGACACTCACAATCGAAGAGTTTTTGATAAGGGAGATAACCTCATTCGTTAAAGGTGGCAACGTGCGTTGTACCACCTGAGGAAGAATCACATCCCAATAAGTATAGGTCTTTGATAAGCCCAAAGATTGAGCGGCTTCAAATTGTCCTTTAGCAATGCCATTTAAACCGGCTCGGAATATCTCGGCAGTGTATGCCCCTTGGAAAAGTGCCAAGGCTAAAACAGCCGTGCTAAAGCGATCCAGCCCTAATACGGGGCCAAACACAAAATAGAGCAAGTAAATTTGTACTAACAACGGCGTATTACGAATCAACTCGACATAGCTGATAGCTAAGGTTCGCCCAACCACAGAATTGGAGTTGCGTAGCAGGGCTGTGGTTAAACCAATAGCCAACGTAGCGACCAAAGAAATCAGAGAGATATTGATGGTGACGAGTAGCCCTTCCATCAATTCTGCAGGCCACCATTCGCCGTCTTCGTAAAAAGCGATGTAGTCGGGCACGCGTTCCCACTGCCACCTGTACCCCATAGCTTGTGCGCCAGAGTCGAGGATCCAGATAACAGCTGCCGCGAGCACAACAATTTGTATCAATGCAGACAGGGCAGGTTTCACTATTTTAAGCAGCATCAGTAAGTCAGAATCTGATTTAGGAACGCTTGAGTACGCTCGTGTTGAGGATTCTCGAACAGGCATTGTGGTGTATTGGATTCCACGATTTGTCCTTCGTCCATAAATATGACACGGTCCGCAACACGTTTCGCAAAGCCCATTTCGTGTGTCACACACACCATGGTAATCCCTTCACTTGCAAGCTCAACCATCACATCAAGCACTTCATTGATCATTTCCGGATCAAGAGCAGATGTTGGTTCATCAAACAATAGAAGTTCTGGCTTCATACAAAGAGAGCGAGCAATCGCAACACGTTGTTGTTGGCCACCAGAAAGTTGAGCTGGGTACTTATTCGCTTGCTCTGCAATGTGCACACATTCGAGATAATGCATAGCCGTTTTCTCTGCTTCTTCTTTGCTTTTCTTGAGCGTACGAATTGGGGACAGAGTTAGGTTTTCAAGCACAGTAAGATGGGGGAACAAATGGAAGTGCTGAAACACCATTCCGACTTGACCTGGCGTGTTGAATTTGCACGGAAGCGCTTGTTCTAGCACGGAAAGCTCGCCACTTTCGAAGGGTTCTAGCTGATTGATACAGCGGATCAAAGTTGATTTCCCTGAACCTGACGGCCCGCAAATCACCACTATCTCTCCCTGTTCAATATTTAAATCGATATCCTTTAGGGCATGAAAATCACCATACCACTTGTTAAGTGACTTAAACTTAACCATTTCCTTGAGATTGTTCAAATCGTTGTTCATACCTAGTAAAGAGACAGGTTTACCTTAACAATATAGAAATATGATTGCACATAAAATTAGGGACTTATGAGAATTTAATAGCATCTTGTAGGGCAAATAAAAAGCAGCGCCCGAAATGGACGCTGCTTCTGATATACGTAGGGCCAAAGTATTTGGTTCAGTGTGATGCCATAAATCTTGTTTACGGCACTTCACTTGTTCAAATTGTCTTTGTCATTCTATGTTGTACGGCTTTGTTTAAGCTTTAGTGAGCTTAGTGAATCGCAGACTCTAGAATCTCACGTGTTTTCTCTGGCGTGATTGCTTGGTTCTCACCAAGTTGCAGGTAACCGTGTGATTCAAGCTGAGCAACAACGTTGTCGATTGCTGCTGCTTTAGTTGCTTCGTAGCCGTCAAACATAGTTGCAACGTCTAGGCTGTGGTAGAACGCTTCGATTGCATCGATAGTGCGCTCCGCTAAATCAGCACCCGCTTCTAGAGCAAACACGTTACGACCCATTTGCTCTAGCTTGCCACGCTTCGCTTCGATTTGGTTACGAAGTAGTGAAGGTTGAACAATCGCAAGAGAACGCGCGTGGTCTACGTGCCATAGTGCTGTGAACTCGTGGCCAATCATGTGTGTTGCCCAATCTTGAGGAACACCCGTACCAATCAGGCCGTTAAGTGCTTGGTTTGCTGTCCACATTAGGTTTGCACGCCATGCGTCGTTGTCACGCTCGTCGTATTGCTTACCCAGTACAAGTAGGTTTTTCAGCAGTGTTTCTGCGTAACCGTCCTGAACCATCGCGTCTGTTGGCATTGTGATGTACTGCTCACACACGTGGACCCAAGCATCAACTAAACCATTAACTAGCTGGCGTTCAGGCAGAGACTTCATTACATCTGGGTCCATTACCGCAAACTTAGGCTGTACTGCAGGGTTAAGGAAAGCCAGCTTCTCTTGAGTCGCTTTACGCGTGATTACCGCACCCATGTTAGATTCAGAACCTGTAGCAGGAAGCGTTAATACTGCGCCGATTGGCGTTGCTTCTGTTACTTGGTGTTTGCCCGCTAGGATGTCCCAACCGTCACCGTCGTATTTAGCTGCTGCAGCCACATACTTAGAACCATCGATTACCGAACCACCGCCAACAGCGATAATGAATTCTACGTTTTCTTCTTTAACAAGAGCGACGGCTTTGTCTAGCGTCTCTTTCGTTGGGTTTGCTTCAACACCAGAAAACTCAATCCAAGCATGATCTTTAAGAGATGCGACTACTTGGTCGTAAACACCATTGCTCTTGATTGAACCGCCACCGTAGATGACAAGTACTTTCTTTGAAGTATCAACCGCTTGGCTGATAGCGTTGATTTGGCCTTGGCCGAAGTGAATTACTGTAGGGTTAACATAAGTAAATTGCATTGTAGGTTCCTTGTGTAAAGCTAGATTTTTTATTCTGATTTATTGCTCAATTTCTATATTTGCATATTAGTACAGGAATTTAGGGTGGTGAAGGCCAGTTCCTCCAAATTAATTGCCTATTTCTACAAACTTGTTATTCTTTTTGGGCTTTTGTGCAAATACACTCCGCACCTTGAATGGAATATCACCAGTTATGAATACACTCGCTCAGTTAATGCAGTCTTACGTTGAATACAAAGGTTGGGATGATCTCGAAGGGATCAGAGAAACTGAGATCGAGGGTGTCTGGTTTTACCGAAGTAGTGGTGGTAACCAGCGCCAACCTTTTACCTATCAGTCTGGCATCATCATGCTCGGGCAGGGTAAAAAGAACATCTATATCGGCGAAAGGCCTGTTACTTACGCCGCGGGCGACTACCTCGTCGTTGGTGTGCCAATGCCATTAGAGTGCGAAGCCTTACCCGTCGATGGAGACCCCTTGCTTGGTTTGTCTATTAACATTGATTCTCAGCGTTTACACAGCTTGGTGAAAAAGCTAGAAGACCAAGGCTTTCTCGAAAGTTACTGCAACAAACATAAGCAGAACTCGAGTGGTTTAGAGTCGACCCCTATGGAAGATAGGATGCTAGAAAGCTTTACTCGACTTATCAAGACGCTGCATTGCGATATCGAAGCCAACATATTGGGCGATGCGCTTGTTAGCGAAATTGTTTATCGCGCGCTTACAGGTTCAGAGGGGCGTGTGTTATTCGATCTTGCCCATCACGACGGCCATTACGCACGCGTTGCCAAAGCACTGTCTAAAGTACATGAAGAGTATGACCAAACCATTACCGTTCAATCGTTAGCCGATGAAGCGAACATGAGTGTGTCTGCTTTCCATAATGCTTTTCGTAACGTCACCTTTGAATCACCACTTCAATACTTGAAGAAGGTAAGGCTCAACAAAGCCAAAGAGTTGATTCAGTTAGAAGGCCTACGAATTAACGATGCCGCACGCCGAGTCGGCTATTCTAGCCCGTCCCAATTCAGCCGCGAATTTAAGCGTCACTTCAATACCACCCCAAGAGCTGTTTAGCCTTTACTCAATATCTATGTTCCGAAACGTGCGGTATTTCATGATATACGATATCACACGTATTTTTCGGTTGATCGAGGAGTATTTATTTTATAAATACTTGTTCGTGTATAAATCATAGTCATTTGAAGAACACCTAAATTACATACGTTCTCTAGGAGGTAGTTTGCTCGATCTATTGAAAAAAGTAGCGCTAATTAATTTAACAGCAGCGTTGATTGTTTTAGCGCTTTCTCAGTTTTTTCCTTTCTTTGCCACAACAAGGCTCGTCGACTTCTTGTTTTTTGTAGTCATTGTTATCTGGGTTCTAGCAAAGTTAATGTGGGAAGGTGGTGTTCAGAGTAAAACGACACGCCTTGATGACCCAATTACAGATAAAGTCTACAAAATGGTCGAAGGGCATGACTTTGATAAAGACCAACAAGAACACTACCGAATGAATTACCAGACAGGCTTAGTGTTGTTCATCGCTGGTTTACCCGCTTTCATTGCTTGCTTTGTTCTGCAATTTCTTTGAATTGAAGGTTAACCAGACCCAATGGCGTCTATGGCGAGTCTTGACGCCATCTTCATTTCAGAAAACAGCACTTCTTAGTATCACAACCAACTTTCTCACGCAGTTATCCTAAACATGTCACTTGTTTAATTATATGAGTAAATGTATCTAACCATGGGCTTTGTCCGATTGTTGGTATTTGATTATCGAACATATTATTAACTTACTCGTATAAAATAGCCTCTTAAAAATAATTAGTTAAATAGCTTAAGAGTTTATTCATAATGTTTTATTAGTAGTTCAGTGGTCCTGATAATAAGGCTGTTTTATTGTGAACAACCTATCAAACTGCATCTAAATTTCGTAAATTACTTATCACACTACTTGAGAGAGTATTCAGGATTATTGAATAGTTTAAAAATTAAAGAGAATTTAGCAGTTGATAAAGCCAAATGTGACGGATATTTAGTCGTGTGATGACTAATTATTCTGTAACTTGCTGAATTATAGTCACCTTAGAGTCTGACGGGTATCACGTTTACCCTAAAATAATTAACTTAACATGGCGCTACTTTAATCATTCTTTCCAATACGATTGTTCAAAATAAACACGTATTCCTATATTATTAAAAGGATAATTTCGATGAGTAGCGATATCATTAAATTTTCAAGAAATACTGAAAACGCACCAACAAATTCTGTATCTACACAAACGGTCGCTTTTTCTCATTATAATAACTTTTCAGCTCAATTACCTGTCGATCCTAAAACAGGTGAAGTTGTGATTGGTGATATTAAAGACCAAGCAGCACAATGCTTAAATAATATTAAGGCTATTGTTGAAAGCATCGACCATGTTATGGATGATGTTGTGAAGATTAATGTTTTCGTTAAGAATATTTCTGATATCGATGCTATCGATGAAGTTTACAAAAGCTTCTTCCAAAACAGTCTACCTACACGCACTGTTGTGGGCATAGCTGCGCTTCCAAACAGTGACGCTTTAGTTCAAATGGATGCGCTTATTTCAAACGGCGAAGGCACTAAACCACAAGCACCTTGCGCTCTAGTGAAGGTATCAAGAAATACAGATAACGCCCCTCAAAGTACTGTATCGACGCAGACAGCGGCTTTTTCTCACTACAACAACCTTTCAGCTCAATTGCCTATCGATGTAAATACAGGTGAGTTGGTTTCAGGTGGTATCACAGAACAAACGACACAATGTTTAGCAAACATTAAAACGATTCTAGAGAGCATCGGTCATGTCATGAACGATGTGGTTAAAACCACGATTTACCTTAAAAATATTGAAGATGCAGAAAAGGTAAATGAAGTTTGCGCTAAGTTCTTCCCAAGTTATGTACCAGCAAGAACACTTGTTAATGCTGCTGAACTACCAATGGGTGCTTTAGTTCAAATCGATACGTCCGTTTCACACGGCGATGGCACACCGCCACAACTGCCAGAAGACACTCGCTTACTGATTATTGAAGCTAATAATACGGTGGCTGCACCGTTTATGCCTTATTCGCACACTGTTGCTTTCTCTCACTACAATCATATTTCTGGTCAATTACCTGTAGATCCGAAAACCAATGAGGTGGTTGCTGGTGGCATAAAAGAGCAAGCTGAACAGTGCCTTAAGAATATTCAGACGATCATTGAAAGTGTTGACCACAGCATGGACGATACGGTGAAAATTAATGTTCAGCTTAAAGATGTTTCAGATATTGATGTAGTGAACGAGATTTACACCACATTCTTTAATGCTGAATTACCGGCAAGAACGGTGGTAGGGGTTTCAGAGATTCCTATGAATGCTCTAATTCAAATTGATGCCGTCGTTTCTAACTGCGAAGGCACACCTCCACAAGACGTTGTTGCTTAATTCACTGAACCCAATTCGAATATAGCGATCCAAGGTCGGCTCTAACTTCTGAACAAGGAGTTAGAGCCGATTCTCTGATTAGCTAACCCTATTTAAATACATAACCCCTTTGTTAAGCTTCACTACACAACTCACTCTAAACAAGCTTCTGCCAACGTATGGCGTTTATTGATGCGAAGTGTTTTAATATGAAAAACAGACGCTTAACGTAAGAAAACCAGTTTATGCAATTTCGAGTTATTTTAATGTTGTGCCTAGCTATGATGGGGTGTTCATCCAATCAAGTGTTAGCACCTGAACCAACCAGTATCACGTTGTTTTATGGAGATACATCGATCTCGGCAGGTGTGCTAGAAGATAAAACATTTAATTCTGTACTCGCGGACAGGGTTGAAAGCGTGACTTTTTCAGGTTCAATACGAAAGCAAGACTCTGGTTACTTGGTCGATATGCTCGTGATTCGAGAAACGAAAGAGCCACGCTCAACTCGACAACTAAACACGTCACTTCATGTGAAAACTGGAGAGTTAGTGGACGTAGGTGGTGTGAATAACGATGTCTTTAGGGTAATCCTTGAGTAACAAAATAAAGTGTTCAATTAATCTGAATTTTTGCTTTACCTCAACCTTACTTCAAGTCTTAAGCTTCTCTTAATCATTGAAAAGGAGCTTATTATGCAAAATAACTACGTAAAAGAACTTGCCGTCAAAACTTATCAAGAAGAGCTTCAGAAAGAGTACGTAAAATCTAAAGCTCGCCCATTTCATGCCCCAAGTTTTATCGGAGGCATACTGTTGTCAGTCGTGTTGGTTGGCTTGTTTTAATTTATGCAGGATCTTTGATCTATTGCCAACTCTTAATATCTCTATTTGAGGCACTTTAATGCATACGGCACAATCGCTTATGTTGAATTGTGACGCTAATGTCGAGAGGAAGTATGGCAAGTCCTAGAGTTTTAAAGGCGCAGATTACTGATATTACGTGTGGTGAGAATGTCACTATCATCGAACCAAGCAACGTTTATGGTTGTGAGCTTAAAGACGATGTGTTCATTGGCCCATTTGTCGAGATTCAAAAGAACTCCGTGATAGGTGAGAGAAGTAAGATTCAGTCTCACACCTTCATTTGTGAGTATGTGACTATCGGAAGTGACTGCTGTGTTGGGCACGGTGTGATGTTCGCAAATGACTTGTTCAAAGAGGGTAAACCAGATCCAAACCCAGACAGTTGGGGGCGCACCGTTATCGCAAACAACGTTACCATTGGTTCCAATGCGACAGTATTGTCTGTCAGCATTTGCGAAGGGGTAGTGATTGGAGCGGGTAGTGTGGTGACCAAAGACATCACTGAGAAAGGTATCTATGCAGGCAACCCTGCTAAGAAGTTAAGAGACTTACCTTAAATTCAAGAGACAAGCTGAGCAGTATGAATCATAAGGTGCGGCTTTTTAGATAAGCGACAGAGTATTGATTATGGATGTATTTTTACACTTACTTCACCCAAGCGATGTCAGTGCTTTGTTGGAGTTTGAAGTTGAAAATAGAGAGTGGTTTGAGCAATTTGTCCCTGCTCGGGAAGACCGTTTCTATTCCAATGCGGGTGTTGCCGAGCAAGTCACGAGCTTTCTAACAGCGTATGACAATGGCGAGATGATTCCTATGTTGATAAAAGAAGCTAATGGCACTATTTGTGGGCGAATCAACGTTCGTGATATCGACCAGAACACTGAAGGTGGAGAACTAGGTTATCGGGTAGGCCACGCATTTGGTTCTAAAGGTGTTGCGTCTAACGCAGTGATGAAATTACTTATCTACTTGGCCGAGCACTCTTCACTTAAATATGTTGATGCCTATGCGTCAGTGGGTAATGTTGGCTCAAATAAAATCTTATCTAATACAGGTTTTGAGTTAGTTGGGCCTGTAGAGAACTACGCTGTATTCAAAGGGAAAAATCAAGACGCCAATTACTATCGTAAAGCGTTATCTGTTTAAATAACTTTCTCAACATCACTCATATTCTGAAATAAGGAATTATTATGTTTATTGTTTCTCTCGAATACCAAGTGCCGATGGAAGAGGTAGACCGTTTCATTCCTGAACATGTTAAATTTTTGAATGAGCAGTATGAATTGGGGTATTTTCAGCTGTCTGGGCGTAAAAAACCTCGAACAGGTGGAGTTATCTTATCTACGCTCAGTAATCGAGAGCAACTAGATGCGATTCTTACTCAAGATCCATTTCATCGTGAAGGTATAGCTAAATACGAAGTTATCGAGATGCTACCAACGAAAGCTTCAAAAGAGTTTAAGTTTTTGGTTACATAATCGTCGGATATCGGCAAATCCTTTTACGAACACTGAGATAATGAGTGTGGTAAATATACGTTCACATGAATTGCAGAGTGAACAATACAGAGATCAGTTTATGAACATTGTGACAGTCTATAGTGGGAATCAGCAGGTATACGCGAATCTATATCAGGGTTATGCAGCCGAGTTTTCAAAGATCATCGGAGATAAACCAGACGAGTATGGCTTGTTTGAGATTTACCCGACGCTTGGTGAGACCGTAACGGGTTACCTACTCTACATTGATGGAGTTCCTGCGGCGTTAACCGCCATTGAAACCAAAGCGCCAAACGAGTTTGAGATCTGTGATTTCTATGTTGTGCCTTATTTTCGGAAAAACAAAGTAGGGAAACGGTTTATCTGTGAGCTGTTTGAACATCTAAAAGGCAGTTGGGAGATCAAGCAAGTATTGGGCGCTGAGCATGCAGTTAAGTTCTGGAGAGAGGTCGTTAATGACTACACATCAGGTAACTACGTGGAAGATCAATATCAGGACGAAAAATGGGGCTTGGTAACGAGACAATGCTTCAATCACGATGCGAGTGCAGAGTAAAACTTTATACATTAGAAGCTGGCAGCGTCCTTCTAGCCAGCTTCGAGTCTTTTCATTTCAAGGTTTAAAGTTACTTCTAGTTACGGCCACTTATAGATTTACGGTTACTTCTGAGGTTTGTTACGTTCGATTACGCTAATCGCGATCGCCAAGAACAAGATGTCTTTCACTAGGAAGAAGTTAGTGACTAAAATGCCATCCGATACTTTCCAAGCATTCGGCGTTGTAATCAGGAAGCTGAGTGTCACAACAAAGATAGCCGCTGCAGCAATACCTGAATAGAAGGCAACTGTAGGCTTCTTAAATCCAATGATCAGTCCAATTGCGACAATGATCTCCGCACCACCCACCATGTTAGACACAGCCTGTACTGAGAACAGATTGTAAAGCCAGTTCATTGCAGGATGATTGGCGATTAACGGTTCAATGAGCATCGCTTCGGTTGGCGTAAACTTGTAAATACCAATCCAAGCTAGCACTAATGCTACGCCAACCACTCCAAGGTTATATCCCACATTAGTCTGTTTTAAATCATAGGTTTGAACATGCATAAAAGTACTCCATTTAATAAAATCCCTGAATATGACCGCATGAGTACAAAATTAATTTCGCTGTGAGAATAATACTTAATCTTTCTTAACGAGTGCAGACTGGAGCCCTCACTAATTGGGTTGAAAAGTGGCTGGTTGCAAAGGGCCGTTTTAAAGCAGGAAAAGGCCCGTTCTAATTTTTGTTTTCAATATTAGGAATTTGGATTAGATTACGCTGACGTAAACCCTAATCATAAGAAGAGACTCGCTCGTGAAAATCCATAGAATTAACCCGACCAAACGTTGGTCTGATGTCACTGTATTTAATGGCATCGCAAGCTTTGTTGAAGTACCAGAGACGGATACATCGGCGGGAATTAAGAGTCAGGTTCAGCAAATTTTTGACCAAGCTGAAGAAATGATGAGCTTGGTCGACAGCGATAAATCTCGCGTATTGTCGGTGACAATTTATCTGACAGATTTCGCTAACTTCGATGAACTGAATGAAGTGTGGGATTCGTGGTTCCCTGAAGGTAGCGCACCAAGCCGAGCGTGTGTAAAGGCTGAACTGGCAAACCCAGAGCTATTGGTTGAGATGTCGTTTATGGTTGCTGCGGGTGAAAAGTTTCAATAAGCCGAAATATCTCTAGAAGTAAGCATTAGTCGATATCAACGCTAATCAGCTAATCAATTAGGCAGCGAACAGATAAAACAAAGCCACTCAGGTGAATCACTTGAGTGGCTTTTTCGTTTTATACGCTAACCCAAACTAAATCGGGTTAGGTATTAAGCGATGCCTTGATCTCTTGCCATCTGCTTCGCGATCTTCGGCGCGTGCCATAAACACGGCAGCAAGATGAAGGATACAGGAACGGCTGTAATCACAATGAATGACTGTAGCGCAGAGATGCCACCAGAGCCCATCGAGATAAGTGCAATAGCTACCGCACCCATGATGATACCCCAGAAGGTACGTACTGCTGCATTCGGCTCTGTTGTGCCCGTCATTACTACACTGATTGTGTAAGTCATTGAGTCACCTGTCGTCACGATGAACGTGGTCGTCAGGATAAGGAACAGAATCGCAATCAAAGTAGGAAACGGCAGTTGCGCAGTAATTGCTAGAAGAACAGCTGGAAGGTTGAACCCTTCGAACGCGCTAGAAATCACACCTGGATTTTCTAATTCAAACGCCAAACCACTACCACCGACGATGCTGAACCAGAAACACGTCACAAGTGGTGCAACGATGCTAATAGAAACGATCATTTGGCGAATGGTACGGCCACGTGAGATACGAGCAATAAAGATTGCCATCATCGGACCATAGCCTAAGAACCAGCCCCAGAAGAATACCGTCCAGCCACCTAGCCACGCCGTATCTTGGCGGTAAAGCGCCATTGGGATGAAGTTATCAACCATTTCGCCCATGCCTTGTAGGTAACCGTCAACGATGAAGCTCGTTGGGCCTACTAGAAGGATGTAGCCAATTAGGCACACAGACAAGATGATGTTGTAACGGCTAACCAGTTGGATGCCCTTGTTCACACCACTTAATGCAGACAATGTGTACATTGCGATGGCAAACAGGATAACCACGCTTTGAGTTGCAAAGCTGTCTGAAATACCAAACAGTTCGCTCAATGCGTAGCTGATTTGTAGACCAAGGAAACCGATAGGGCCGATAGTACCTGCGGCTACAGCAACAATGCTGCATGCGTCGACTACGTTACCCACCCAGCTGTTGATTGCCTTGTCGCCAAGTACTGGGTAAAGCAGAGTGCGAGGCTTAAGAGGAAGGCCTTTGTCGTAATGCAGATGCATTAACACGATAGAAGACAAACCACCTAAGATTGCCCATGCAAGGAAACCCCAGTGCATGAAAGATTGTGATAGAGCGTTAAACGCCATCGCTTGAGGATCTGCGTTGCCATACAGTGGCGGAGCTGAAACAAAGTGAGCAATAGGCTCTGCTGCTGCCCAAAACACACCGCCGCCAGCTAGCAGCGTACATAGGACGATAGACATCCATTTAAAGGTGCTCATTTCAGGGAGAGCAAGCGTTCCTAAACGAACGTGGCCTGTGCGTCCTAGTGCAAGCACTAAGCCGATGATGAAGTTGAGTAGTAATAGGACTTGCCAGAAAGCACCGAACCACTTAGTTGAGTAACTAAAGCCGATGTTAACAAGTTCGGACAACACGGAGGTGTTGGTGAAAGCGAGGATGACAAAGAGGGTTAAAAAACTGCCACTAAGCCAAAAGACTGGGTTTCCGAGTTCCAGTTTTTCACCCAAAGATTGAGCTTTATTGAAATCGATAGAAGTAGATTCTGCGTTGATGTTTTCGTTGGCGACTTGCGTCAAGTTGGACATTATTTCTTCGCTATATTTGGCTCTTTCAAGCCTATGTATTTCTCCCACACTTGCATAGAAATGTGAGGTTCGTCAAAAAAGCCGCCGATACTAACACATTTGTTATCAAAAAGTGGGCGAATTCTAAAAAGAACATCAAATCGCCTATAAATCTCTACTTTTTGGTTAGATTTAATGCGAATTTTTTTCTCAAACCTGAATCACATTTCCGATTTTTGAGACATTATTTTTTAGCTTTCCGAAATAAATTAATATTAGTTGTTGGTGCAAAATAAGTGTCGACTCATTGCATGCTATAAACAAATTAATGCGAGTCATTTTATAAATACTGAATATTTTAGGTGTTTAATTGGCGCTGTTACCTACAGTTGTTTTGCGAAGAGATTTAAGTGGTGAGGAAAATGCCATTTAGATTAAACATCTTGAAACAACAACTTAAGGGATAGCTAACATGCACCTAAACCAAGGAAGAGTGGCCAAGAAGGTTTTTACACTCAGTACTCTCACCGCGTCATGCTTAATGGCGTTCAACAGTTATGCGGCTGTTGATTGTTCAACGTTAGAAACGTGGGACTCAGCCACGGTTTACACCGGTGGTGATCAGGTTTCACATGACGGCAGCGCGTACTCAGCGAATTACTGGAATCAAAATAACAACCCGAGCCAATTTGAAGGTGATTACGCACAATGGAAAAAACTGGATGTGTGTAGCGGTAATGGAGGCGGCGGTACACCAAATGAAGCGCCAACAGCCTCGTTAACAGCGCCAACCGCATCCGATGTGATTGTTGAAGGCGATAATGTGGTACTTAGCGCAACAGCACTGGACTCTGATGGCAGTGTCGCTTCGGTAGAATTCTTTGTCGATGGTTCTTCGGTTGCAGTAGTGACAGCGGCACCATTTGAAGCGGCTTGGGCAGCAACGTCTGGTAACCATCAAGTTTCGGTTGTTGCAACGGATAATGAAGGCGCAGCAAGTGTTGCAAGTGCGGTTTCTGTTTCTGTTGATTCAGCGCAACCAGGTAATGAGGCACCGACAGTTTCAGTGGCACTTTCAGCAACATCTGTGGATGTTGGTGGTGTAGTCACACTGACAGCAACGGCAGCAGACAGCGATGGCACAATTGATAAGGTTGATTTCTACGTAGCGGGTGCTCTTGTGGGTACAGCAGCGACAAGCCCATACACGCTAGATTACACAACCACTCAAGCAGGCTCTCTAGCGGTTTACGCGAAAGCGACAGACAACCAAGGCGCAACAGCGGATTCAACACTGGCCTCTTTGACGGTGAATGGCGCTCCAACGGTGAGCACTTGTCGACCTGATGGCTTGTATCAAACGCAAGGCATCGATGTCCCTTACTGTACGATTTACGATGATGAAGGCCGTGAGAAGATGGGTGCGGATCACCCACGTCGTGTGATTGGTTACTTCACCAGTTGGCGTGCAGGGGATGATCCACAAGCCGCTTACCTAGTAAATGACATCCCTTGGGAACAACTTACACACATTAACTACGCTTTCGTGAGCATCGGCTCAGACGGCAAAGTAAATGTGGGTGATGTAAATGATCCGAATAATGCTGCTGTCGGTAAAGAGTGGCCGGGCGTGGAAGTTGATCCTGCATTAGGTTTTAAAGGTCACTTTGGTGCACTCGCAACCGCGAAGAAAAAACACGGTGTTAAGACTCTAATCTCAATCGGTGGCTGGGCTGAAACGGGCGGTCACTTCGCGACAGACGGAAGCCGAGTTGCTGATGGTGGTTTCTACACCATGACGACAAATGCTGACGGTTCTATTAACCATCAAGGCATCGAAACATTCGCGACTTCAGCGGTTGAAATGCTTCGCAAATACCAGTTCGATGGTCTGGATATCGATTACGAATACCCAACCTCAATGGCGGGTGCTGGTAACCCATACGACAAAGACTTCATGGAACCACGTCGTCAGTACCTATGGGCTTCGTACCAAGTCTTGATGAAAGTGTTGCGTGAGAAGCTTGATGTGGCGTCTGCGGAAGATGGCAATCATTACATGTTAACGATCGCGGCTCCTTCTTCTGGTTACCTATTGCGCGGTATGGAAACATTCGATGTCACCAAGTATCTCGATTACGTAAACATCATGTCTTACGACCTTCACGGTGCGTGGAACGATCATGTTGGTCATAACGCTGCCTTGTTTGATACAGGTAAAGATTCAGAGCTAGCACAGTGGAATGTTTATGGCACTGCGGCTTACGGTGGTATCGGTTATCTGAACACGGATTGGGCTTACCATTACTTCCGTGGTTCTATGCCAGCAGGTCGTATTAACATCGGTGTGCCTTACTACACGCGTGGTTGGCAAGGTGTAACGGGGGGCGAAAATGGTCTTTGGGGCCGAGCTGCGCTACCAAATCAATCTGAATGTGCGGCGGGTACAGGCGAAGGCGAGAAGAACAACTGTGGTCATGGCGCAATTGGTATCGACAACATGTGGCATGATACCGATCCGAAAGGTAACGAAATGGGTGCGGGTTCCAACCCAATGTGGCACGCGAAGAACCTAGAGAAAGGTATTTGGGGTTCTTATGCGGATGCTTACAAGCTTGATCCTGTCAACGATCCAACGGATGTTTTAACGGGTACTTACACGCGTAACTACGACAGCGTAGCGGTTGCACCTTGGTTGTGGAATGCTGAGAAGGGTGTATTCCTTTCTACAGAAGATAAGCAGTCTATCGATGTGAAAGCGGACTACGTTATCGATAAAGAAATCGGCGGCATTATGTTCTGGGAACTAGCAGGGGATTATAACTGTTATGTACTCGATGCGAGCGGCAACCGAACTTCAATCGATACCACTGAGCAAGCATGTAACAGCGGTAACGGTGAGTTCCACATGGGTAACACAATGACGAAAGCTATCTACGATAAGTTTAAGTCTGCAACCCCATATGGAAACAAAGTAGCGACGGGTGCTATCCCAACAGAAGCGCTAGATATCTCGGTATCGGTTGGTGGCTTCAAAGTCGGTGACCAAAACTACCCAATTAACCCTAAGATCACGTTCACGAACAACACAGGGCAAGCACTTCCGGGCGGAACTGAGTTCCAATTCGATATCCCAGTATCAGCTCCTGATAACGCGAAAGATCAATCGGGCGGTGGTTTGTCTGTGATTGCTTCGGGTCATACTCGTGCGGATAACATCGGTGGATTAGACGGTACTATGCACCGCGTAGCGTTCACGTTACCTGCATGGGAAGATCTTCCTGCTGGTGGTGTGTATGAGCTAGATATGGTGTATTACTTGCCAATTTCAGGCCCTGCAAACTATGCAGTGAGCGTGAATGGCGTCGACTATGCCTTTAGCTTCGAGCAACCCGATTTACCATTAGGTGATATCAGCTCTGGTGGTGGTAATCCTGGTGATGGTGGCACAAACCCTGGTACATGTGACATTGCGGGTTTAACGGTTTACCCAGATCTACCTCAGAAAGATTGGGCAGGTAATCCAAGCCATGCAAACACGGGTGACCAAGTGGTTCACAACGGTAGTATTTACCAAGCTAACTGGTGGACAAGCTCTGAGCCGGGTAGCGACGGTAGCTGGACTCAGGTTTGTTCTTAATAAAGACGAAATGGGTTAAACCAATACGTTAACCGTGCAGTACACGACTGTTGGATAAGTGAATGTAAGAGCGCATTTAAACATCGTGTACTGAGCTTAAATAATGCTAAAGGTAATGATAAAAGATAATAAATACGAATGGTTTTGAGTCTATTTATCAGTACTTTAGTGTGATTTAAACATACAACTCAAACGTAAAATCAAAACGCCGAACTGAATTCAGTTCGGCGTTTTGCTATAAGTCACAGATTGCGTATAGAAATCTCTCAAAATATCGACACTCGTTCAGTAAAAAGTACAACTATGATATAAAACAGTCTGCTTATCACAAAAATAATAGCGTTCCCTAAAATTAAAAAGCTACGGGGTCATTTTGAAAGTCAGACGTAAATACATTCTTAGTTTTTCAATTGTGCTGGCCGTAGTTTCTTTGATCCTTTCTGCTGTTCAGTTCAACCGAACGAAAGATTCACTATTAGAATCCAACCAGTTCTTCTTTCGTACCATTGTGAACGCGAGCTACGATATCGTAGACACCACCGTCAATGAAGCGATAAAAACCTATCTCAAAGGGGTGACTGATACTGTCGCTTCTCATACCGTGTATGTCAATCCAGAACAAGAAGTCGACGAGGTCATACGAATTGCTAATGAATTAGTGATTGGAGAGTCTGGCTATATCTATCTAATGTCGCCTCAAGGTGTTCATCTGTATCACCCGTTTCTACAAGGGCAAAATCGTGCGCACCTAACCCATATCCAACAACAACTGAGTACAAAGTCTGGAATGACTCAGTATTCTCATGCCAATCCACATGAAGTCGGTAAGCGTGCGAAGGTTGCATATTCAGTGAGGCTTCCGAGTGGTAATACATTGGTGGCGACCACTTATAAAGATGAACTGATGTATCTGGTTGATCTTGAAGCGCTTAAAGACAAGTTGAGAAAGTACTCTTATGGCGATAGTGGTTATGTGTATATCGTTGATTTACAGGGTGAGTTAGTTCTTCAACCTAACTTTGAACACCAGCATTTAAAAGCCTTGATTGAAGACTCTTCAGAGTTGCTGCTCGATAAGGTTGTGGCTGAACCTGAAGGTCACTTTAGCTACTCAATCTCCACGGAAGATGGCACGACAAGCAAAAACATCTTCTATAAGTTCTATCCATACCTGAACTGGGTTATTTCAGCGGGTGTGTTAGAACAAGAGCTCAACAAAAACCACAGTTTATTGCTAGCAAGCTTAATGACGTTGGTGGTTAGCCTGTTAAGTATTATTGTGGTTCTGATCCTTTACCTGCGGCACCGTCACCTAAAGATCTTAGATGTGGCGAGCCTTGATTATCTTACTGGATTGCACAGTAGGCGCAGTTTCATTGAGCAGATTAAGCTGAGAATATCGGATAACTCGCCTTATCCCTTACAAGGTGTTGGCGTTATTCTATTAGATATTGACCACTTTAAATCAGTGAACGACCTACACGGACATGCGCAGGGCGATAGGGTGATTTGTGCCGTCGCAAAAACCTTGAAGCAGTTTACAAATGATCATCGCTTGATTGCTCGTTATGGTGGCGAAGAGTTTATTCTGGTGACGTTTGACTGTGATGAACGTCAGCTGTTCGAATTGTCAGAAGCGTTAAGACGCAGAGTCGAACAAATACAAGGCTTGGTGTCACCAGTAACGGTGAGTGCGGGGTGTTGTTATGCTCAGGTGTTGTTTCAGATAGAAGGCACAATCGAAAAAGCCGACAAAGCGCTATATCAAGCCAAAGAGAGTGGCAGAAATAATACTCAGATGTACCGAGAGAACGAATATCGCATTGCTTATACTTGATGCACTTTCAACGGGGTCGTTTGAAGGCAGCTTTTAAAACGACAGATCAAGCGATTGATAAACGACAGACATAAAAAAGCCCAAACTGTGCTTCTGTTCTTACTAGAACGAGAGGAACCGTTTGGGCTTTTTCACAATTTTTTGAAATGCGAGTCGCTAATTTAAGCTTTCGCTGCTTTCATCGCTTCCGTTTTTTTTTCCTTTTGCATTTTTGCAAGGAAGTAGATGTTTACACAAGCGATAAAACCGTTGGTTGCAGCAACTGGCCATGCGTCAATCATTATGCCGTAAGCTGTGAAGAGAGCACAACCGATAAAGTTAAGGACACGCAGACGAACGATATCTTTCATTGTTAATGAAATTGCGACCATAATAGACGCAGCGTAACCTAAAATTTCAACCATATTGAATTCCATTGTTTGACCCTCTTAAATTTGCCGATACTTTGTCGGTACCAATTCTTCTCTTCATGAGATGATTGAGGAAGCTCCGTGCCTCGAATGGTCTGGTTTTGTTTAACGGGGTAGACTATACCAACTCTGTTTTTGTGATTAAACCCCCAAAACTGGCAGAAGTGAAGGTTAGCGATTACGCAAACGTTTAATGACCTTTCTATTAACATAATTACTAATTATGTTGGAGGTTGAATTGATAGTTATTCTTATATAGGTAGGGACTCCGCGAATGATAAAACGATCCATTTGTGCAACAAAAAGCATAAAAAAAGTGGCACTGTTGGCTTTGATGGCGGTTGGACTGACGGCTTGTACCACACAAGAACAACCAGCAGCACATGACTATGGTGTAGTGACAAGCGGTGACTTCGAATTCATGAAAGATGGTGTGACGACATACTCGTGGCACCCACAGTCGGAACAGGTCTATCTTTCTCAAAAATACGATGAAACCTTGGTTACCGATATGGTACGTGACGCAATTGAAGAGCAATTGTCTGAGAAAGGATACCGTTTAGAACAGGACGGCAGTATTGGTGATGTAGTGGTTGGTTTCGGGCTTGCGGAAGAATCGGAACTTAATGACAATTCGATTTTTGATGCGGTTCAGCTTTCTACCGGCGTACCTTTCTATGATGGCAAAGGTAAATTGGCTGAAAAAGGATCTCTGTATATCGTGTTTTCAGTACCAAATTCAGAAATGATTCAATGGCGAGCACTAGCGCAATCTGGTATTCAACCACAACTGGAATCTGGCGAAAGCAAACAACGCATTTCAGGCTTTGTTGAGATGCTATTTAGACGCATGCCCGAGCGCTTAAACTAAGTATTAAATATATTCATTGAGTCAATATTATCTGTCTAAAAAACGGACAGATCGCAGATTATACTTTTTTATTTGTAACTAAAGGTACGTTTGCGTAAAGCAACGTAAAGTTCGCGCTTCTTTTGCTAACATTTGTCTATACTGGACAAAACGTTAACTTAGGTTTGATTCAATGAAACTGTTCTCCAAATACTCTCTCCCTATATTAAGTATATTCATTGTAAGTAACGCCGCGATGGTTAGTAATGCCGCCATCGCAGCACCTTCTATCGTACCGACGCCACCTAGCTTAGGTGCGAAAGGGTATGTGTTAATCGACTTTAATTCTGGTGATGTGCTTGTCGAAAACAATGCACACACTAAGTTAAACCCAGCAAGCTTAACCAAGCTGATGACCAGCTATGTTGCTGGCCAAGAGATGAAGCGAGGCAACATCTCTGCTGACGACCAAGTTCGTATCAGTGAAAACGCATGGGCGAAGAACTTCCCGGACTCTTCAAAGATGTTCATTGAAGTGAATACCGATGTGGCGATGATGGACCTGTATCGTGGTTTGATCATTCAATCGGGCAACGATGCCAGTGTTGCGATTGCCGAGCACGTAGCGGGTTCACAAGATGCTTTCGTTGATTTGATGAACTCTTGGGCGACTTCTCTGAAATTGGAAAATACCCATTTCGCTAACGCACACGGCCTAGACGCCGAAGATTTATATTCAACGCCTTATGATATCGCGCTGCTTGGCCGAGCGATTATTAAAGACCTTCCTGATGTGTACGGCTTATACAGCGAACGTTCTTTTAGCTATAACGGCATCACACAACACAACCGTAATGGCTTGCTTCGTGATAGAAGCTTAACCGTTGATGGCATGAAGACAGGCTACACATCCGGCGCAGGTTACAGTTTAGCAAGCTCAGCGACACAGGGTGAAATGAGACTTATCGCAGTGGTTATGGGCGCATCGAGCGTTAAGAGCCGTGAGTCAGACAGTAAACAGCTATTGAGCTACGGCTTCCGCTTCTTCGATACGCTAAACCCGCATCAAGGTGGCGACCAAGTAGCAGAAGAGAAGGTGTGGTTTGGTGATCAAGACACATTGAAGCTTGGTGTTGCGGAAGATACGTTTATTACGCTGCCTAAGTCAGACAGCAAAAAGCTGACCGCGTCTATCGAGTTGAACTCTGAACTGAAAGCGCCGATTGCCGAAGGGCAAACTTTAGGTGTGGTTCACTACACAGTCGATGGCGAAGATGTTCAAACTCAACCTTTGATTGCGCTTGAAGCGGTCGAGCAGGGCGGGTTGTTCAAGCGTTTAATGGATTACGTTAAGTTGTTCTTTGCGAGTCTATTCTAGATAGAGCTTCTATCTAGCTAAATGAAAAATCTAACGGGCGTTGTGAGTCAATCACAACGCCCGTTTCTATTTTTGCCCGTATGAAAACAGTATTGTTAGCTTTCTTTATTAGCCGTAGCGAGCGGTTTCGATTACTATACGCAAAATTTAGCAGTGTAGTCACTTATGACCATAGATATAAAGAACATCACCGAACCTGAAGTAACTTGTGCCAATTGTCAGGCGTGCTGTTGTCGTTTAGAGGTTATGATCATCACAGACACTGGCGTTCCAGAAGAGCATATCGCTTACGACGAATGGGGCGGTGAAACCATGAAACGTCTAGATGATGGTTGGTGCTCTGCGGTAGATAGGGAAACACTGATGTGTACCATCTACGAAAATCGACCATGGATTTGCCGTGAGTTCGAAATGGGCTCTTTCGAATGCGTTGACCAGCGCAAAGATGTGATGGGTTAAGCGTCACCAAAGTAATGTATTAACTATTACCTGAGCTCTATTGTTCGTAGAGCTCTAATTATCAGTGGAGCTCAAGCAATCTGCGAGAAAATCGATAAATACACGAATTCGCTGAGGCAAATAATCACTTGCATGGTACACCGCGTACATCGGCAAGCAGTCGTTATTCCAACCTTCCAATAACGGCGTTAATTCTCCTTTCTCAACAAACTCGTTACTCATCCAATCCGGTAACGCAACCACGCCTAAACCTTGTCGAGCCATAGTCAGCAGCATTTCTGGGCTGTCTGACGTGAAAATCTGGTTTACTTTCACGCTGGTGCTTTGGTGATCTTTATCGGTGAAACGCCATTCGCTTGCCGGATTCATCAAAGAATAGGTTAAGCAATGATGTTGGCTCAGATCTTGTGGGTGTTCAGGTTTCCCGTACTTACTTAGGTAATTCGGTGATGCAACGTATTGGACTTTATTGTTGAACAAGAAGCGAGCCTTTAACCCTGAGTCTTTGAGTTGTGATGCTCGGATAGCAATATCAATGTTGTGGTCATTCAGGTTTACAATGCGGTCGTCGACACTGAGGTTTACACGGATACCTGGATGTCGCTCAATAAAGGCTTGAAGTGGTTCGCTCAATAACATTGTAGAAAAGGCACTTGGTGCTGAGATTTTAATCTCGCCTTCTACGGATTCAGTCTCACGCTTGAGTTTGCTTTCTATGGTAGACATCTCTTCGAGTAAACGGGAGCAATAGGTGAGGTAGTCTTTTCCTGCATGAGTGAGGGAGATTTTTCGGCTGTTTCGTTGAAACAAAGTGATCCCTAAGTCACTCTCCAACCACGCTATCTTCTTGCTCACTGCACTTTGTGTCACGTCTAACTTGTTGGCCGTTGCAGTGAAGCTATTCAGTTGCGCGGTTTCCACAAAGATGCGAATACATTCGATCTTGTCCATCTTACTCGCCTTTGGTTTATCTATTCCAATTTGGAATCTTAACTATCCTAAAGCTAGCATTTATCACCTCAATTATGAATGCTTGAATAGCATCGTTGAAATTAATGTGATTCTTATAGAGGTAGCGAGATGGGTACAGCAATCAGCATTTTGATGGTGGCGTTCTTTGTGTTGGCGAGTTCGATTAAAACACTTGGTTGGCAAAAGAAGGTATTTGAAATCCAGCTTGGTTTCTTTAAAAGTTATGGCTTGAATAGAATGATTATGTTTCTGGTGGGTTTGATCGAACTGACAGGAGCGGCTCTTTTGATTCTAGCTTTATGTGATATCTCACCAGAACAGACTCAAGTGATGGGCGGTGTAATACTGGGGGCTACTTCGTTAGGAGCACTTTACTTCCACTTAAGATTTGATACTTGGAAAGACGGTATTCCAGCAATAGTCACCTTGTTGTGTTCAAGCTTTCTAGTATTCGGTATCTGGTACTAATGATTTGGTATTAAGTTCTATGTAGCGTATCGAAAGCTTACTTGCAGGTTATATCAGAAGAGTAGGGCTCGAAAGCCCTACGCGACAAAGTAGATTTAGAATTCAGAAGGTACTTCAAACTCCATCCATTCTCCGGTTGTTGGGTGAACCAGTTTAAGGTAGCCCGCATGAAGGTGCAGACGTTCGCGTTTGTAGCCATAAAGGTCATCTCCACGAATCGGTACGCTAAGCCCTTGTGGATGAGCACAGTGAACACGCAGCTGGTGGGTTCGGCCTGTTTTAGGGTACAAGTGAACTTTTGTTTTACCGTTGTTGGTGCTGACGGCATGCCAATGCGTTTCAGCGTTACGCCCATGTTCATGGCAAACTAGCTGTCTTGGTCTGTCGCTAATGTCGCCGCGTAGCGGCAAGCAAATATCGCCAGAATCACCGTGGATTTCACCATCAAGCAGTGCCGTGTAACGCTTCTCGACGGTTCTATCGATGAACTGTTTCTGTATATGTTTGTTGGACTCAGCTGTCAGCGCCAAGATCAATAATCCAGACGTCGACATGTCTAATCTATGGATAATCAACGGGCCAGTGGCGTCTGGGTAGCGTGCTTTAATACGAGTGTAAACCGAGTCTTCAATGAACTTGCCCGGAACCGACAAGAACTCTTCAGGCTTGTTCACGACCACGATCTCGTCATCTTCATACACAATATCAAACGACTTACCCACCGCAGGGTTTACGATAAGCGGATTATCTTCTAACTTAATGCCGCTTAGCTGGTGGTCGAGGATCTCGAAGCTTTTGCTCTGGCAAACAGGGTAAAGGTTTCCGTGTTGTCGAATGATATCCGTTGGCGGGACCCCCCACCAAAACTCAGATAAAGCTAATGGTTTAAAGCCGTGCTCAAAGGCAAAGTTAAGCAGCTTGGGTAGACAGCAGTCACCTGAACCGTCTAGTGCGTCTTTGCCATCTAATAATTCAAGCAGGCTCTTTGGCTCTGCTGCTTGGTTGATAAAGCGATAATGAGACAAACGCTGCGTTTCTAATTCAGCAGAAATTGTTTGGTAGTCTTGTTTGCGGCTTTTGAGATCGCTTTCTATGGCATTAACTCGTGACTGACGTTCTGCGATCTTCTGTTTCCACTCAATTCGGAGTGCTTTTAGGTCGCGCTTCTCTTGGCTGCTTTGATTACCCAATTGTTTCAGCAGATGAGCTGCAGACTCTAGGTTACCTAGTTCTTTCTCTTGATTAGCTTGCTCTCTAAGCTCATTACGTTGTGCTTTGTTGGCAGCCATAGTGAGCTGAAAGGTTTCGATTGCTTTACTCGCGTCGTTTTTAAGTTCGCTCAGCGTTGATGTCAGTTCATCTAGGTTGTGAGTTTTCTCTAGGTTCGCAATGTCGTTAGCTAATGTTGTTTTTTGGGCTAAGCCTTGCGTGTTCAGAACCTGAAACTGCTGCTTATCAAAAGCAGAAGGAACGAAGGCGATACTCGATAGCTGAGGTTCCAAAGACGAATCTAGCTGCAAACCTGAAAACGCAGAAAGGTAGCCCAACTCTTGAGTTTGAGGATGTTGAACCAGAAGAACGGCATAGAGGCTTCCTTGCGATGTTTCATTCACACCACAGTCAAGCAGAGACTGTTGAAGCTGCTGCATCGCTAATTTACACAAAGGGTGCGGAGTATAGTAATACGGGAATGTAAAACGCTCTGGCAGTGATAAGTCGTGACTAGCTGTTTGGTTTAACGTGCGCAGTGGTGTGTATTGAGCAAGGTTTGCTGACATGAAGATCAAACTCTATGGGTATTCGGTTAGAACCCGATATTGTTGTCGAAATGAAGGCAAATGAGAAGCCAAAGCGAAAGATAAATCGGCTTTGGCTTCATTTAGATTGTTATGTTCATGCTATGGGAACATTGAATGGAACAAATCTTGATTAGTTAGAGTGTTCTAATTCTAGTTGCTCCGCTTTTTTGTAAGCAGGGTGACTTGCCAAAAGATCACCGTATTTAGCAATGTTAGGGTAGAGCGCAGTCGCGCCAAAGTTACCCACAATTTCTACGATGAACGACATCATGAAATCGGCACCAGTGAGTGTTTCGCCTACAAGATAGGTTTTGCCTTCAAGTGCTTCGTTAACGAAGGTTAAGATCTTTTGATTTTCGTCGTCTGCGTAACCACCGAGGAAGTTTGTCTCGCAGCCGTCTTTCATCACGAAAATCTTAAGCAACATAGGCAAAATGCCCGAGCTTTCAGCGAAGTGTAACCACTGTGAATATTCAACGTACTCAGTTGTACCGCGTTCCGGTGCAAATTTACCTTGGCCAAACTTGTCGATAAGGTACTCAGTAATTGCGCCAGATTCACTGATCACGACGCCATCGTCTTCAATGACGGGAGATTTACCAAGAGGGTGAACAGACTTCAGTTCTGGTGGTGCTAAAAACGTGACACTGTCTCGTTGGTAAGGTTTGATTTGATAATCGACACCAAGCTCTTCCAGTAGCCAGATGATGCGCTTTGAACGCGATTTATTTAGGTGATGTAAAGTAATCATAATTCTGCCTATTCTATCTTTGAGCTATTCCGGTTCGTTAGTTTTGATAACAAGTTTGCCGAAGTTCTGACCTTCTAACAGACCCATGAAGGCTTGTGGTGCTTCGTTTAGACCTTCAATTAGGTGCTCGCGGTAGTGCATTTTTCCTTGAGACAGCCATTCGGTCATTTGAGTTGCAAACTCGTTGTAACGGTGTGCGTAGTCATCAAAGATGATGAAGCCTTGCATCTTAATTCGCTTAACTAGAAGAGTGCCCATAAGGCTAGACATGCGATCTGGACCTTCAGGAAGTGATGTCGCGTTGTATTGAGAGATAAGGCCGCAAACAGGGATACGAGCGCCTGTGTTTAGAAGCGGTATTACTGCATCGAACACCTTGCCGCCAACGTTTTCAAAGTAAACATCGATGCCGTTGTCACACGCTTTCGCCAGTTGTTCTGCGAAGTCGTCTGCCTTGTGGTCGATACATTCATCAAACCCAAGAACCTCTTTTGCGTACTGGCATTTCTCTTGACCGCCAGCTACGCCAATGACGCGACAGCCTTTCAGTTTACCGATTTGTCCAACAGTTGCGCCTACAGGGCCTGTCGCCGCTGCCACAACTAACGTGTCGCCTTCTTTCGGTTGGCCGATATCTAATAAACCCATGTAAGCGGTAAAGCCTGGCATACCCATGATGCCTAGTGCGTAAGAAGGGTGGCTTGGCTCTTTACCTAGCTTGATAAGACCTTCACCGTCAGAAACACCATAATCTTGCCAACCTGTGTACGCCAATACCCATTCGCCAACTTCAAAATCGCTGTTGTTTGACGCTTCAACCTGACACACGGTTGCACCAACCATCACATCATCAATAGCAACTGGGTCTGCGTAAGATTTCGCATCGCTCATTCGGCCACGCATGTAAGGATCAAGAGATAGGTAAACCGAGCGAAGTAACATCTCGCCGTCATTAATTGTTGGTGCAGCCACTGTCTCTAAGCGGAAGTTATCTTGAGTCGGTGCGCCAACTGGGCGAGAAGCCAATACGATGCGGCGATTGTCTTGTTGAGTCATTGGATGTCCTTAATTTTATATTGTGTTCATTTAGAATTAGACCAGTCGTCTAGTCTTGTTGTCTAAAAATCCCGCCGTCATCAAATTGATAAGAGGGCGGGTGATTTCTTTTAAGTTACAGCAAGTTAAAGCAATTCAAAGCGAGGTGAAGCAAAAAAGAGCGAATAAGGCGCGGTGCGCGTTAGTGGCTTTCACCTTTTAAAATTTGTTCGGTAAGGCTTAATGCCGATTTTAAGCTCTGTGGGTTTTGGCTTAACTTACTTAATAAGCTGGCGCCTAACCACATTGAGTATAGGTTCTGAGCAACTTCTTGGCTGTTCTCTACTTTGATAGAGCCATCATCCACACCACCAGCAACACAGTGCTGTATCGTTTGAGTGACTTTTTCGGCTCCTTTGAGCAGAGCTTGGCGCATAGGATCAGAAAGATCAGAGACTTCAGCGCTGAGCTTAACCACTAAACATTTATGTGCGTTACAGGTGCCATTTTCAGTCTTTGCCCACAGTGAAAAGTAACCCAGAATTCGTTGATAATGGTTGCCTTCGCCGTGTACCAAAATGGATTCAATCTTAGTGATGTAGTTTTCAAAATAGTGCTGAATTAGCGCCTCACCAAATTGCTCTTTCGATTTAAAGTAGTGGTAAAACGAACCTTTCGGTACGTCCGCTCCTTTAAGCAATTGTGATAAGCCAACGCCATTGAAGCCGTTGTTCACTATTAATTGATAGCCAACATTTAAAATATGCAGGCGTGTGTCGTTCGTTTTTTCGTTCATGGTCGGTACTATAGTTTAAATTAGACCAGTCGTCTAGTAGGTCTAATTTCGTTTGATTGGCCTTGGATGTTGATTGTGTTTTTGAGCGATAGCTTAGCAAGTTCTCAATTAAAACCGTTTTAAAACATATAGCTACATAAAAAAGCCCCAACATGGTGTGCATGTTGGGGCTTAAATTAGAAGCTTTTTTATAGCAATTCGATTATTGGATAGAGATTAACTCAACATCAAAAATCAGTGTTGCTGATGGTGGGATAGGGCCTGAACCGCCTTTACCGTAAGCCAATGGGCTTGGGATAAACAGACGAACTTTTTGGCCTTCAACCATGTAAGTCAAACCTTCTTGCCAGCCTTTGATTACTTGCTTAAGAGCAAATGAGATTGGCTCGCCGCGCTCAACAGAGCTATCGAAAACAGTGCCGTCAATCAAAGTACCGTGGTAGTGAACCGTTACTTTGCTGTTCTTTGTTGGGTGTTCTGTACCTGTGCCTTCTTCAAGAACTAGGTACTGTAGGCCGCTTTCAGTCGTGACAACACCTTCTTTAGCGCCGTTCTCGATAAGGAACTGTTGACCTTGTTCGAAGTTCTCTGCACCAGACTTATGATTCGTCCAAGTACGGTAAATCATGAAACCCGCCAAAAGAAAGACAATGACCGGGATGACAAATTTAGACATAGTAAAACCTATTTATATTGAGTGCTGAATTTCGTAGTTAATACAAAATGTGTTAATCAGTTGGCTAATGCCGTGATTATGGTTGAGTCAAAAGGTAGTTGATCGTTTTCGCGATACCAGCAACATCTTGGTGGCCGGCTGTCAGCACTTGGTATTTACCGTTGATGATAAATGTTGGTACTGAGTTGATCTGACCTTTTACTGAAACTTCTTCCGCTTTCTTAACGTAGTCGAAAAGCGCAACTTGTTGTTCTTTGTTCAGTTGGTATGGGCTAACCAGACCGCGAGAAGTGAATGCTGTTTCTAGCGCTTGTTGACGTTGCTCTGGAGTCGCGTCTGCACCCATTTGAACCGCACCGAATAGGTCGTCCATGAAGGCATGGTCAGGTGTCGCATCAAGCTGCATCACTGCTGTGTAGTAGATCATTGCGCTAATTTGAGCACTTTCATTGAATGTTACGTGCATCTTGCCAATAGTTTGGTCTGTAAGCGACTCAATCTCTGGAATTGCACTTTCCATTTGACGGCAGTGACCACAGTTAAGAGAGAAGATTTCAGTGATCGGAGACAGGTTAAATTCTGTTAGAGCAGTAGGAAGCGCTTCGTATTGAACGCCTTTTTGTGGCTCGTCTGTTTCACTACAACCGGCGATAATCAGTACGGCTGCGATTGCTGTGATGAATTTAGTAAATGGTTTAAACATAATGTTTACTCTAGCGTTGAGAAGTCGTGAGATTCTAACTATTTAGTAGGAATTGGAAAACAATTATAAGGTAAATAAATGCAAACAGTTCGAACTAGCTAACGAAGACAGGCTAGTTGACGGTTAACTGTGATCAAAAGCACTTTTTTTGATGCGGGCTCTTTTGTCTAAAGTTTTTGTCTAAAGTTTTTTTCTCGGTGCCGATATAGACATTAGTGAATGGTTTATCTGCATGAGTGGTTGGTGAAGTAATGAGATATTTAGCAATAATGTTAAGCATAGCTTTGGCTGGGTGTGAAACGACGTCACCAACGGATTTACTTGGTGGTGATATGCTAGAGACTGCGCCACAAACCGATTACGATCTTATGCACCCTGAGTGGGGCGTGGTTCAAACGACACATGTCGCGAGCAATCGTGGCTACTCAATGCAGAGCAATTCTCGTCAGCAAACAACCATTACCACCAATTATGGGCGAGGCGTATCAACCAATGATCCGCTAGAAGTTTTCCTCAGACAAAACCGTATCGACTTTGAAGTTCTACCGGGCAATCATGTGATGGTAAAGCTTGAGCAACATGTGAACTTTAAAACAGGCTCTGCATTCCCTGAACCTGCTTACAACCAATGGCTAGACACATTAGGCAGTTACTTATCTCAACGCCAAGATATCGATGTTGTGATTGAAGGGCATACCGATAACACAGGCACAGATCGAATCAATGATCCTCTATCCGAGCAGCGGGCAAAAGAAGTGAAAGCTCGATTAGAGAGTAACTATGTTTCAAGTCGTTCGATTTATACTCGCGGTTTTGGTGAGTATGTTCCGGCTTGTACCAATGCATCAGCACAAGGTAAGGCGTGTAACCGCCGTGTAGAGCTGATGCTGATTGTCGCCAAATAGCCTTAGCGTTTTTGTTCTCAAGTCGAGAATATGCAAATAACAGACATAAAAAATCCCTCACATTCGAGGGATTTTTTGTATCTGGCTTTCGCTTAGCTTGTGAGCTTATGCGAATTGTTTTTCCAAGTAAGCAACGATATCTGAAGACTCGTACATCCACTCAGTTTTGCCGTCTTTTTCAATACGTAGGCAAGGCACTTTCACACGACCGCCGCCAGCTTCAAGCTCCGCACGGTGTTGTTCATTGTTCTTTGCATCACGAAGTTCAAACTGAACCGATTGACGTTTCATCGCGCGGCGCACTTTTACACAAAATGGGCACGCTTCGAATTGGTATAACGTGTGTGTTTTTGCTTGCTCATTCACTTGGCTTTGTTCTTCTTGAGAACGCTTCACACCACGAGGGCTGAAAACAAAATTCAATAGCAAAATGACGCGACCTAAGAACCAACGGATAAACTTCATAACTCTCTCTACATATTTAAAATTAGCGTTACAATTTGCAGCATTATATACACAAGTTTTGTCAGATGCTCGCAACAAACCGCTAATATCTATTTTGTCCGTTCGATCGTGTGAGACTTCGCCACATTTAACCCTAAACGCTTCGATAGTCGGGTCAGGTTTGCTCGGTCTGTTTTCAGAACTCGACCAGCTTGTGCCCAGTTAAAGTTAGCATCTTCCAACACCTCAGTGATGATGGTGCGTTGGAAATCGTCTGTTGCGCCACGTAAACCTGCGGATAGATCGATGGTTGGTGTTGATAGCGGAGTCGTCTTCGCTTGAGTGGTTGCGATTGGCTGATCTTGGTCCAGTGGGCCGCAATCTTCTTTGGTAATCGTCACTAGGTTCTTGTTAGTGCTGCGAGCCAGTGCTTTCAAAGCCGAACGGCTGATTACATGCTCAAGTTCACGCACGTTACCTGGCCAGCCATAGCGGTTCAGGAATACAAGCACATCAGAACGGAATTTCACTTGGTTGATACCAAGCTTACGGCGCGCTTGCTCTAGGAAGAAGCCCGCTAACAAGCTGATATCGTCACCACGATCTTTCAGTGCAGGAACCGCGATAGGGTACACACTCAATCGGTGGTATAAGTCGGCTCTGAATCGGCCATCTTCCACTTCTTTTTTTAAGTCTCGGTTGGTTGCAGCCAATACGCGCACATCAATAGTTTGAATGTTGTCTTGACCAACAGGTTGAATTTCGTTGTTTTGTAGCGCTCGCAGTAACTTACTTTGTGCAGCTAACGGCAGCTCACCAATTTCATCAAGGAATAGGGTACCGCCATCGGCCAACGCAAACTTACCTAAACGGTTTTTGTCTGCGCCAGTAAATGCACCACGCACGTGACCAAACAGTTCACTTTCTACAAGGTTTTCAGGAATCGCAGCACAGTTCACGTAAACCAAAGGGTTACGTTTACGCTGTGATTGATGATGCAGAGTACGAGCCACCAGCTCTTTACCTACACCCGTGTCACCGTGGATCAGAATGTTGAATTCAGACGGTGCTACCACAGCGATGTCGTTCTTTAGCGCGACCATGGTGTCACTGTTACCAATTAACTCGCCGCCGTCACGCTCCCACGCTTCAACGTTTAACTCTTCTAATAGCTGCTTAGATTGCTTCGCTTGATGTTCAAGCTGAGAAAAGGTCAATGCCATTTGCATGCTTGACGCTGCGATGGCTGCTAGTACTTCAAGGTTACGCGCTGGAATGTTAGCGAAGACATCCGGTTTTAGGCTGTCTAGCGTCAGAATCCCTAATAGCTTATCGCCGAATAGTAGAGGCAAGCCCATACAAGCGTGCATTGGTAGATCGCCATCATGATCGATCAGTAGGCCATCAAAAGGATCAGGGAGTGAGCTATCAGAATCGAAACGAACAGGAGAGCGAGATGCACATATCTCCGCAAAACGTGGGTGCTCTGAAATGATGAAACGACGACCGAACGTGTCTCGACTGAGCCCTTGCATTGCGATAGGTACTAGTGTGTCACCTTGAAGGCTTAAAAGCGCGACACAATCACACGTAATGGTTTTACGAATGGCATCGATGAGGCGATTAAAACGATCTTGATCGTTCACACCACTTGCAAGGCCAATGGTCATTTCCATGAGGGTAGATGCGGAGATATCTTGCATAAAAAACTCTAACTCTGTGTGTTTATATACATAATAGAGTCTTATTGACCTAAAAAAAAGGTCTTTTTGACATTTTTATAAGATGGGTTTTGGGAATAAAACCAGTAATGACGGGGATTGATAAACTTGGCATCGATTGTGCAAAAGAGTCATCGAAGCCCGATTATAACGCTGATTAAAAAGAGTATTCTTGACCTCAATCAATCAGGTGTCATTAATCAGGTTTTGCGATTTTTTTGAAACGAAAACGAGTCAAAATCACTCAGTTTCTAAAAATAACTAAGGTTTCAGAAAATCGAAAAGTCATCTTAATTTTTCAAGTAGTCAAAATGACATATAAGTCATAAGACTCAGTGTTCGGAGTAAATTCATGCTTAACAACGCACATATCGAAATCATCAAATCTACTATCCCGCTACTTGAGAGCGCAGGCCCGGCTTTAACTCAGCATTTTTATCAACGTATGTTCACGCATAACCCTGAGTTGAAAGATATCTTCAATATGACTCACCAAAGAACAGGTCGCCAAGGCGTAGCACTGTTTGAAGCTATCGCGGCTTATGCAAAGAACATTGAAAACCTAGCAGCGTTAACAACTGCCGTTGAACGTATTGCTCAGAAACACACAAGCTTTAACATTCAACCAGAGCACTACCAAATTGTTGGTTTGCACCTGATTGAAACACTGCGTGAATTGGCAACAGAAGCATTCACTCCAGAAGTCGAAGAGGCGTGGACAGCGGCTTACCTTTTCTTAGCTCAAGTATTCATCGACCGTGAAGCAGAGCTTTACCTACAGCGTAAGCAAGCGGTAGGTGGCTGGGAAGCAGCACGTACGTTCGTGATTGCAGACAAGATTGAAGAATCAGCTCTAGTAACTAGCTTTATCCTTCAACCAAAAGATGGCGGTAACGTTCTGGATTACACACCAGGTCAATACATCGGTATCGAAGTGAAACCTGAAGGTGCGCAATACAGCGAAATTCGTCAATACTCGCTATCAGATAAGCCGAACGGTAAGCAATACCGCATCTCTGTGAAACGCGAAGGTCACGGTCAAGAAACACAAGGTGTGGTTTCTAACCACCTTCATGACACCGTTGTTATCGGTGATGAAGTGAATCTTTACGCGCCAGCGGGTGACTTCATGTACCAAGAGCGCAGCAAGCCAGTAACACTGATCTCTGCAGGTGTTGGTGTAACGCCAATGCAGTCTATGCTTGAGTTCCTAAACACTGAAGAGAAAAGCGAGCCAGTACTTTACCTTCACGCTTGTGAAAACGTAGGCCAACACTCTTTCACAACTCGTGTGAAAGACATTGTTGCTGACAAAGGTTGGGAAGCAAAAACGTGGTACATGGATAAAGGCGAATCGGCATGTGAAAACACGCATCAAGGTCAAATGAATCTAGCGTCTATCTCGGATACTAAAGGCTTTGAAGAGAGCGACTTCTACATTTGTGGCCCTGTTGGTTTCATGAAGAACATCGTAGAGCAGCTAGATGCATTGAAAGTTGACCGTTCACGCGTTCACTACGAAGTATTCGGCCCTCACGCTAACTTCTAAGATCTCTCGGTGTTCTATTAACACTCGCCCGATCTATTAAAAACCTTGCCTATTCAAAAGGCCTCACAGTGTGAGGCCTTTTTTATTTGGTTGTACCGTCCTAACTATGGTTGACACATTTCCAACATGAAATTGGAGAGTGTCATGAAAACAACAAGTAGACGTACTCAACGAGATTATTCTCTTGCCTTTAAATTGTCAGTCGTAACCCAAGTTGAAAAAGGCGAAATGACTTAT
>NZ_JAKEUP010000024.1:0-57595 GCF_022397895.1 Vibrio sp. Isolate33
AGCGACGACAAGTAGTCCACTGCGGAGTGGTAGTTCAGTTGGTTAGAATACCGGCCTGTCACGCCGGGGGTCGCGGGTTCGAGTCCCGTCCACTCCGCCACTTATTAGAAAAGCCCTGCTAGAAATAGCAGGGCTTTTTTACATTTGAGTCATTGTATATTTCCTTCGGTCGAAATAGTTCTACTCGTGCGCGATCTCGATGGAATGCCAGCCCAGTCAATTATTCAGAAAGCCTAGTCTTACGACTAGGCTTTCGTCGTTTCTGGCTATAGGCAGTCTGGTTTTCGATCAAGCTCAGCTCGCTTCGTGCTGCTACAACAGCATTTACTAAGAAGTCTTGCTGTTTAATTCCTAGGTCGAAAGCGTCCCACTCGTGGCTTGTCCTTAGTTCACGGCCTCGATGTTTGCCAGTTATCAGAAAGCCTAGTACTAACTTGCATGAGGTTGTTTAACTTCTATTCTCCCTGAACCTATCGGGGTAAGAAAGCTCTGCTCTCAATTGTGATATTTATGCCTGTAGGTTCCGATAATTTAGAGGGCGAATTGCGGATAAAGCCTAGTTGATAATAGTTGTATGGTGAGCACAGCGGTTGAGCTGTCTACACTCCCTAGCACAAAGAAAGAGTTACTCGGATTACTGGATCTATAGTTGGAAATTGGTCGTTGAATTCTGAGTTCACACCTAATCTAAAACCTTCTGAGGTATTTGATCTTTCTTCGCTATAGTCGTAGCCAGGCTAGATGTCCACATTGCGAATATTTGTTAGCTCTAATCGTTTCTAAAGAGTTTGTTGTCTATTTAAACACTCTCGTTAGAGTTCGAGCTAAAGCCTTCTGACTCGAAACTCGCACTTAAAGCTGCTTAAATGATTGGATTCGTGCCTCAGTTTAGTGTCTAGAGGCTGTTGGAATTTAGTGGGATATTTAAGCTTAAACTGTAGCTGGCGGAAGGTTGGATTATTGGACGCTATCTTGTGGTAAATAACAGACACAAAAAAGCCGATGCTTGGCATCGGCTTCATGTTAAGTGTATTTGCTTAAGCTGGCTGAACTAGAGCGAGTGCTTTACGAGATACCTCGTGAGCTGCTTTAGTTAGGTTTTGCTTTTCTAGTGCATCAGATAGGTATCCGTAATCTGAAACATTAGAGCGAAGTGCTAGTGCTTTTTCGAAGTGGCTTTGCGCTTCTGCCCATTTTTGCTCTCTTAGGTAGAACTGAGCCAATGCACTGTGTGCTTCTGCATTGTTGTTATCTTTACTGATTGCGCGCTCTAGCATAACAACCACAGGGTGGTGATCGGCTAGATTAAGTTCAGGGAGCAACATGTAGAGTTCGTTTGAACCATTCTTCGCAATGTTCTCTTTAATCACTGTGAAGGCTTCTGAATCAGCTTTACGTGCGATCAACTGCTTCACAAAGCACGATACAAGGTGTGAACTTTGCTTCTGTTTTCTTGGAAGCTTATTCCAGTGACTGATTAAACCTTCGCTGCCTTGTTGCTGTGCGACGTCGTGAAGCAAACCACATTGTGCTTTCTGTTCTAGTTCACGCTGCTCATCTGCCGTTAGAAGCTTGTTCTTAGCGAGTTTTGGCGTTAGTTCCAACAATGGCTGCCATAACTTAAGCTGCATGTAGGTCGCTTTTAGCAATCCAAGCACCGCAGTGTTGTTAGGGTGTGACCCTTTTAGGTTTGAAAGCGTATCGAAAGCGGCTTCGTAGTTTGATTCGCTGATTTGTTGCTTAGCCTTGGTTAGTTCAACAGCCAATAGAGAGTCGTCTTGCTGGCTAGCAAGCTCAATGTACTTATCGCGCTCAGCAGTATTACCTTGCTCATGTGCCGCTTGTGACGCCACTAAGTAACAAAGCAGAGGCATGTCGTGGTGATTCGCCCAGCGAGTTACTTTCTTCTCTGCGCCTTTCCAATCACCCTCAAGAAGCTTGATGATGCCTTCATTAGTATAACGACGAGAGCGTTTTAGTTTACGAACGCTGAACCAGTTCCAAGTTGTTGAGCTCGCGTAAATAAGCTTTTTAAATAGGTACTCTAAGCCAAATAGTACCGCCAAGAGGGCAATCACAAAGATAGCCATTGTTGTCACACTCATCTCAATCGTCTTATTGGCAATTGAGATCAGTACATAACCTTGTTGACCCGAGAACTGAGTACCGACAAACAGACCCGCACCGAGTACAAGGAAAAGAAAAATCAAACGAATCATTATTTCTCCTCCGAGGTCATTACCGTTACCTCACGGCGTAGACGTTCACGAATGACATCTGACAACTCATTTTGAGACTCAAGCTTTACAGGGTATTTCACAGAAATATTTTGCTCACTTAACTGTTTAATCGCCTTTTCGAACTCGATTACTGAGTTGTTATCTTGGTTTAGGTACGACTTCGACCACTCGTTAGCTGTCTTAAGCGCTGCGCTATAGACTTCGCCTTGCTCTTTGTAGACCGCGCGAATTGCTGTCTCGAGCTTGCCTTTGATATTTTCACGCAAGTAGAAGTGCTGTTCTGGTGATAGTAGTGGGATAACCTCACCATCACGACTACGGAAAGTAATGAAGTTTTCTGAGAAGTCTTTCATCGACGTCATCAAGTTGTTCTGCCAATCATTGATGTCTTGCGATACTGCTTGTTTCTCAACTACCGCAGCTTCTGGAAGAATAGCGTTAGCTAGAGGAAGGTTATCGACTTGTTGCTGAAGGCTTGTGATACGCAGAACTAAACCATCGCGGTCAATCAGAGGGATAGTGCGAAGCTTAGTAATGTCATTGGTCATTGATTGACGTAGAGACACCAAGCTTGGGTCGTTCAGTGCTGCGATACGTTGATCGGCGCTTTCCATAAGTTTGGTTGCACTAACAGCATCATGCTCAAGGAAAAGTTTACGGCCAGCAAGTTTTACAAGGTAATCGGCTTCGGCAAGTAACCAGTCATTCGGGCGTCGGCCTTTAACGTCAGCTACGGCTAACTGCAGACTTTGAATGCTTTTCTGTTGTTGGGATTGAACAACCTGAGTTTTTTCCACCGCATGTGATGCTTCTTGGATGGTCTCTTGCTTGATGGTTTGTAGGTTTTTATTTACTGCAGATTGGGTATTTTGTAGTTGCGCTTGAAGCGCTGCGATTTGAGCTGAGTAATCGGCGCTCTTTTGTTGCATTTGAAAGGCAATGCCACCGCTGAAAATAATAGAAAAAGCGATCGCAATAGCGCCTAGTGTAACACCGCGCTTACCTTGCTTTTCCGCTTTCTTTATTTGCTCTTTATGTTCAGCTTGAGACTGTTCATTTTGAGCGGTATTTGATGCAGAGGCATCAAGTTTTTGTTCAGGCTGTTTTGTCTCTGTAGATTCAGCTTTTTCGTTTTCAACAACTACTGGCTGAGTATCTTGTTTCTTTTCAGGTTCAATATGCTCATTATTTTTTTTGCTTGTCATGCTTATTTCCTGTTTCTAGCTAAGGCCGGAGAGCAGCCAGTAATATTTGGTTCGTAGCACTTTGAGTATTAATCACATTGGAGAACCCGAGCTGTTGTGCTCGTTCTGCTATGCGCTGACTTGGGACAAATAGTTGTCTTGTTGAAAGCCAAGCCAAATACTCGTCAGGGGTTATTGAGCAGAGATACTCCAATTGTTCCTGACTAGTGATGACAACTTTTGATGTATTTTGGTTTATCCATGTTTGATAGGTATTGTGGTCGTTAATGGGAATATATTCTCTACGGTAGGTCTCACAATAGGAGACTTGTGCACCTTGATTGAGTAAAGAATCTCTAATGAGCTCACGCCCACCATTGCCACGTAATATCAAAATGGATTTATTATCGACACCATTAAGTTCAGTAAGTTTAAGAAGATGTTCACTATCACTAACTTGAGGATAGTTTACTTTTTGTTTACAGACTTTGCTTAAAACGTGCGCAGTTTTTTGACCAACGCCAAGATAAAGCGGCGAAGTAGGCCAAATAGATGAGGTTTTGGAAAGGATGCTTTGAGCCGCGGCCACAGCATGGTGACTGACTGCAATAATGATATCGCTGTTATTGAGCTGAGTGCTTAAATCGGCAGAGCCTGGATTATCAACTATACGAATAAGCGGATGATGGATTGCTTGAATCCCTTCATCCGCTAGTTGTTGGCAAAGCGATTGTCCCTCTGAGCCGGGACGAGTTACCAACACTGTCATGATTATTCTTGGTCTGCGTAAAGCTTGGTTAAGATTTCTCTCGCCCCGTCATCCAGCAGTTGATTAGCCAGAGTAACGCCAAGTGCTTCAGCATCTTTACGAGGACCAGAAATCTCACCGCGAACCATCTTAGAACCGTCAGGCTCACCAACAAGTGCACGTAGCCAGATGTTGTCGCCATCTAACAGTGAGTAGCTACCGATAGGTACCTGACAACCGCCTTCTAGAGTTAGGTTCATTGCACGTTCGCAAAGTACACGATCGGCTGTGTCTTGGTGGTTTAGTGGCTCAAGAAGCTTAATCAGACGCTCATCATCAAGACGACATTCAATGCCCACAGCACCTTGACCTACAGCTGGTAGAGACTGTTCTGGTTCGATAAAGCTACGGATACGCTCTTCAAGTTCTAGGCGCTTAAGGCCAGCTGCCGCTAGGACGATAGCATCGTATTGGCCATCATCGAGTTTACCTAGACGAGTACCAACGTTGCCACGCAGTTCCTTGATGATTAAATCAGGGCGGTATTCCAATAGCTGACATTGACGACGTAGGCTGCATGTACCCACGACAGCACCTTGTGGGAGCTCATCAATATTGTTGTAAGTGTTTGATACGAAAGCATCACGAGGATCTTCGCGTTCACAGATCGTTACCAGACCTAGACCTTCAGGGAAGTCGACAGGTACATCTTTCATCGAGTGAACTGCAAGGTCAGCACGACCTTCTAGCATTGCCACTTCGAGTTCTTTAACGAACAGTCCTTTACCGCCAACTTTAGCCAGTGGGGTATCTAGGATGATGTCACCTTTGGTCACCATAGTTACCAACTCAACCTCTAAACCAGGGTGAGCAGCTTGCAGTGCATCCCTTACAAAGTATGCCTGCCAAAGGGCAAGAGGGCTTTTTCTGGTTGCGATACGGATTGGTGCTGAATTTGTCATGGTGTTTCCGATATAGGTTCTGTAATAGCCTAATCCTAACATTGTGAGGGGAAAATTCTTACTGTTTGATCATTCCATGCTTTGATAGCTGGGAGATTTTCATGAGTTCACCAAAATAGTGTGATTAGTATCTCATTTGAAACATGGGCTATTATTAGAAATAGTCAATAAAGAGGACACTACGGCGCCGTGAGTTTAACTTTCTGTCATCAAGGGATTGGCCAGTATGACGGCTTCCTTTACTTTACCAATAAGGGTAAAAGTGTTAAATTGATCACGTTTTGTTGCTGCTTTCGTTCAGTAACTAAACAGAAGTGCATTTAATCTCAAACCAAGGACTTACCTTGCAGGCTTACACTCAGACTTTGATTCAACGGTTAGACAATCTAAATCAGCAGCGCATTGATCGTGCGTTGGCGTTGATGAATGTCCAAGGCCAGCGAGTTTTTAACCTAATCCCCGCACTCCTTCATTTCAATCATCCAATGATGCCTGGTTACTATGACCAACAAGTTCCTTTTGGAATTCGTAGCTTCACGCTTAATGAATTCCAAAAGCAATTTGTGTCTGATACCGAATTAACGCTTGGCGGAAAGCTTACCGAGGCTGCTGAACCTGCAATCCTTGGTCTGTACACCATGGGTAGTACCTCTTCTATTGGTCAAAGCACCTCAAGTGATCTGGATATCTGGGTATGTGTTTCTCCTGATATGGATGGTCCAGCGCGCGATAGCTTGACGAACAAGTGCCTGCTGATTACCGATTGGGCTGAAACCTTAGGTGTTGAAGCTAACTTTTTCTTGATGGATGAACAGCGTTTCCGCTCGAACCATTCTGAAGAGATGACTGGTGATAACTGTGGCTCTTCACAGCACCTGTTATTGCTTGATGAGTTCTATCGTTCAGCCGTTCGTTTAGCTGGCCAACGCTTGTTGTGGCAAATCATCCCGCCAGAAATGGAAGAGTGTTATGACCAATACGTTCAAGGCCTATGTCAGGATGGTTATCTTGATTGTTCGCAGTGGATCGACTTCGGCAAGCTGAATCGCATTCCCGCGGAAGAGTACTTCGGTTCTAACCTGTGGCAGCTCTACAAGAGTATCGACTCACCGTATAAATCGGTGTTAAAGGCGATCTTGCTTGAAGCTTATTCATGGGAATACCCAAATACCCAACTATTGAGTATCGATACCAAGCGCCGCTTCTTTGCGGATGAACCTGATCTGTATGGCATGGATAGCTACTATCTGATGCTAGAGAAGGTAACTCGCTACCTAGAGCGTATTAACGACCATACTCGTTTGGACTTGGTGAGACGCTGTTTCTACCTCAAGACTCACGAGAAGTTGTCGCGTGAAGCCGGTATCGGTTCTGTTGCATGGCGTCGTGAAGCCCTAACCGAGATGACTAAGTCTTGGAATTGGGGACAGGAAACCATTGCTGAGCTCGATAACCGCCGTAACTGGAAGGTTGAACAGGTGAAAGTGGTGCACCATGCGCTACTTGATGCCTTGATGTTGAGCTATCGTAACCTGATTCAATTTGCACGTCGTAACGACATTACTTCGGCAATCAGCCCACAAGATATCAGTATCTTGGCACGTAAGCTTTATGCTGCGTTTGAGGTGTTGCCGGGTAAGGTGACGTTACTGAATCCGCAAATCTCTCCGGATCTGCATGAACCAGACTTGAGCTTTATTGAGGTTCGCCAAGGGCAATCCAATAAAGCGGGTTGGTACTTGTATAAACAGCCGTTGATTGCGCACCGTATTCTTGGTCAACCTTCACTTGAGCACCATGAGTACTTGAGTAAGCTAGTTGCTTGGTCATTCTTCAATGGTTTGATTACTGAGTCGACACGTTTGCATTCTGTGGTTCGTGACGCCCACATTGATATCGATAAGTTCTATCAAATGGTGAGCGATCTGCGTAATACCTTCTCTTTACGTAAGCGTCGCCCAAGTATGCAGGCACTGGCGAGCCCGTGTGAGATCAGCCAGCTAGCGATGTTCATTAACTTCGAAAATGACCCAACCTCTGAGTTAAGCGGTCGTGCCTTGAAGGTAGATCTAAAGAATGCAGACATCTTCAGCTTTGGTGAAGAGGGTAAGAGCTTAGTCGGTAGTGTCGATCTGGTTTACCGTAACTCTTGGCATGAAGTACGTACGCTTCATTTCCAAGGTGATACCGCAATGCTGGACGCACTTAAAACGGTTCTTGGCAAAATGCACCAAGATGCGTTGCCGCCAGAGTCAGTCGATGTGTTCTGTTACAGCAAGAACCTGCGTGGTGTGATGCGTAACATGGTGTATCAACTGCTTGCTGAGTGTATCGATTTACGATTAAAACCAATCGAACCAGAGAAACGCCGTCGTTTTAAGGCTATTCGCCTAGCTAACAAGATGTTTGGTCTGTTCTTCGAGCGCCGCGGTGTATCGGTACAGATGCTAGAAAACTCGGTCGACTTCTATCGTAGTATCTCAACTAACAAGTTGAAGGGTTCGCCTTTACTGATGCTCGACAAAGAGCAAGAGTATCAATTGCCAGAAGTGGTGGATGGTTTTGCGAGTGAGGGCTTAATTCAGTTCTTCTTCGAAGATACCGATAAAGGTTTTAATATTTATGTATTGGACGAGTCGAATCAGGTTGAGGTGTATCATCAATACAGCGGCGAAAAAGATGAGATGATCGCGAGTGTGAACTCTTTCTACACGTCAGTAAAAGATGAGTCGAAGATGTCGTCTAAGTTGATTAACTTTAACTTACCTCAGTACTACCAGATCGTTCATCCAGAAGAGGGCAACTCTTACGTTGTGCCTTACCGTAACGATGCGACGTTAGCTTCTCGGAGTTCAAAGATAGTGAACATCTAGTCTTATTAAGACTGATTGATATTAAAAAAGGAGTGATTGATTCACTCCTTTTTAGTTTTGCTTACAAATGATTAGACCCAATCGATCTCTTCACCTGCGTGCTTCACGCATTCTTCTTTCACCATCTCAAACAGCTCCATGCCCGTCTTAGAACATGTCCACTTGTCGTCGATTAATTTAAAGTGGAAGCCACCAGATTTAGACGCCAACCAGATTTCTTTCATTGGTTCTTGGCGGTTAATGATGATTTGGCTGCGGTTCTCAAACTCCAGCGTCATCACGTTACCAGTCACTTCGTAATCAATATCTGCCTCTGATTCATCGATAGCTTCTTCGATGTTTTGCATCTGTATATCGACCAGCTGATGAAATTCAGTCTCGTTCATCCTTTCTATCCTATTGCTTTTCCTGAGTGTGGTGCGATTATAGGGGGCATTGAGTTAATAATCACGATATGCAAAATGAAAAAATTAATTACCGCTCTGTTTATGGTGTCCGTTATTGGACTTTCTGGTTGTGGTCAAACGGGTCCGTTATACGATCCTGATGAAGTTCAGCAGACTGAACAATCACAATAAGTGAAACACGCAGAAATCGTTATTTATAAGGGATAAGAACTTTGGATTACTTCAACTATCAGGAAGATGGCCAGCTTTGGGCTGAGGACGTCGCACTTTCACAACTAGCAGAGCAATATGGTACACCGCTGTATGTATATTCTCGTGCAACATTAGAACGCCACTGGAATGCGTTTGATTCATCGGTTGGTGAGCATCCACACTTGGTGTGTTATGCCGTTAAAGCTAACTCGAACCTTGGCGTATTGAACACTTTGGCTCGTTTGGGCTCAGGCTTTGACATCGTTTCTGGCGGTGAGCTAGAGCGCGTGGTCGCTGCAGGTGGCGATCCGGCAAAAGTTGTGTTCTCTGGTGTCGGCAAAACAGCCGCTGAAATGAAGCGTGCGCTTGAGTTGAACATTAAGTGTTTCAACGTAGAGTCTGAACCAGAACTAGAGCGACTGAATAAAGTGGCTGGTGAGCTTGGTGTTAAAGCGCCGATTTCACTGCGTATCAACCCAGATGTTGATGCAAACACTCACCCTTACATTTCTACCGGTCTGCGTGATAACAAGTTTGGTATTGCCTTCGACCGTGCTCCAGCTGTTTATGCGTTTGCACAAACACTTGATAACTTGTCTATCCACGGTATTGATTGCCACATCGGTTCTCAGTTAACGGATATCGAACCTTTCATTGATGCAACCGATCGTCTGCTTGCTCTTATCGACCAACTGCGTGCTAACGGTATCAACATCAAACATCTTGATGTTGGTGGTGGCTTAGGTGTGGTTTATCGTGATGAATTACCACCACAGCCTTCTGACTATGCGAAAGCCTTATTGGCTCGCCTAGACAATCATTCTGATCTAGAGCTGATTTTCGAGCCTGGAAGAGCGATTGCTGCTAACGCTGGTGTATTATTAACGAAAGTCGAGTTCCTGAAGCCAACTGAGCATAAGAACTTTGCCATCATCGATGCCGCGATGAATGACCTAATGCGTCCAGCGCTTTACCAAGCGTGGCAAGATATTGTTCCAGTAAGCCCACGTCAGGGTGAAGCGGTGACTTACGATTTGGTTGGCCCTATCTGTGAGACAGGTGACTTCCTAGGTAAAGATCGTGACCTTGTTCTTGAAGAAGGCGATTTACTGGCAGTTCGTTCTGCGGGTGCTTATGGCTTCGCGATGTCATCTAACTACAACACTCGTTCGCGTGCGGCTGAAGTGATGGTTGATGGCGATAAAACTCACTTGGTTCGTCAGCGTGAAGAGCTTACGAGTCTGTGGGAACTTGAAAACATTCTTCCGGAGTAATTTTAAGCGTTATGCACTTCCACTTTTCTAAAATGCATGGTTTGGGCAATGATTTCATGGTCGTGGACTGCATTACTCAAAATATTTTCTTTTCTCCAGATTTGATCCGTCGTTTGGCGGATCGTCACACTGGTGTGGGCTTTGACCAGCTACTTGTGGTTGAGGCTCCCTATGATCCAGAAACTGATTTCCATTACCGCATATTCAATGCGGATGGCAGTGAAGTGGAGCAGTGTGGCAATGGCGCTCGTTGTTTTGCACGATTCGTTCGCATGAAAGGCTTAACGAATAAATACAGCATCAACGTGAGCACCAAGAAAGGCAAAATGGTTCTTAAGATTGAAGAGAATGACCTGATCACAGTCAACATGGGTATTCCTGAGTTCGAACCAGGCAAGATTCCATTCAAGGCCAAGCAACCAGAGAAGACTTACATCCTGAGAACGGATGTACACACCTTGTTCTGTGGTGCAGTAAGCATGGGTAACCCACATGTGGTGACTGTTGTTGATGATGTTGACACAGCGGATGTAGATACCTTAGGCCCGCTTCTTGAATCACATGAACGTTTCCCTGAGCGTGTTAATGCTGGCTTTATGCAGGTGGTTAACCGTGAAGAGGTTCGCTTACGTGTTTATGAGCGTGGTGCTGGCGAAACTCAAGCGTGTGGCAGCGGTGCATGTGGCGCGGTTGCGGTAGGTATTACCCAAGGCTTATTGGCTGAGAATGTGAAAGTTCGTCTACCAGGTGGTGACTTGCACATTAGCTGGCAAGGACCGGGTAAACCTCTGTTTATGACCGGCCCTGCAACGCATGTGTTTGATGGTCAACTTTCTTGCTAATAACGATTTATAACCAATAGATTCATAAAACATAAAGGATAGGTTTTGTCTTACGTTGAAGCCGACGCACTCACCGCAGAAGTGGTCGCGGAATATTTACGTGATAACCCAGATTTTTTCCAAGATAGAAAAGATTTGGTTGATCGCCTTGCTATCAATAACGTTGAGCAGGGTGCTGTTTCTCTGGTTGAGATTCAACTTAAACGCCAACGTCATCGAATCGAAGAGCTCGAAGAAGAGATCACGGGCTTGATGTCGCTGGCGGCGAATAACGATAAAACCTTTTATGAGTTTATGGATCTGCAAGCTCAAGTGCTGAAATGCAGCGACTTCATGCAGGTGATTAAAGCCGTTGAGCAGAAAGCGTTAGACCTTGGGCTTAAAGCGCATGTTCGAATTCTTTCTCAATCGGGCTTTTATCAACTGAGTGCTGAGGGTTATTCGAAGTTTTCGCTTAACCATTTTAATGGCAAAGATGCTTATCTAGGACGCCTGAGAAAAGCCGATAGACACGATTTGTTTGGTGATTTTCAGGTTCCAGAGCTAGGCTCTTATGTAGTACTTCCACTTGCTAAGCAGTCTCCATTGGGTTTGCTCGCTTTCTCTAGTGAAGATGGCGGACATTTCCAACCTCATATGGATACGCTCTTTTTACGTCATTTAGCGCTTGTTGTTGCTCACTTGGCGGACACCTTACCTTGGCAGATAAATAATGAGCCTAGAGCCCAAAATACCTCTTCCTAACAGCCTTCAAAAGCCACTTTCTCGCTTCTATGAATATCTCAGAAGCGAGAAGGGACTCAGCCTACACACCCAACGTAATTACCGACAACAACTTGAAACCATGGCCGCACATTTAGTCACTCTTGGACTAAAGGACTGGGGCCAGGTTGATGCTGCGTGGGTAAGACAACTTGCCAGTAAAGGCATGCGTGAGGGGATGAAAGCGAGCAGTATTGCGACTCGTTTGTCTTCACTGCGCAGCTTCTTTGATTTCCTTGTATTGCGTGGTGAAATGACCGCTAACCCTGCGAAAGGGGTCTCAGCACCTCGAAAACAACGCCCTTTGCCTAAAAACCTCGATGTCGATGAAGTAGGTCAACTGCTTGATGTGAATGAGGACGATCCACTGTCGATTCGTGACCGAGCGATGATGGAGGTGATGTATGGTGCAGGGTTACGACTGGCGGAACTGGTCGGTATCAACCTTAAAGATGTGTTGGGTCGCCAAGGTGAGATCCGAGTGATTGGTAAGGGCGACAAAGAACGCAAGGCGCCGTTTTCTGGTTTAGCCAAAGAGTGGGTCGATAAATGGCTCAAGGTCCGAGGTGAATTGGCTTCGCCGGGCGAAACTGCACTGTTTGTTTCTAAACTCGGAACGCGAATCTCTCATCGTAGCGTGCAAAAGCGTATGGAAGAGTGGGGTAAGAAGCAGGCTGTGGCGAGCCATATTAGCCCGCACAAACTGCGTCACTCTTTTGCAACGCATGTACTCGAGTCAAGCCAAAATCTTCGTGCTGTTCAAGAGTTATTAGGGCATGAAAACATCTCGACCACGCAAGTGTATACCCACTTGGATTTCCAACACTTAGCGCAAGCTTATGATCAGGCTCATCCGAGAGCTCGTAAGAAGAACAAAGATTAGATTAAAGGTTTTACTATGCGAATTTATCGAGGCTTAAAGCCGATCAAAGCCATGACCTTTGACTTGGATGACACCTTGTACGACAACTGGCCTGTGATCATGAAGGTTGAGAAAGAGATGGCGCAGTGGCTTTATCAAAAGCACCCTGTGTCGGCCTCTTTATCACTGGAAGAGTGGCAGGGCATTAAGCAGCAGGTCGCATCTGATAATCCAATGCTAAAGCACGACGTCACCGTGTGGCGTGAAACCCAGATAAAGGTCGGTTTACTGCAGTTGGGTTATTCACAGCAGCAAGCTGAACAGGCAGCTCGTGAAGGTATCGAACATGCTTTATGGCTGCGCAATCAAGTCGACGTTCCTCAAGAAACACATCGAGTGATGGCAGAGCTTAGCCAACGCATTCCTTTGGTGGCGATTACCAATGGCAATGTAGACCCGCATAAAATTGGCTTGGGTCAGTACTTCCAATTAATCCTTAAAGCTGGCCCTGATGGCAGAGCCAAACCTTACCCAGATATGTTTGATAAAGCGCAGCAATACCTAGGTTTTGATGCGAATAACATTCTTCATGTGGGTGATCACCTGAGAACCGATGTCTACGGAGCCAAGAAAAACGGCTTCCAAGCATGCTGGTTTAATGACACTGGTTCCAATTTATACCTCTCTTCGAAGGCGAGTGTGCTTCCTGATGTTGAAATAGAGCAACTCAGCGATCTTATGCGACTAATTTAATGGCTACTGTAAGCTTATTGTGTCGCATTTATGATAGTGAATTGTTACATTAGTCGCCAATAAAAGCCTGTTTAGGCTAGGATAATTGGCGACTACTTTTTATCGATTCATTCAGTCATAGCCGTGGTTGCGGGTTCTCACTTCACTCGATTTTGAACAAGGGTTGGCATGCAAACATTTACATTTCTCGCAAATACTGAGGAGTTATTTAAATCTCAATTTGATCTGCGAGAGTGGTGTGACAGCAAACAGTACCTTATTCAAATTTTCTCCGCTCAATCCTCTGATATAGCTCGTCGAATCGCGAATGTTGCCCTTAATCGTTTAAACAGTGCGACGTTAATCGGTCAGAGTGCTCGTCATGTTATCTGCGATAACTGCCTTGAGAGTGCCTGTACCTTAGTAATCATCAGTGAGTTCAACGAAACCCATTTAACCTCAGCGGTTCAGCCTTTTACAGGTAACCCAAATCAAGACAGCCAAGCGCTTGCTTCTCAGCTAGGCCTCACCAAAGATACTAAAACCGTTATCAGCCTGTGTGATCAGGTCGAAGGTCGTGATTATCCTATCTATAGCGCCTTCGAAAACTTACCTTACGCGTTACCGGTGGCTGGTGGACTGTGTCATGAGAACGAGTTTGGCCGCTGGGTTATGCATAACGAGCAAACCTATCAACATGCTTGTGTTGCGGTGGCTTTGACTAACCCGAGGTTAAAGGTGTGGTCAGATGCGTACTCTGAGTGGAATCCTATTGGGATGAAGCTGCGAGTGACTCATGCGGTGGGAAATCGCCTGTATGCGCTCAACGACAAACCTGCGATTGAAGTGTTCAAACATTACCTCGCTGATGGCAAAGATCTCCCTTTCAGCCAGTTGATGAGCTTCCCGCTGTATCGAGAACTTGGTCGAAAGAAGGGTATCTCGACACCTCTTCGTATCAATGATGACGGCAGTATTGAGTTTGATAGCCCTTGGCAAGTCGGAGAAGAGGCGCAGTTTTGCTATAACCATCCCTCTTTGACCGCTGAAAAAGTGCGTCATGGCGCTGAGATGCTTGCCATGCATCAGCCTGAATCTGTGATCATTTATAACTGTGTCTCTCGCCTTGAGTTCATCGACAGTAAGGTCGAGCTGAAACCATTTGAAGGGATTGTGAACACGTGCGGTGCTTACTGCATGGGTGAGCTATATCGCAATGAAGATCGCCAAGATATCTTGCATCACAGTCTCACCTACATTGCGATGAGAGAATCGGACGAGATTAATGAATTTCGTTGTGAAGACTTTAAATGTGACTCCACGGTATCACCGCTGCTTAATCTCGTAAGAAATGCTGTGGCCGATCTCGATAGTATGAATACTCAGATGGAAAAGAAACTCCATCAACAAGCTCGCCGTTTAACCGAGAGCTACCGTATTGACTCCCGTACTGGGCTACCGAATCGAATCGTATTGAAAGAGCGCCTCAATACGATTCTGTTCAGTGAGCATCTGTTGACCTTAAAGCTAACTAACTTCCATCAGGTTAACGAGAAGTATGGTTATCAAGTGGGAGATCAGTTACTGCTCGACCTGTCTAATCACTTTATCGAGCGATTACAGCTTCGTGTAGTTAAAGAGTCTAAGGTCAAAGTAGAGCTGTTCAGTATTGGTGTTGGTGAGTGGGCGATCATCTTTAACGCAAGTGTTGATAGCTCTAAGATAAAAGAGCGCTTCGTTGAGTTTGCGGATGACATCGAACACATTAACTTTGAGCCGTATGGCTTAACCGATATTGATTACCTGTCGGTTTCATTGTGCGGTGGTTTTGCCAGTCGCTGTGATTTCTTAACCGACAGCGGTGATGAGATCTTACTGAAAGCGATTGAAGCTCGACGCTATGGGGTGCGAAATAACACCCACATCACCAATGCCAAAGACATTCAGGTGAGTGAAGAAGACCGGAAAGAACAACTCGGTTGGTTGAGCTGTGTAAGCCGCGCGATCTTAGATCAGAACATCATCACTTACTCACAACCTATCGTGGCATCGGGCACTCATGAAATGATTGGCCAAGAGTGCTTGGTCAGAATCATGGAATCTGACGGGACGATTGTGCCGCCAGGTAAGTTCCTACCCATGATTGCCGACACGCATCTCTACACTCGTCTTAGCCGGCACATGATTAAGAACACCATAGGTTACATGGCAGATAAGCAGAGCCCGTTCTCTATCAACCTATCACCACAAGATTTACTGAGCGACAAAACGCTCGAGGTTCTTGAGACTGCAATTAGTGGGATGAACGATCCCACTCGACTGGGTCTTGAGGTGCTCGAGTCAGAGCAGATTAAAGATTATGGCCGTATGATTGAGGTGTGTGATCACTTCCGCGCGTTAGGTGCAAGAATCATTGTCGATGACTTCGGCTCTGGCTATTCCAATATTGATGAAATTATTAAGCTAGAGCCTCAGATCATTAAGCTCGACGGCAGTTTGATTCGCAATATCGACAAAGACCAAAAGCAACGAAACATTGCTTCTCAGTTGGTTCGCCTGTGCCAAGTGTTCAACGCCAAAACGGTTGCTGAGTTTGTCCATAACCAACAGGTTTGTGAGATAGCAGAACAGATGGGTGTCGATTATCTACAAGGTTATTACTTTGGTGAGCCTAAGCGACTGTTTTAGTTGTTAAAGCTTTCAGTATTCTAAAACTACTGGATACAAAAGCGCTCAGCCGCCATTAATGACTGATTTTCAGTGGAGTGGATGATGTCTAACTAACCTCACATTATTCGTAAGACGATCGTAAATATTCCGTGCAAGCCTTATCTATAATAAGCACAATAACAAATCATTAACGCAACGATTAATGTGAATATGCAGTCGACCTCTCTCCTGATACAAGACATAGAACAAACCCAACGTGAATTGGAAAAGATAGATTTTCATCAACATGAAAAGCTACTGATTCAGGTGTTTTCGTCTTTCGAGAAAGGTCCGGTTTTGGCTGCCTGCCAAGTGATTCAATCGACTTTCCCTAATGCCAAACTGATTGGTTGTAGTGCTAACCACTACATCAGCCAAGGTGTCATTCTCCATCAAGGTCTCTACCTTATTGTCACTCGCTTTGAGGCGACGTCTTACACCTGTGGCGTTGTGGAATACAGCGAACAACCACAAGTTGATAGCCAAGCGATGTGGCGGCAGCTTGAATGCGACGAGAGTACGCAAAGCGTCATCTGCTTTGCTGATCGCTTGCAGATAAATGACCGAGCACTGTTTGCCGCATTTGAGCAATCGAGGTATTCATTGCCTATCTGTGGCGGAGCATCGACCATCACAGATAATGGGCGGTGGGTGATGCTCGATGGTATCTGCTATGAAAATGCTTATGTGATGGTGGCGCTACACAGCGTTGAACTGGCCATTACCAAGGGGTATTACACTGAGTGGAATCCAATTGGACGAACCTTTCGAGTCACGGGAGCTAAAGGTAACCGATTAGCGGAATTGGATGGGATGCCGGTGCGCGATCTCTATAACCGTTATTTGGCCGATGGCCTCGAAGTGCCTTTTGAGCAACTGCATAACTTCCCCTTAATGGTCGGTGACCCCAAAGCGCAAAACATTCATTTGCCACTCAAGGTAATGGAGTGCGGAGAAATAGAATTCAGCGGTCAGTTCCAAGTGGGTGAAGAGGTTAGATTCTGTTATGACCATCCTTCGCTGACCTTGGAACAAATTCGACTTGGCGTTCAACAGATTGCTTCCCATAAGCCAGAGCAGTTCTTCATCTATAACTGCACTTCTCGCATCGATTTTATTGATGGCAACCAAGAGGTGGAGGTTTTCCAAAAACTGGCCGACACCTATGGCGTGTACTGCATGGGAGAGCTCTTCCAAGAGAGTGACCAACAACGAATTCTGCACCATAGCTTGACGTATCTTGCGCTCAGAGAAGGCGAAGGCAAGGCAGTGCAACCATTAGAGACACAGCCCGCGGCCAATATCTCTCCTCTGTTTTCACTGATTCGTAATGCTTTGTTGGATGTTGATGACATGAACAACAGCATGGCCAGCAAGATTCAACAACAAGCCACCGCATTGACGGCGAGCTATCGAATTGATCGCCGTACTGGTTTACCCAACAGAAGTGTATTGCGAGAGAAGCTGTCGAAGATGAGTGCGGATAGTCACTTGTTGGCTTTGAAGGTGACGACATTTGGTCAGATCAATGAGAAGTATGGTTATCGCGTCGGTGACAAGTTGTTGCATGACTTGAGCGAGTACTTTCAAAAAGCTTTGTGGCAGTTCTTTGATAAAGGGTGTCAGCTTTATAGCATCGGTATTGGTGAGTGGGCGGTGGTGTTTGATAGTTGGGCAAGCCAAGAACATATCCATCAACGCTTCTCTGAATTTGCCGATCAAACCGAGCATGTGAACTTCGAGCCTACTGGTTTACCCGATATTGATTACCTGTCGGTGTCTATCTGTGCGGGTGTTGCGAGTCGTCGAGATTTCCCTGATACCTCGAGAGATGACTTATTGTTGAAGGCGATTGAAGCGCGTCGCAGTGCGGTGAGTCAGAACAAACATTTGGTGAGTGCCAAGACGCTTATTCAACTAGAGAAGCATCGCCAAGAACAGTTGGGGTGGTTGTCGTGCGTCAGCCGTGCAGTGCTCAATCAAAACATTGTCGCGTGTTCTCAGTCAATAGTCTCGGCACACAGTCATCAGATAGAGAGCTATGAATGCTTGGTTCGAATCGAAGAAGACGGTCAGTTGATTGCTCCGGGTAAGTTCTTACCCATCATTGAAGGAACTCATCTCTATACTCGCTTAAGCCGTCAGATGATAACGCGTACCTTTGATTTTATGAGTCAGCGAACCGATTCGTTCTCAATCAATTTAGCGCCACAAGATTTCAACAATGAGAAAACCATTCTTCATCTTGAGCAAGCGATCAAGCAAATCAGCCACCCACAACGTATTGGTTTAGAGGTGTTGGAAACGGAGCAAATTCAAGACTACGGTCGCTTGATTGAGGTGTGTAACCATTTCCGTGACCTTGGCGTGAATATTATCGTTGATGACTTTGGGTCAGGTTATTCGAACATTGATGAGATATTGAAGTTAGAACCGCAAGTGATCAAGCTCGATGGCAGCCTGATTCGAAATATCGACCAAGATAAGAAGCAGCGAAAGATAGCCCAGCAGTTGGTGAGTCTATGTCAGATTCTGAATGCTAAGACGGTGGCGGAGTTTGTTCATAACGAGCAAATATGTCGAATCGCAGAGGATATGGGTGTTGATTACCTGCAAGGCTATTATTTTGGTGAACCCAAACGCCTATTTTGATGGGATGGGTTATGTGCCGATCGTTTCACGTGAAACACTAGCCTGTTCAATGGATTAAATTTAGATATAAAAAGGGTGAGCTTATGGCTCACCCTTTTTGTTATCGCTATTTATCTTAAGCATCAGTACTTCGCTATTTGAGCGCGTGACCACTCTTGTCGGCTTGGAATACTTTGAGATAGTGCTGATAGTAATCGTTAATCAACCTCGCGGCTTCGTCTTCACCTAATGCTTTGAGTAGCTCGACACCTACTTCGCAGGTGCAGAGATGGCCACTGTCTTGGTTACGGCGCAAGGTATACGAAGATTCGCCGGTAATATCGAGATGAACCTGCGGAATGGATTGTAACCACGGGCTCTTGTTAAGCATCTTCTTCGCTTCTTGCCATGTGCCATCCAAGATAATGAATAACGGTTCTCGGCCATTAGCTTTGTTCAATACCGCTTGCTGACATTCCATACTTTCTTCGCTTGGGAACAACAGAAAAGGCTGTCGTGTCCCACCTTCAAGTAATGTCATCAACTCGGCTGGTGGCATTTTTCGTTGCCACACGAACGACTCGCACTGCTCAAGCGATTGTTGCAGCAGCTTTCCTGTATTGGTGTCGCGTAACAATTCATTCTCGTGAGTGAGTAACACAACATGGGTTTGGCTTTCGGTACTCGGTATTCGATGACAAATACACTGGTGAGTGAAACCACAACCACTGCAAGCTTGTTGGTTACTCATGTTTACAGCTTAACTCCGCTTTGTGCTGGTGAGATACCATCTGCAAATAGAACTACGTCGCTGATGTCAGCGTCATTTGCAACTGGAGCAACGCTTGGGTTGAGTGGGTAGCTCACACCAGTGTAAGACAGTACATGTTTTGCAGGTGTTGCTCCGCCGCCACTGACATTGAAGATCAGATCCTGCCAGCCATGATTTTGCGACTTACCTAAGCGTATATCGCCCTTAACCAATGTCACTCGACTATTGAAGCGCCAGTTGTCTTGGTGGTTTTCAAAGATAAGCAGTGTACAGCCACCAGAACCACACCAGTCGAGTTGAGCAAACAGCTCTTCTTTTCCATCACCGTTGAGATCGTAGGTCAGCCAGCGGTACTTAGTATCGTCTGGTGAGCTGTTGTTGATCTTAAAATACTCGCGGATCGCTTGGTCGACTTTTGGATCAAGTTGATCACTTGAGTTAACCTGCTTTGCGGTTAGATCCACGGCCTTGGTCGTGTTCATTTGTGCTTGTTCACTCTTGGCCTCAAATAGCACTAGACCGCCATTGGCAATCGGATAAACAACGTTGCCAACCTTTTCTTTCTCAGCGACCAGCTTGCCGTTATCGAGTGTGAAGATACGCTCTGAGATTAGGTATTGCTGCTGGTGGCGAGTCATTACAACCTGAACCTGATTTTGGTTGAGTTGCTGCCAGAAGCCTTGTTCAACAATCGAAGGGTCGCCATTGCTGTACGAGTAGGTCGTGATCGCGCTGTGGTCATCGTTGAGCTCTAGGTTAATAGAGAACCCAGAGTTTTGCGTTGAGCTTGCGAAGTAGAGTCCACTCCAGTCTAGAGTAGGATCTTGGTTAGATACTGTTGCACAGCCGTTGTACTTGCTGTCATTAAGGTTGAGTTTCGCTTCCCAGCCATAGATAGAATCGCTCATGCCGTCGCTACAGCTTTCTTTGATCAGGTTGAGTTCGCCTTTCGTTGATTGACCTTCTAGTTGGTAATCACGAGTGCTTGGAGTAGTGCGACTGGATTCGATATTGAGGCGCTGAGGCTGTTCGCCCATCATGGTGTATTTCAGTTGGTCTTTATCAAAGGTCGCTGACCAGAAGGGTTCATTACCGAACACACGAGTAGGGCGCAAGGGTTGGTCACAACGTTCAGGGTTCTCTGCAGTGAGGATATTCACTTGGTCAACCACGAAGCGCGCGGTGAAGTCGGCATTGTATCCAGTTTGGCTTGGTACCGTTAGGTGACCGATGAGCTCACCGTATAAGGCTTGATAAGGTCTGGTCGCTAAGCCTTGAGCCTCGAGTGCTAGCTCTGGAGATAAATCTAACCAATATTGTTGCTGGCTACCGCAAGGGGTGAAGGTTCGGCTCTCATGGCCAACCACAACCTGACCACGCATGATGAAGGTTTGCGGTTGAATGCTCAGTGGCTCGTCCAAGGTTGCTGGTGGAACCTCAGGTTGTTGCGGCGTATCTGGCGCCGTTACACAACCTTGTAGCGCGAATGCGACTAGCCATGTCACTGGGTTTTTCATTACCTTCATGTTATATCTTCCTCGGAGCAACCGTTAATTGGATTTATTATGGCATATTGGTTATTTAAAACAGAACCCGACACCTTTTCTATTCAGAATCTTAGAGTACAAAAAACCTCTTGTTGGGAGGGTGTACGCAACTATCAGGCTCGAAACATGATGCGTGATGACGTCAAGCTTGGAGACTTGGTGATGATATACCATTCATCATGTAAAAAAGTTGGCGTAGCGGGGATCGCAAAAGTAACCAGAGAAGCCTACCCAGATCATTTTCAATTCGATCCTGAGAGTGATTACTACGATCCTAAATCTTCACCCGATAACCCACGTTGGATTATGGTGGATGTCGAGTTTGTACGAGTGACTGAGCGTTTGATTCCCTTAGCAACATTGAAAGCCATGCCAGAGCTATCAGAAATGCCGTTGGTGAAACGCGGTAATCGCTTGTCCATCATGCCTGTGACTGAACAGGAGTGGCAGGCCATCTTAAGCAAAGAAGTACTCGGTTCTCGCTAACCTTAGAGAAAGCTTTTGGCGTAAGGTTCAAAAAAGGCAGCCATTGGCTGCCTTTATGTTTTATTGGGACTGCTTAGAGTAGGTGTTTTTCTAAGTAGTGTGCAACGGCGTCGTCTGCGTTGCTGCCAATCACTTCATTATCTGGCAGAGCTTTCATCACTTTCTCATGTGATGTACCCATGATCAGGCCCTTACCCGCCATAGCCAGCATCTCAGCATCATTCATACCATCACCAAAGGCAATGCAGTTATCAAGAGTCAGGTTCAGTGACTTCGCAACCGCGTCTAACGCGTGGCCTTTCGATACTTCTGCTGCCATCACTTCTAGACACCAAGGCGTAGAGAAAGCGATGTTCAGTTTGTCGCCAAACGTATCTCTTAGCTTTTGCTCAAACGTCACTAGGTATTCATGGTCTTGTTCTGGGTGTGTGAAGAAGACTTTCGCAATGCCATCACTTGGCGCGCTGTCAGCTTCGAAGCGCTTGTAGCTAAAGCCAGATTCACTGTGGAACTTAGCCAACATTTCGTCTTCACGATCCAGCAACCAATCTTCATTTTGGTACATGTGAATGAAGATGTTTGGATCTTGGCGAACCACATCAATAACAGGCTGAACTAAATCCTGAGGCACGTTCTGGCTATACATTAGCTGATCATTTTGGTCGTGCACGCGCGCACCGTTTGAAGTGATCATGTATGCCGGAATCCCAGCTATCTCACGAATACCCGCAACATCGACATGGTGGCGACCCGTCGCGAAGATAAAGGTGTAGCCTTGGTCGTGTAACTTCTTGAGTGTTAGCTTGGTAAAAACGCTTAACTGATGGTTGGGAGCCAGAAGCGTACCATCTAAATCAGAGGCAACGATTTTCACGGAATCTTTAAGTGCAGGAATAGTCATTTAACCCTCATTGCAAAATGCTTAACCAATATCGACACCAGCCAATGCTAGCGCCCTTTGAAATACAATATCTCTATCTAGAAATTGTATGCCAAATTCACGCAAGAAAAGAGGGCAAAGCTCACTTACTTCTCTTCCTCTTTAGCGTCTCTCTATTTTGTCTGTTACTTTTCTTGTTACCACGCTAACGCTGAGCAAAAAACTGAGTAATGGCATCCAATGTTAGATTGCGATACTCATCCTTCTCAAACAACACCTCATGCCTAGAACCTTCGATGACCTTAAACTGGCAATCGGAGTTGGTTTTCTTCAGCTTGTTGATGAACTTCACTTGAGCATCGTTACTGACAATCTTCTCTTCCCCAGCTTGAATCAAAAGCAGTGGGATTTTGATCTGGCGAGTTTGCTGGATGGCTTGCTTGGCTGCCATTAACCCTTGCCACACCCAACGTGTACTCGGTCCGCCTACCTGCAAAGAGGGTGACTCGTCATACAAACGGCGGAACCACTGATAGCGAACCTGGCTGTGGCTCAGTAAGTTGTTTTCGAAAGGCTTCGAGTAATACGCTTGTTGGCCAGGCGCATAAGTTGGTTTAGCGTGATACGCGGTAAGCACTTGTCCAACAACCATCGCGATAGGTTTTAGGTACCATTCAGTGTTAATACCAAACATCGGTGCACACAGGGTTACCTTATCAAACGGGTGATCCGGATGAGTCTGCAGGTAGCGAGTCGCGATGGTACTGCCCATTGAATGTGCAAGAAGGTAACGCTCGGAATACTTACTTAAGTCAAAACTGGCAATGATGTCAGACATGTCTGATGCATAATCATCGAACTCATGAATGTGACCAATGTCAGAGTCTGTTACCATACGTTCCGACTGACCTTGACCTTGGTGGTCAAATGAATAAACGTCATAGCCTTGTTGATAGAAATCATAAAAGAGTTCTTGGTATTTTAGGCAGCACTCGATACGGCCATTTGAAATAACGATGGCTTTGGTATGAGTCGGTGAGGTTAGGCTACACCAGTACAGCTTCTTTTTACCGGATGATGTTACATACCCATCTTTTCGTTGTTGCCAAAGAGTGGGGATCGGGTGTTTAATCGCTTGCTCGAACTGAGGTTCTTGCGTGTACGAAAACGGGGCGGCGCTGTGGTTTTCCATGGGAAATTACCTGAACTGGTGCATGTGAGAGCTTTATCGCTACTAATGTTGTTAGATTAAAGAACTAGTAAGGAAATGCAAATGGATACTCATGTTTGGCTTGCTTATGTCGTCACGGCGATTTTGTTTAGTTTGGCTCCGGGCTCAGGTACCGTTAATTCAATCAGTAATGGCCTAAGCTATGGCACTAAGAAGTCACTCGCGTCGATCGCAGGATTACAGCTTGGTCTTGCATTTCACATCATGCTGGTGGGAGCGGGTATTGGTGCATTAGTGGCACAATCTGCATTGGCGTTCACCATCATCAAATGGGTGGGCGTGGTGTATCTTCTTTGGTTAGGTATCCAAAAGTGGCGCGACAACTCTAGCTTAGTGGCTTCTGAAGAGAGCTCAACGCTGTCGAGTGGCAAGCTGTTGAGAAATGCTGTGCTTATCAACCTTACTAACCCCAAATCTATCGTGTTTCTGGTGGCTCTGTTTCCTCAGTTTATTGACCCGACACAACCGCAAGCACCGCAACTGTTAGTGCTGGGCGTGACAACCGTATTCATTGATAGCGTTGTTATGTTGGGTTACACGTCATTAGCTTCACAAATGGGACGCTTTATCCGCTCAGATCGTATAATGGGTAAGATAAATAAGATATTTGGTGGTATGTTCATGGGCTGCGGCGCGTTGCTGGCTGCCGCCAAAGCTTAGTGAAAGTAATTAGAGTTATAGTTAAAACAATTAGAGTTATCAATAAATGACCGCTACGTACGTTGCTCGACAACCTATCTTAAACCGTAACAAGAACACGCTTGGTTATGAGCTGTTGTTTCGCGACGGAGAAAGGAATGCTTATCCAGCGCATATTGAGTCTAACAGAGCAACGTATCGTCTGATTGTTGAGAACTTCTTGTCGGTTGGGCTTAACCCTTCGATCCCATCTTCACGCTGCTTTATTAACTTCCCGTATCAAAGCCTGATTCGTCGTCTGCCTTTGAGCTTGCCGAAAGACAAGGTGGTGGTTGAGATCCTTGAAACCTGCCAACCGACCGATGAGTTATTAGAAGCGGTTAAAGACCTTTACCAAGCGGGCTACATGATCGCCCTTGATGACTTTACTTCGACGCCAGAATGGGAACGTTTCCTCAGATATACGCACATTGTTAAGCTCGATATCATGCAGATGGGCTTAGATGAAGCGTGTGATTTGGTTAGGGCGCATCAAGGGAAGAAATTTAGCTTTCTTGCTGAACGAGTCGAAACCGAACAAGAATTTCAGCAAGCCAAAGAGGCGGGCTTTAAGTTCTTCCAAGGCTACTTCTTTAGCAAGCCTGAAATCATTAAGACCAAATACATCAGCCCTGAGCAAGTGATTGCCATGGAGCTGTTCCAAGAAGTGTGTAAGCCGGATGTCGACTTCCAACGTGTCGAGAGCATCGTCGCCAAAGATGTCGCTTTATCTTATAAGTTGCTGCGTTTTGTGAATACCATGTCGCCTCGTCTTGAGGTAACTATCTCGTCATTCCGTCAGGCCTTGGTTTACCTGGGGCAAGAGAAGCTGAAAATGTTTGTCTCGCTGGCGGTGGCGTCTTATGTCTCTGATAAAAAACCGAAAGAGCTATATGGCTTGTCTTTACAGCGAGCGCAATTTTGTCAGCGCATGTCTCGCTATCAAGCGTTTGAAGGGCACACTGAGCAAGCCTTTATGATCGGTTTGTTCTCCTTGCTCGATGCTCTGCTCGACCTGTCGCTAGAGAACCTCGTAGAGCAATTACCGCTGTGTAAAAGCATTAAGGTCGCTTTGCTGCGCAGAGAAGGGCCTTATGGCACCTTACTCGCCCTTGAGGAGAGCTTTGAACACGCTGACTGGCAGCAGATTGATGAACACTGTGCCGACTTAGGTTTAAGTGTGGAGCAGGTAAGAACGGAGCTCACCGAAGCTCGACGTTGGAGCCATACCGTGACTAATCAGCTCTGATTTCCTTTCGTTAAACTTTTATGACAATTGAAACGCACGCCTTGACGTGCGTTTTTTTATAACTAATATATGCGCATATCCATATATGAGTATGTACTTATGCTTCCTCACCAATTTTTTAAATTACTGTCTGATGAAACGCGAGTGCGTTGCTTAATGTTGATTGTGCGCCAAGAGTGCCTTTCTGTTGGTGAGTTGACTCAGGCATTACAAGAAAGTCAGCCAAAGGTTTCTCGCCATCTTGCGCAGTTACGCTCAAACGGCATTCTGACTGACGTTCGCCAAGGGCAGTGGGTGTTTTACCGCCTGTCACAAGATTTACCGGGTTGGATGCTAAAGTTAATTGATGACCTTATCGCATCGAACTGTTTGAAAACTGAATACCAACAAGACATTGAGCGCTTAGAAGCGATGACTTCACGCCCTCAATGTTGCGTTTAATCGAATATTTTTAGATTCACCACTAACTGAGAGAAATGAAAATGACAGTTAAAGTAGGTATCAATGGTTTTGGCCGTATCGGCCGTCTAGCACTTCGCGCAGCATTCGATTGGGCTGAGCTAGAGTTTGTACAAATTAATGACGTTGCTGGCGACACTGCAACACTGGCGCACCTTTTAGAGTTCGATTCAGTACAAGGTCGTTGGAACCACGAAGTTGCGGTTGAGGGCGATGAGATGATCATCAACGGTCAACGCATCAAAACCACCAAAGAGCGCGACATTGACGCGATCGATTGGTCTGGTTGTGATGTGGTTATCGAAGCGACAGGTGTTCACCGTAAGACATCTTTCCTAAACAAATACCTAGAGCAGGGCGTGAAGCGTGTTGTGGTATCAGCGCCAGTGAAAGAAGAAGGCATCGCAAACATCGTTGTTGGTGTGAACGACAACATCTTCGACCCAGCAGTACACAAAATCGTAACCGCCGCGTCTTGTACAACAAACTGTATCGCGCCAGTGGTTAAAGTGATCAACGAGAAGCTTGGTATCGAGAATGCGTCTTTCACGACAATTCACGATCTAACCAACACGCAAACTATTCTTGATGCGCCCCATAAGGACTTACGTCGTGCACGTGCATGTGGCATGAGCCTTATCCCGACAACAACGGGCAGTGCTAAGGCAATTGTTGAGATCTTCCCTGAGCTGGAAAATCGTATAAATGGCCACGCGGTTCGTGTACCACTAGCGAACGCTTCTCTGACAGACATCATCTTCGAAGTGAAGAAAGATACAACAGCAGAAGAAGTTAACGCGATGCTGAAAGAAGCGTCTGAGAACGAGCTGAAAGGCATTCTTGGCTTTGAAGAGCGTCCACTGGTTTCTATCGATTACAAAGGCGACCAACGCTCAACTATCGTAGATGCACTATCAACTATGTTGGTAGGTAAGCGCATGGTTAAGATCTACGCTTGGTACGACAACGAGATGGGTTACGCGACACGTACAGCAGAGCTAGTACGTACAGTTGGTTTGGCATAAGCCTGCGTATTTAAGAAATAGTAGAATCTGGAGAATACACAATGACACATCCAACATGGCAACTAGATTTAGAAACTGGTGCGTTAGTGCTTACTCCGTGCCCAGGCACCAAGGAAGCTGACCTAGATGCATCTCTAGCTCAACTTAAAGCGCAAGGCGTAGAAGCGATTGTGACGGCTTTAGACAGTGACGAACTGGCGAGCAAGAATGTTTCTGAGCTAGGTGAAAAAGCACAAGCACTAGGCATGCAGTGGTTCCAAATCGAAATCGAAGACGATTGTGCACCAGGTGCTGATTTTGCTGCGAAATGGCAAGCGGCGAGCCCTGCGCTACACCAAGTTGTCGATAACGGCGGCAAAGTAGCGATGCATTGCATGGGCGGTTCTGGTCGCACTGGCTTACTGGCTGCACACCTGTTGCTAGAGAAGAGTTGGGATCTGAGCAAGATTGTTCAAGAGGTTCAGGCGCTTCGTCCAGGTGCTTTTACTAAACCTATTCAGGTTGAGTATATCAACGGCGTAGCTTCTGCGTAGCTCTTCATACTTGAAGCAGCAGCGTCGTTAACTGCGCAAATTCACCGGAGCGCCGGCCGCCCTAATCACATAGAACACCTATGCTCATAGGGCTGAACTTGCTTGTTGCCTAGCTGCAACTCCAATTATTTTGAGTATAAGTTAAGTGGAAAGTAAGAATTAGAGCTTTTGGACACCTATGATCTAAAAGCTCTTTTTGTTTAGATTGCAGAGATAGCGTTATGTTTTCAAATCTAAGTAAGAGCGTTCGCCAATACATGTTGGTGACATTCAACTACTGGAATTTCACCATTACTGATGGTGCACTTCGTATGCTGGTGGTCCTGTATTTTTACGACCTTGGTTACAGTTCGCTAGAGATCGCCTCACTGTTCCTTTTCTATGAATTCTTTGGTGTGGTGACTAACCTAATCGGTGGTTGGTTGGGCGCGCGTCTTGGCCTTAATAAGACCATGAACATCGGCTTAGGGATGCAAGTCTTCGCCTTGGGCATGTTGGCACTGCCATCGGCCATGTTGACTATTCCTTGGGTGATGGCAGCGCAGGCATTGTCTGGTATCGCTAAAGACCTCAATAAGATGAGTGCCAAGAGCTCAATCAAAACCTTGGTACCCGATGAACAGCAAGGTGCACTGTATAAGTGGATTGCGATTCTGACCGGATCTAAGAATGCGCTTAAGGGGGCAGGCTTCTTTATTGGTGGTTTGTTGCTTTCGACGATTGGCTTCCAATATGCAGTGCTTGCGATGGCCGCTGTGTTGACCTTGGTCTTCATTGGCAGTGTGCTGAGCTTAGAAGCGGACATGGGTAAGGCGAAGACCAAACCTAAGTTCAAACAGATCTTCTCTAAATCTGAATCCATCAACATCCTGTCTGCGGCGCGTATGTTCCTGTTTGGTGCTCGTGACGTGTGGTTTGTGATTGCTTTACCAATTTATCTGGGCAGCGTATTTGGTTGGGACCACTCATGGGTGGGGGGCTTCTTAGCGGCTTGGACTATCGCTTACGGTTTTGTGCAGGGTGTTGCTCCCAAGATTACGGGTAAGGCGCAAGGCAAGGTTCCAGACGGTCATGCCGCTTTATTATGGGCAGGTGCTCTGGCTATCGTGACAGGTGCTATTGCTTATGCGGTGCAAATAGGTTGGCAACCAGAGTTAGTGATCATTGGTGGTTTGATGGTGTTTGGTGCCATCTTCGCGGTGAACTCGTCCCTTCACTCATACCTGATTGTGAGCTACGCGAAAGGCGATGGTGTATCGCTTGATGTTGGCTTCTATTACATGGCGAATGCAATGGGCCGCTTGATTGGCACAATCTTGTCAGGCTTAGTATTCCAAATGGGCGGCTTGTCTGCGTGTTTGTGGGTATCGTTCGCATTCTTAGCGATAACGACGGTGATCTCTTTGCGTTTACCTAAGGTGCCGCAAACATCTGCCGCATAGGCCTCATTCGTAAGGGCGAAAGTTGCAACTGCTCATTCGTATAAGATTAATTCGCGATATGCTTCTCCTTTAACAATAAGCTGACTTGGTATTTATTCCGGTCAGCTTTTTTATTGCTATAGTAGAATGATTGAATATTAATCAGGCATTTACATGAAGCAGCGAATTCTCTTTTTTGATTTAGCACGATGTGTCGCGGCCGTAGCGGTTATCGCGATTCATGTTTTGGCGCCTTATCGCAACGAACTAGGAACGATTCCTTTCGGCGAATGGTTAACAGCAATCACCGTCAATGGCTTCAGCCGCTGGGCAGTGCCTGTCTTTATATTGATAACCGGCGCCTTGATGCTAAGCGATCAGCGCCCGTTTGATGCTAAATACTACCTCAAGCGACGTTTAGGCAAGGTATTGATACCTTTCATCGTCTGGTCGCTTTTCTATACCTACCTATCTGGTTGGTCTGCGATGGGCTTTGATGCTGACGTCAGTTGGGATGTGTTGCTTAATAGCTATCATCACTACACCTACTACCACCTTGGTTTCTTCTATTACTTTATCCCGCTCTACTTTGTGATTCCTTTCTTACAGATCATGGTCAGAAAGTATGGCGACAAAGCAGTCTATGGCTTTACAGCAGTGTGGCTGTTCACAACGTTACTGTTCTTACTGAGAATTGATGGTCCATGGAGTCATGAGTTATGGCTTTACACAGGCTACTTGCCACTGGGTTACCTGTTGTACAAGAAGGTGCCGCTCAACAAGTTCACCGTTGGGGTGAGTGCAGGACTTGGTGCGCTGGCGTTGTTAACCACGGTCTACATGGTGGTTGATGCGAGTCTAATTGCCGAGGAGTACACGGTTGGTCGTTGGTTATCATACAAAACGCTGAATACCGTATTAGCCGCTAGCATGGTGTTTATGTTGTGTCGTTACTACGGAGAAGGGTTATCTGAGAAAGGTAACCAAGTGGTTGGCTTTATCAGTAAGCACAGCTTAGGTATCTACCTGCTGCATCCTATCTTCTTGTGGCCGATGAAAGAGTTCGGTTGGTACCAAGGGCACCCTGCGTGGGTTATCCCATTGTGGATTGTGATCAGTGGCGCTGGTGCGCTGTGGATGAGTTGGATGGTATCTAAGTCTGAGAAAACGCGCTGGTTGTTGCCTTAGGCGTCAACACTAAGACCATTAGTTATTATCGCTGATGGTCGGTTTTGATGAATCGTTGAAGCGACTTACGATTAGCGCTTCAACGCAAAGTGTAAGAACTTATCGCCTTGGTAGGTCAAGGTTCCTTTGTCACCAGGATTAAGTGCGTGGAAATAGTGGATTCCGACTTGGAATTCTCGTTTCGGACCAACCATACCGCGTTGAACGTAAATCCAGTATTCTTGATCTTCTTGACCAGGTTCTGCATCAGGAAGGTCGATGGACTGTTTATCTAATACCGTCACGTTCACTTTCTTTTCTGGTGCGTTCTCGCCTTGCATATGTTTTCGATAAAAAACAAGAAACCCCCAGGCCGCTAGACCTGCGAGTGCAAAGATGGCAAAAAAGAGTGAGTTAGGCATATAACCTCCATGTAGTCGTGATGGTTATTCTAGTCTTTCGGGCAATAGGGATATGTGTTTAAAGCCGCTATTCGTGAACTGCTGTAAGCAAAGCTGATTATTTTTCGGCTGATATCACATTTAATGGCCAGTTTGGGATAAAGCATTGTTATTTATTGTCTCTTTCTCACGTAAATAGCGATGATTTTGTATAAGAATAAGGAAATGCTCGACTAGAATTATAGTGTGGAGTGGGAGGCCAAGATGACCGACATTGAAAAAGTGGTGACAAGAACTCGCAATATAGAAAAATTATTGAGACTTCAATATCACGCTGAAGGCGAAGGATTGCACGAGCTTGTGACAAGCTGTGAAGAAAGGCTACCGCACGATATGGTAAGTAAGCTGCGTTATATCGCAACGTGTCGTAACAAGGTAGTGAATGAGCATGACGCTCAGTTGGAAGACCAGCATAAATTCATCATGATGTGTAACGATTGTGAGAAGGAGCTGACTCCACGAAGCGGTCGTTTTATCTGGCGTGTTGCGATCTTATTGATGATGGCAATGACTTTAGCCGCGGCGGGTTTCTACTATGCGAACTGGGATGTGTTAACACTGCATCTGTTTTCGAAGTGAAAAATTTGAACAAAAAAAGGGACGCTCATGGCGTCCCTTTTTTTATCTGTAACTTGCTTAGTACATCATCGGTAGTGTCATTAGACCTACAACTACCGCGATCATTACAAGTCCTTGTCTTTGCGAAGATGAAATCATAACACTACTCCTAAATTTGGTTGTCTCTCGCTATGTTTTAAAGAATAGCCCACTTATAGGATTAGATCAAGAATTACTTTCGAAAGCCTTAAAAGTGGTAGAAAACTATTGGATACTGGCTTGTTTGGGGCTGTTTAACTGTGTTTTTTGGTGTGTTCTTATTTTGTTCGTTGTGATTCATGTTTGTTCTTATTTGATTTAAGTTGCTGTTTTATAATGGTTGTTATGTTTGATTTATATTGTTAAAGGTTGTTAAACTGTATTAATGGGGGTTGGTGGCTTCTAGGTCGAATTTGGTTTTGTTTGTGCGTTTTTGTCTTGGTTATGGTGGCTAATTTGATAAGGAGCTAGGAAAATTCTGACAAAAAGGAGCTGAATTAACGCAAGTTACTTACTTTACAAAGCTAGGGATGTTTGAGGTTTTTAATTCCTTTTTAATCTTTATTTTTTATATTTAAGTTTATGTATTTATTGATTTTTAATGTTGGTTTTTCTAATTTTAAAGTGTGGTTTTTGGCTGTTTTTGATGGGTTTTTGCGATTTGGCTAGGTTAGAAATGACCAAAATGAAAAGCTGGACGCTGTAAGGTGCTTTTCGATGGGTTTAACGAAGAATCGCTCTAGTTTTAAACGAATCATCGTTATCTCCGCGTAATTGTCATGGCTTCAACCGAAAGAGGCTCTTTTTAGTGGAAGCGTAATCAAGATCCAATTTTGAAAGGCTTAGGCTTTACATCAACACTCGTGTGCCTAGACTGGCGACGATTTAAAGCAATAGGGCAAGTGGTATGTGGAGTTGGTTAGCGGTTTCCTTATCTGGTATCGGAGCAATAGCAGGAACGAAACATGGACATATCGGTCAGGCCTTATCGTATAAGGTATTTACCTTTGTATTATTAGCGACTATTGCTTTAACTCAGTCGCTTGTGGCTGACTTTACCTATTGGATAGTCGCGGGGTTGGCTATCTCTGCGATCGCAGATGTGCTTCATACACTCACTCAAAAACGTCCTCTGCATTTTGTCTGCTTCTTATTGGCTCAACTCTGTTACAGCAAAGCTTTTTGGTTACAACTATCAGGTGAAATGGTTTGGTGGTTGTTCGCGTTGTTATTAGCAGCTTGCGTTGTTGCTTTCTTTTTACTGTTGCCACGCTTAGACAAACTCGTATTTCCTGTGGTCATCATGGGTATTGTGCTTATTCAGCTAGCATGGGCTTCTGGTGAGGTTTGGTTGCTGGATCCTCAACTATCACACGCGGTCGGTTTTGCTGGCTGTAGCGTGTTGCTCCTTTCGGCCTTGGCCTATGCACTAAATAGTTACCGTAGCCCGATCAAGGGGGCTTATTTTTGGGTAACGGGTAGTTACTTTCTGGCACACGCACTTATTGTCGCATCGATTACTATTTAGGGGAGAGCTCTCAAGCCTGAGCTACATCAAAACGACGTTGCTAAAACTCGGTACTCTACGTGTAATTCATTAAACATGAGATTGAGTTATGACGACTGAAATTCACGCACACAACGTTTTAAACCTGCTTAGTGAAAAGCCACTGACTCGCGAAGAGCTAACATTAGCGCTTGCTCAAACCTATGGGGAAGAAGCTCGCTTTCATACTTGTAAACTCAATGGTCTGGATTTAGATAGCCTGTTGAAGTTTTTCTTGAAGATGGAAAAGGTTGTCGTTGTCGATGATAAGCTTTGCACTAACCGCGAACGTGTGTGTAATCACTAATTCTTAGTGCCTTGTTTTATTCGTGAATAGAGAGTGGGTGCATGTTTCTGCTCCACTCTTTTCATTACCTTTCAATCTGCTTTCGCTAATTTACCTTCTTATAACATCCCCTTTTAAAAGCATCAGTTAACCCGCTTATCACTGCGTTCGAAAATCAATGTTGAGGCTGCTATACTCCGCGCACTTACGCTTTTCGAGACAAACTTATGGAAATCTTATCTGCAGCAACCATGCTGTTTCTTATCATGGACCCGCTTGGCAACCTGCCAATCGTGCTCTCTATCCTTAAGCATATTGACCCGAAGCGTCGCCGTATTGTTCTGATTCGTGAGCTGATGTTCGCACTGGTTATCTTGCTGCTATTCCTGTTTGCAGGCCAAAGCATCATGAACTTCCTGCACGTACAGCCTGAAACCTTGAGTATCTCTGGCGGTATCATTCTATTTATCATCGCGATTAAGATGATTTTCCCAAGCGCAGGCAGCATTACTGGCCTTGCGGCTGGTGAAGAGCCGTTTATTGTACCAATGGCGATCCCTATGATTGCAGGTCCGTCAGTGATTGCTGCACTGATTCTGCTGTCGACACAGCACCCAGACAATATGTTGGAGCTTTCAGCCGCTGTGATGCTGGCTTGGGGCGCTACCTTCTTCATTCTGATGTTTAATGGCTTCTTCCTACGAGTGTTGGGTGAGAGAGGGCTTAAAGCCATCGAGCGCTTGATGGGCTTGCTACTTGTTATGCTATCGACTCAAATGTTCTTGGATGGTGTGAAGGGCTACATGGGCTAGTGTTGCTATCATTACTCAATAAAAAACGCCGCTCTACTGAGCGGCGTTTTTGTATCTGTTACTTCGTTTTTATTTCGATTACATCATGTGCTTACGACGAATATCGAGTAGGGCAAAGACTCCGAAAATCAATATTGACCATTTCTCCCAGCGTGACATCTCGATCTTATCGCCGAAGGCACCGATAAAGATCAGCATCTGCAGGCCGTGCATGAAGAACAAGAATGCGGTCATGATATAAAGTGCAATCGCCGCATTACCCGGGAACGGGTAGAAAATATTGGTGATTAAGATAAACCAAACAAAGGCGATGGCTGCTTTTGCTAGTGGAAGCAAGAACTTCATTCAATAACTCCTATTCTTCAGTGATTCGATTAAACAGTCGGTAGCTCGACTGGCCGGTGGTCTTATCGCGATGTAATTCCCAGTTTTCTGGCATCGCTTCGAGTTTCAGCTCTTTCTCTGTCTCAACGTAAATGATGGCATCATCTGCAAGCCAACCATTGCTCTCAAGCAGTTGTACCGTCTCTGCTAATAAGCCTTTACGAAATGGAGGATCAAGGAAAACCATATCGTAAGGAGTGCCTGGCTTCTTAAGGAAAGAGATAGCATCAGTATTTACCACATTGATGTTGTCCGCTTTGAGCTCTTTAGCATTATCAGAAAGCTGCTTGGCGGCCTTTTGATTCATTTCGAGCAGCGTCACCATTTTTGCTTGGCGAGAAGCTGCTTCAAAACCTAAACCACCAGAACCTGCGAATACGTCTAAGCAGGTCGAATTTGGGATATCTTGTGCCACCCAGTTAAAGAGGGTCTCTTTTACTCGGTCAATGGTTGGGCGTAAGCCTTCTAAATCATGAACAGGTAGCTTTCTGCCTCTCCATGAGCCACTAATAATTCGAACAAAGCCACCGGATGGCTTTTTTTGTGATGTGTTTTGCTGGCGACGTCTTACCATAGATTTTTTGACCGCTAATAAAGTGATACTATACCGAGCCCAATTTAAGTTGGTTCGAGTATTAAGTAAATTTGCAATGACAAAGTGTATCAAGCTAAAAGCAAACTTATCACTGCTTTGTCATTTTTCTTTACTATTCGTTTGTACAAGCTTGTATTGTATAACAATAGCAAAGAGTCGACGTGCATTAAGTCAATACAGTTAATTAGTAGATCTAGGAAACTCCTCGGATGACGGAAAAAAAGAAGCGCGGATTATTATCGTGGCTTGGTTTTGGTGAAGAAGAACAAAGCCCAAAAACTCAGAATGAAGCGAACGTAGAAAACGTTGAAGATCAAACTGAAGTTGAATCACAAGTCGAGGCTGAACCAGCCGCGTCTGAAGCTGAAGTAATTAAATCAACTGAAGCTAAGTCAGTTGAATCTGAGCTTGCTGAATCAGAGCAAGCGCTTGAAGAAGCTCAACAAGAGCAGCAACCTGTCCCAGCAGAAGCAGAAGCAGAAGCAGAAGCAGAAGCAGAACAGGAAGAAGTCGTTGCTCCTAAAGCTCAAGTTGAAGAAGTTCAAGAGAAGCCGACAGAAAGCTTCTTTGCTCGCCTTAAGCGTAGTCTAAGCCGTACTAAAGCAAACATTGGTGCGGGCTTCTTTGGTCTGTTCAAAGGTAAGCAAATCGATGAAGATCTGTTTGAAGAGCTAGAAGAGCAGCTTCTGATCGCTGATGTGGGTATGAATACCACAGTGAAGATCATTGAAAACTTGACAGAAAAAGCATCTCGCAATGACCTAAAAGACGGTGAAGCGCTTTATGGTCTGCTCAAAGATGAGATGGCGGATATCCTCAGCCAAGTGGAACAGCCATTAGTTGTTGATACCACGAAAACACCTTACGTTATCTTAATGGTTGGTGTGAACGGTGTAGGTAAGACAACCACTATCGGTAAGCTAGCGAAGCAATTCCAAAACGAAGGCAAGAAAGTGATGCTAGCGGCGGGTGATACCTTCCGTGCAGCAGCCGTTGAACAACTTCAGGTTTGGGGTCAACGTAACGATGTACCTGTTATCGCTCAGCATACAGGTGCGGACAGTGCGTCAGTTATCTACGATGCGATTGAAGCGGCGAAAGCACGTGGCGTTGATGTCGTGATTGCCGATACAGCCGGTCGTTTGCAGAACAAGAGCAACCTAATGGAAGAGTTGCGTAAGATTGTTCGCGTAATGAAGAAGATTGATGACTCTGCACCACACGAAATCATGCTAACGCTTGACGCAGGTACAGGTCAGAACGCTATCAGCCAAGCAAAACTATTCAGTGAAGTTGCACCGGTAACGGGTATTACGCTAACTAAGCTTGATGGTACGGCGAAAGGTGGTGTGATTTTCTCAATTGCAGACCAGTTCCAGATTCCAATTCGTTACATTGGTGTTGGTGAAGGCATTGACGACTTACGTCCATTCGAGTCAAAAGACTTTATTGAAGCGCTATTTAGCCGCGAAGAGTAACGCGAGTAGCAAAGTGGTTTATCCTTAACCTGCTACCGTTTTAAATTTGATATTAGTGATCGTAAGAGGAATTTTCGGTGATCAAATTTCAGCAAGTGAGTAAAGCCTACCGAGGCGGACGCCAAGCGCTCCAAAAAGTGGACTTTCACCTCAAACGTGGAGAGATGGCATTTTTAGGCGGGCACTCCGGTGCTGGTAAAAGTACCTTGCTGAAGTTGATCTGCGCGATAGAGCGTCCAACCGATGGACGTGTCTGGTTCAACGATCACGACATCACACGTATCCCAGCTAAAGACATCCCGTTTTTACGCCGTAATATCGGGATTGTCTTTCAAGACCATCGCCTGCTGATGGATCGCTCGATCTTCGATAACGTTGCTCTGCCTATGCGTATTGAATCTATTTCTGAAAACGAAATAAAGCGCCGAGTGAGTGCTGCGTTGGATAAAACTGGCTTACTCGACAAAGCCCGTTGTTTACCAAGCCAACTTTCTGGTGGTGAACAGCAACGCGTGGGTATTGCTCGCGCTGTGGTGAACCGCCCAACTCTACTTTTAGCGGATGAACCGACGGGTAACTTAGATCCTGAATTATCTAACCGCGTATTGCGACTGTTTGAAGAGTTTAACCGTGCCGGTGTGACGATCATCCTAGCGACGCACGATATCGGGTTAGTGAACACTCGCCCTCAATATCGTCATCTTGAATTAAACCAAGGCTTTTTGAGTGAGGTTGAAGACTATGGCCGCTAATAAGCGCATCAAGAAACCTCAATCTAATCGAGCAGCAAGCCGCGCTTCAAGTGATGGCTTCTTTGTTGTGCATTGGAAACAAGCCAAGTCATCGTTCTCGCAGATGTGGCAGCGCCCGCTGGGTAATTTGCTGACCCTTGCGGTGATCTCAATGGCGTTGGCGATGCCTGCGTGTTTGTACCTATTGGGTAAAAACGTGGGTGAAGTGGCGCAAGATGTCACAAGCCCGTCACAAATTAGTGCTTATGTAGAGGATGGCATTCCTGAGCCTAGAGTAATGGTGCTCAAGGATGAAATTGAAAGTTGGGAGCAAGTTGAGCTGGTGGAATACATTTCACCGCAGCAAGGACTTGCCGATCTCAGCCAGTATTCTGGTTTCGAAGATGCCCTAACTATCTTAGACGACTATTCACTGCCTGGTGTATTGGTGATTACGCCAAGCGTACACAGCGATACTCAAATTAAAGAACTTGCTGGCACCGTTAAAAAGCAAGAGCTCGTCACCGATGTTCGCCTAGACGAAGATTGGTTGGCTAGACTAGACGCTATCAAAGCGTTAGCAGCCGTCATCGTAATTACCTTAACGGTATTGATGCTAGGCGCAGTATTTTTGATTATCGGCAATACATTACGATTTAATGTGTTGGCGCATAAAGAAGAGATTCAAACCATGAAGCTGATTGGTGCGACCGACAGCTACATCCTTCGCCCATACCTTTATGCTGGGATGTGGTTTGGTGTTTTAGGTTCGATTAGCGCTTGGGTAATGACGGCATTGATTACCGTATTACTGAATAGCGCAGTGGATGACTTGGCTCAGCTGTATGACAGCCACTTCCGCTTAATTGGCCTGAGCTGGGATGAATCTTTACTGCTTTTGATCGTCGGAACCCTGCTTGGTAGTGTGGCTGCGAAGCTTTCTGCACAGCGTCACCTAAAAGAAATTGAACCAGTTTAGGTGAATAGAGTCATATTTAGACGAAAAATAGGCACTTCTTAACCAGTTTTTGCCTTGTATAGACGAATTGATTATGCATAATTACTTCCCCCTCCTTGAAACCTGTTCATTTTAGGTTCAAGATTGTCGGGTTTTAATAGATGTATTACTCCAGATCAGAGATTGATGAGGAACCGAATGGCAAACCAAGCGTATCAAATGGCTTTAGTCACACAAGATAGTTTAGATAGCTATATCCGATCAGCGAACAGCTACCCAATGCTGACGCCTGAAGAGGAACGTGGACTTGCAGAGCGATTACATTACAAAGGTGAGATCGACGCTGCGAAAGGCTTGATCCTTTCTCACTTACGATTCGTGGTGCACGTTGCAAGAGGCTACTCTGGCTACGGGCTGCCAATGGCTGATCTCGTCCAAGAAGGTAACATCGGCTTGATGAAGGCTGTTAAGCGCTTCAATCCAGAAGTTGGTGTTCGATTGGTTTCTTTCGCAGTTCACTGGATAAAAGCTGAAATCCATGAATACGTGCTGCGTAACTGGCGCATCGTTAAAATAGCGACAACTAAGGCACAGCGTAAACTGTTCTTTAACCTTCGTAAGTCTAAAAAGCGTTTAGGTTGGTTTAATAACGGTGAAGTTGAGACGGTTGCTCGTGAGCTAGGTGTTGAGCCTTCTGAAGTTCGTGAAATGGAATCTCGCTTAGCGGCACAAGACGCGACGTTTGAAGCGCCTATGGACGATGACGACGGCGGTTCTGCTTACACAGCTCCAGTTTATTACCTAGAAGACAAAGCATCAGACGTTGCTGAAACGGTTGAAGCGGCTAACTGGGAGTCACACACCAATAATCGCCTAGGATTAGCACTAGCAAGCTTAGACGAGCGTAGCCAACACATTGTTCGCTCACGTTGGTTAGATGACAACAAAGCAACGCTACAAGACTTAGCGGATACCTACAGCATTTCTGCAGAGCGTGTTCGCCAATTAGAAAAGAATGCGATGAAGAAACTGAAACAAGCCGTTGGTGATTTCTAATAGCATTTAGTTCCTAATAATATTTGGTTTCTAATAGTAGCTAGCAAATAACTGAATTTTGAAAAGGCCGAGATCGAGAGATCTCGGCCTTTTTGTTTTGGATCGATTTCTCAAGTTTTGCGATCGAAATTTGCAAAATGATTTTGTGGATAACTCTGTGAGAAGTTTATTCGTCAGCTGTCTAAAAGCAGGGTGTAGTAAGGCTTTGAACGGGTTTTTCGAGTGGGGATATGTTTTAGTTAACCCACAGTTAGATCAGGATCATTACTACATGTTGTGGATCTATTTTTGAAAAGGCACTTTATTCACGCAATTCACAGATTTATCCACAAATGGTGTAAAAGTGATCGCTGGTGGATAACCTTATTAAGTGGATGTGATTGTTAGCCTTGGGATAGGTTACAATGGCAGCAAAGTAAATCAGTATAAAAAAGAGAAAGTCATGGACCAGTTTAAACATATCGACGTTAAAGGTGCTCAAGCCCTCATTGAACAAGGCGACGCTCGACTTGTCGATATACGTGACCCGCAGTCTTTTGCGGTTGCGCACTCAAAAACAGCCTACCACCTTACCAACGATACTATGGTGTCGTTCATGGATGAGGTTGAGTTCGAGCAACCTATCTTGGTGATGTGTTACCACGGTATTAGTAGCCAAGGTGCTGCACAATATTTAGTGAACCAAGGCTTTGAAGAGGTATATAGTGTAGATGGCGGTTTCGAAGCTTGGCACCGTGCTGAACTTCCTGTGATTGCTGGTTAATTACCTTTAAGCTTCAAGCATCTCTCATAGCATGAATAGGAAGTACCAATGATTAGATTGATGGTGTTAGACAACCCACGTCTTGCTCAAGCATTTATTGATTATATGGCGTCTCGTCAGATCCCTATTCAGATGTCTCCTGAGGGGGAAGGGCGTTTTGCGCTTTGGCTTATTGATGGTCAATTTCAGGTTGAAACCGAAGCTGAGCTCAATCGCTTCTTGTCGGAACCCAATCATAAGCGCTATCAAGCGGCGTCTTGGGACATGGCTGAGACCAGAAAGAGCAACTTCCATTATCACACGCCAAGTTTCATGGGCATGATAAAAGCCAAAGCTGGCCCTGTGACACTCAGTATCATGTTGGTATGTGTGGTGATTTTTGCTCTGCAACAGATAGGTTTCGGGCAGGCGATTTTTAATACCTTACATTTCCCAGCGGTTGATGGACAGCAATGGCAATTGTGGCGCTGGCTCAGTCACGCTGTTTTGCATTTCTCGGTTATGCACATAGCATTCAACATCTTGTGGTGGTGGCAACTGGGCGGAGATATTGAGAAAAAGTTAGGCGGCCTCAAGTTACTGCAGATCTTTGCTGTCTCTTCTGCGCTTTCTGGCGCGGGTCAGTATTGGGTGGAAGGTGCGAACTTCGGCGGCTTATCTGGAGTAGTGTATGCCTTGGTTGGTTACCTATGGGTAGTTGGCGCCAAAGCACCGCAACTTGGTTTGGGTATTCCAAGACAGATCGTCGGCTTTATGTTGGTGTGGTTGGTACTTGGGTATATGCAGCCGTTCATGGCTATCGCTAATACCGCTCACTTAGCAGGTTTGGTCGCAGGTGTGATTATCGGCTTTGTGGATTCAATGAAAGCGCCGAAATCGGCAACAAGCTAGCGTGCTAGTCACCGAGAATCGATAGATACAAAAAAGCGGCCAGATGAGCCGCTTTTTTATTGGGATTCGTTTTTACATCATTACTGATAAAGGTACTTGGTAAACAGTAAGTCAGCGATCAGGGTTTTGCCCGTTTCAGGCAGCAGAATCTTGTTGAGGTGTTCAACCAAAGTCTTTCTCAAATCTTCACGACCAGACAGAGATTTAATCGTTTCTTCGTTTTGTTTACCAAGTAATTCAATCACGGCATCGCGGATTAATGGTTGGTGATGCTCAATAGCAGCTAGGTCATTGCTGTTCGCGACCATGATATCGAGGCGAACCTGAATGTAGCCCAGTTTTTTACCTTTAGTATAAAAATTGGTGGTCAGGTCTGGCTCTAGCGTGAAGTAGGCGAGTTTGGGTGCCGATTCCTCTTCAGCGAAACTTGATGCTGAAAATAGTAGGGTAATCGCAAGAATTATTTGGGCTACATAACGTTTGTGCATATTTGTGACTTTTCTTTAGTTTATTCGCGATATTCGAAACGCATTAGTCTTGTTACAATGAGCGGTCTAAATCTAAATACGTTTACAATTCGAAGAACGCTTTAATTTTGTTCGAAAGTTGAAGCTTTATTGTACGTGTAAAGTCACCTATTGAATACTAGTATGAATCAGCCAATATCGCTGTATCTTAATTCGTTAATGAATGTAGATTGGCAAAGTACAGAAACATTTGATTTTCCTAATGAAACCACCAAAGAGTGGCTTATGGAGCAAGGTTCTCTTTCCCGCAAGTTGGGCAAGAGCTGTCAGCACCTGTCTGTTGAGTTGCTTCATAATCAAGTTGTAGAACGCTCAAGGCTACAACAAGACGAGGAACATCTTTTATCATCGTTTGATTGCTTACTGCGTAAAGTGATTTTAAAGGGTGATGGCGAACCGTGGGTGTTAGGTCGAACCTTGATTCCCCGAGTGACGCTAGAAGATCAGCATTCCGACCTTTCTCAACAAGGTAATGTCCCGCTTGGATTAACCGTTTTCAGCGCTGAGAACGTGGAGCGAGATGCGCTGCAAGTCGGTTGGGTTATCGCAGGCGATGAGCGATTGCTCGCCCGTCGTTCTCGATTATGGATGAACCATAAACCGATGCTTGTGGCAGAACTGTTTTTACCAACATCACCCATTTACTCTAAGGAGAGTGTGTAAATGCTTGCCACCAAAGCGAAGGCGTATTGGCAATTAACGCGAATGAATCGCCCGATTGGTACCCTATTACTTCTTTGGCCTACGTTATGGTCGCTGATTATCGCCGCACAAGGCATGCCGGACTTGGATGTCTTGGCTGTTTTCGTACTCGGTGTGGTACTGATGCGTTCAGCTGGCTGTGTGATCAATGATTTTGCCGATCGCAAAGTTGATGGACACGTTAAACGCACCAAGCAGCGTCCATTACCTTCAGGTTTGGTTTCCAGTAAAGAAGCGATAATCTTATTTTTAGTGCTAGCTGTGGTTTCATTCTTGTTGGTGCTCACCATGAACCCGCTAACCATCAAGCTCTCTTTTATCGGCGTTGGCTTAGCGTTCATTTACCCTTTCATGAAGCGTTTTACACACCTTCCACAGTTGTTCCTTGGATTAGCGTTTAGCTGGGCAATTCCAATGGCATGGGCAGCACAAACCAATGAACTACCAAGTGTGGTCTGGTTTATCTTTGTTATTAATGCGCTGTGGACGATTGCTTACGATACGCAATATGCGATGGTTGACCGAGACGATGATCTGAAAATTGGCATCAAGTCGACGGCTATTTTATTCGGGCGCTTCGATAAGCTGATTGTTGGCTTCTTGCAACTTGTGACACTGGCGATGTTGATTGCTCTGGGCATGCATTACCAACTGGGTGATACCTTCTACTGGGCATTGTTAGTGGCTGGTAGCTTGTTTGTGTACCAACAACACCTGATGCGTCATCGCGACCGAGATTTATGTTTCCAGGCCTTCCTGAACAACAACTACGTTGGAATGGCAGTCACCGTTGGCTTGTTTATTACCTTCTGGTAAGCAGTTGTTAGAGTAATAGAATACAAAAATAAAAAGGCACCCATCGGGTGCCTTTTTTGATCGTTTAGCCTAGCGAATAAAGCGAGCTTGCCAAGCGGTTACTCTACTTGGTGGATGCTCTCTTGAATCGTCAAGCGTACTTCTGGGTAAAGCATTGAGTAAAGAAGCTTAGCGAATTGCTGAGTCTTTTCTAAATCGCAGTTACCATCGTTATCTAGATACTGTTGCTGCTTAAGCGTTGCAAACATCGATGCGAATACACCTTTGTCGAAGAACTCTGGCGCATTGATACCTTGTAGGCGACCAAGGCGCTGTGCGATGTCCTGGCTCTTCTGCTCAAGATCAGACTTATCCAGTTCAGGATTTTCTGCCAATAAGTTGAGAGCAATAGAGTAGCGCTGTAGCGTCTCTGAGATCGTACGACCTAGTAGCATCAGTGCTTGGCTGTTCGATTGGTTGATGGTGACTTCATTGTCCGACACCATCAGCATGCCTTGGCTGACAAGCTCATCAATGATGTTCGCAACCACAGTCTCAAGCTGATCTTCGTCGTAGCTTAAGAACAACTCTTTCTTCAAGAACGGGTAGATAGCAGCTACGTTCTCTTGAATTGCGTCAATTGATAAGCCGCGCTGACGAATGGTCATCTGAGCAATTAACGACGGCAGAGCAAACAAGTGAATGATGTTGTTACGGTAGTAAGTCATCAGAATCGATTGGTGACGATCAAGTGAAATGATGTCGCCCATAGAATCGGATTCAATCAGGAACTTGTTCAATGATTCCGCGTGTTTTACCAACTCTTCTGCGCTGTCTTTTGGTACCGTGAACGTGTCTGAGTAAGGCACATTCTTAAGTAGAGACAAGTAGCAGTTGATCTGAGAAACCAAAGAGTCACGAGACAACGCACGCTGACGCGACGCAAGCAGAGCCGTTGCACACAGTGTCAGTGCGTTGGTCGCGGCCGCATCGTTAATGTGCGTCATCATCTTGGTGGCAAGATCATTCACCACAGGAGCCATCCATTGTGGTTTGCTGGTACCCATTGGGTCGATGTCTTTAGTCCACTCTGGCGAATGCTCATTCAGATATTGGTTTAGCTGAATCGGCTCACCGAAGTTCACGTAGCCCTTACCAAAGTTACGCAGTTTACGGATAGTACGAATTACTAGGCTCGCGTTTTCTTTCTCTTTACGCTTACCACGCAACTCTTTCGCGTAAGTCGCGACTTCCATTACGTGCTCGTAACCGATGTACACAGGAACAAGTGTGACTGGGCGGTTCATGCCACGCAGCATTGCTTGGATTGTCATCGCTAGCATGCCGGTTTTAGCTTGTAGCAAACGACCAGTACGAGAACGGCCACCTTCGCTGAAGTACTCTACCGAGTAACCTTTAGCGAACAATTCCGCTAGGTATTCACGGAAAATAGTCGAGTACAGCTTGTTGCCTTTGAAGCTACGACGAATAAAGAACGCACCACCGTGACGGAAAATAGGACCGGCAGGGAAGAAGTTCAGGTTGATACCAGCAGCGATGTGCGGAGGTACCATGCCTTCGTGGTAAAGCACGTAAGAAAGCAGCAAGTAGTCCATGTGACTACGGTGACAAGGGACATAAACGATCTCGTGACCATCTTGCGCCAGTTTACGAACCGTTGAAGCGTTGCTGATGTGCAGGCCTTGGTACAGTTTATTCCATAGCCAACCAAGAATTTTCTCACCACGCTTGATCAGCGAGTAAGAGAAGTTCGCAGCGATCTCGTCCATGATGTCTTGAGCTTCTTTGCTCGCTTTTTCGATCGAGATGTTCTTTGATTTCGCTTCGTCTTCTATCGCCTTTTTGATCGCTTCTGATTTTAGTAGGCGATCGAACAGTGCTTGGCGGCTTGGCAGGTTAGGGCCAGAGGCAGCAAGTTTTTGACGAGAGAAGTGGATTCGAGCTACACGCGCCAGTTTGTGTGCGATGGTGCTGTCAGTACCGTGTGAGTTAGCCATGTAACGTAGAGAAACCACAGGGCTGAAGCGCACTAAACAGTCGCGACCTGCAAGTAATACCGCTTTAGACTTCTCTAAGCCGTTCATTGCTTGTAGGTAAGGTTTCTGGTTATTCTCTTTACCAGGCTTACGTCCCCACAGCACTGTGGCTGGGATAACTTGAACATCGAGCTCAGAGTCTTCAGCATGCAGTGAAAGCAGCTCAGAGAAAACTTCAATAGAAGAGCTTGGTACATAATCATCGTCTTGCAGCAGTGTTTTGCGAGAAGAGATAAAAACGTAGCGTTGCAGTGATTTGCCACTTATTTCAAGCTTGCTTAATGGATCAGGTAGGCCTAATTCCAACGCATGCTTTTGTAGCGTCAGCAGGTCGACACTTGAGCGAAACGGTAAGGCGTATACAATCGGTTTGCCTAAATCAATGTTCAAATCCTCAACTGGGTTTGAAGGGATTGATGTGCCTTTTACCAAAACGGATAAAGGTAGCTTCATTAATGAACGTGAAAAAGATTGTCCAGAAGACATATAGGTTCACTGCCTCAATAGTTATTTCAATGTGCTTAAGCGTATCTCTATTTCTATGATGAAAAGGATAAAACCTATGAGTGAAATAGGGATAGGCCTAGGCGTAAATTTAATCGATGCAAGAATACCAGAAACTGGTCTAACCTTTTAATGGAAATAGTCATATTGCCGTTAAGTTTGTGGAAAATCATTCATCGACTGATTGAGTATAGGGTTAAAAATGGCGAAAAAATCAAACACCGGATTCAAACGTATCGTGAAAGCGGCAGGCTTTTCATGGCAAGGCATCACGAGTTCGTTTAAAAACGAGGCCGCATTTCGACAAGAAGTGTTTATGGCTGCGGTGCTTATTCCGTTGGCGTTTTACCTAGACGTAAGCCAAGTAGAGCGAATCTTGATGATCTCGTCGGTTGTGTTGGTGATGGTGGTTGAATTGATCAATACCGCGATAGAAGCGGTCGTCGATCGAATTGGCAGCGAACATCATGAGTTATCTGGGATGGCGAAAGATGTCGGTTCAGCGGCCGTTTTCATCTGTTTGGCGCTCGCGGGTTATGTGTGGTTAGAGATCTTGTTTTTGTAATTCGTTAAAAATGAACTAAAAACAACCAATTGCTTTGCTTTTGTTCAGTTACTGGATATACTCACAGTCAACTGTATAAAAAGACAGGTGAATCATGAAGCCGTTAACGCCCCGCCAGCAACAAGTCTTTGACCTTATCAAAGGTAAGATCGAAGATTCCGGTATGCCACCGACACGTGCAGAAATCGCGCGTGAACTAGGCTTCCGTTCTGCTAATGCTGCAGAAGAACATTTGAAAGCTCTTGCTCGTAAAGAAGCGATTGAGATTATCCCGGGTGCGTCTCGCGGTATTCGTATTTTGCTTGAAGATGCAGCAAACGAAGAGCAAGGTTTACCATTAATCGGTCAGGTTGCCGCTGGTGAGCCTATTCTGGCTCAAGAGCATGTAGAAATGCATTACCAAGTTGACCCTGGCATGTTTAAACCACAGGCTGACTTCCTACTTCGTGTAAATGGCGAAAGTATGAAAGACATCGGTATTATGGATGGTGATTTACTGGCTGTTCATAAAACTCAAGATGTTCGCGATGGTCAGGTTGTCGTGGCGCGTGTCGACGATGATGTAACGGTAAAACGCCTAGAACGTAAAGGTTCAACAGTGCTGTTACATGCTGAAAATGAAGAGTTTTCTCCAATCCATGTCGATCTTGAATCTCAACACTTGTCTATTGAAGGCCTTGCTGTTGGTATCATTCGTAACACCGACTGGATGTAGTCATTACACACAGCTTATTGATATTTATTCTCAATAACTTGTTATTGTAATTGATATTCATTATCATCTTCTTTGTCGAGATACAAGGAAGATGATGATGCCAAACCCAACCAAACCTCAAACAAAGCCGCTTACTCGTAAGCCGCGCGCCTCTGATCAAAGGGCTTCTTCTGCTCAAGGGTCTGCTCATCAAGAATTTCAAGTTCCGACGAATCTTGTTCAACATCTTTGGTTTCGCAGCCGCGAAAGCCTTGCCGACGATGGCTTAGTTTATGACCCTATTGCAGCTCAAGCCTGCAAGCGTTGCCAACTCGCACCTGAATGCCTTACCGGTGAACTCGACCAACAACAACTCCTTTACGCGACTCTGACTCAACTTTGTGATTCTCAAATTCAACAGTTTTTATCTCATAACCCAGATGCTTGGGTTATTAACGTGGGAGCAGGGCTCGATACCCGTTTCTACCGTTTAGATAATGGTCGCTGTCATTGGGTTGAGCTGGATGTAACCGAGAATCTGCTTTGGCGACAACGCTTGTTCCACAAAAATGAACGCTATCGTTTAGAGTGTGGCTCTGTTGACGACTTAACTTGGTTAGATGAACTTAATATCCCAGAGCAAGCATCGGTGATGGTGGTGTGTGAACATGCTCTGCTTGATTGTAATGAACAGCAGACCGCGCACTTTATTCAGTCTCTGAGCCGCTACTTTACTCATGCACATGCGTGTTTAGTATTAGCGGGAGACAAAAGCTCAAGCACTCTAGGCAAAAAGCTTGGTTCTGGTGACTATGCTCATGGCTTATCTTCCCCAGTTGATAGCATTCTAAATTGGTTACCATGGACGCAATGGGTAAAAGCCTTTTCTCCACTAGATCAGCAATGTAATCGTTGGAAATTATGGCAGCGATTATTGTGCAAGATCTCTCAAGTCAAAAAGCGTTTAACACCACAATTGGTGTTGGTTAAATGGTAGTGTCAACGGTTTAGTTTACAAATCACTAAAGCCCACCTCGCCATAAGCAAAACCTCGCAACATAGTGAAAGCCTACTCACTAGGTTAAACTATCGCCTCTAATCAAAGAGGTGATCGTGAAGTTATTTAATCCCCAAACTATTTTTCAAACGCTATCTAATCAAGCAATGCACAAACAAGTGCTGTTGCTCGCGATCCCGATGGTTCTTTCCAATATTACCGTTCCACTTCTTGGCTTAGTCGATGCCGCGGTTATCGGTCACCTGGAGCATTCATGGTATCTCGGTGGTGTGGCATTAGGTGGAACTATGATCAGCGTGACCTTCTGGCTGCTCGGTTTTTTGCGTATGTCGACAACTGGGCTTGCAGCACAATCTTATGGCGCAGGCGATGGCAAGCAGCTCGGTTTGGTGTTTGTGCAAGGTGTGACCATGGCCTTAGGGTTTGCTGGTGTCTTCTTACTCTTGCATAGCTTGGTTGCGGATCTGGTTTTCTCTTTGAGTAGTGCCAGTGATCAAGTGAAACACTATGGTCAGCAGTATTTTTCAATCCGAGCATGGAGTGCACCTGCTGCGCTCACTAACTTTGTGATTTTGGGTTGGCTACTTGGTACCCAAAATGCCAAAGCGCCAATGTGGATGGTGATTATCACCAATATCACCAACATCGTTTTGGATATCGTATTTGTTATTGGTCTTGGGTGGCAGGTTGAAGGTGCCGCGTTGGCATCAGTAATGGCTGATTATGCAGGCTTAACGTTTGGCTTAATCTGCGTTTATCGAATCTGGATTAAGAGACAACTTCCTTCACCGTGGGATTTGCTTAAGAAAACCAGTCAAGGCTTGAGCCGTTTCGTAAAACTGAATCGCGATATCTTTCTCCGCTCATTATGTCTACAAGCTACTTTTACTTTTATGACTTTCCAAGGGGCAAGCTTTGGCGATGATGTTGTGGCGGCTAATGCGGTATTGATGAGCTTTTTGATGATCATCTCTTATGGGATGGATGGCTTCGCTTACGCGATGGAAGCCATGGTCGGTAAAGCGATTGGCGCGAAAGATAAAGATGAATTAAACCAATCATTGATTGGCACCTTTTTCTGGAGCTTCAATATTTGCTTGGTACTCACTATCGTGTTCGCGATTGCAGGGTCTAGTTTGATTAATATGATCACCACAATCCCAGACGTGAAGAGCCAAGCTGAAGTGTATTTACCGTGGTTAATCGCAATGCCGCTGGTCTCTATGTGGTGCTTCCTACTTGATGGTATTTTTGTTGGGGCAACCAAGGGTAAAGATATGCGCAATAGCATGTTTGTTGCGACCTGCAGTTTCTTCGCGATTTTCTTCCTAGCATCTAGCTTAGAAAACCATGCTCTGTGGCTGGCGATGCTGAGCTTTATGGCAATGCGCGGAATTGGTCTTGGGGTGTTGTTTGTTTCTCAGTGGAAGAAGGGGGAGTTTCTCGCTTAGCTCTGAGGGCTCTGTTTGTGGAGAGTAAATGAGGCTGTACAGGTAAAGGGGTATTTAGAACATCATGATCTAATTGCTATCATCGTCATATCATTCAGTATCTTATATAAAAACAGCAAGCTCATGGCTTGCTGTTTATGTATTTGGCCTATGGGTGGTCAAATACTCCTGTTGGTTCTTTATTTAGAACAAACGATTAAGTCCGTTAAGTGCTGCAACACGATAAGCCTCTGCCATCGTTGGGTAGTTAAAGGTGGTATTCACAAAGTACTCGATGGTATTCGCTTCACCTTTTTGCTCCATTATTGCCTGGCCGATATGGATGATTTCAGCAGCACGCTCACCAAACACGTGGATACCCAAAATCTCTTTGGTTTCACGGTGGAACAGAATCTTCAAGCTACCAATATCTTTACCGGCGATTTGAGCGCGAGCTAAGTGTTTGAATGAAGAACGTCCCACTTCGTACGGTACTTTCGCAGCCGTTAGTTCTTGCTCGGTTTTACCTACAGAACTGATCTCAGGGATGGTGTAGATACCAGTTGGGATGTCTTCAATAAGGTGGCGTTCAGCTTCACCTTTGACAATCGCTTGTGCAACGAATCGACCTTGGTCATAAGCCGCACTCGCTAGGCTAGGGTAGCCAATCACATCACCTACCGCGTAAACATGGTCCACATTGGTTTGGTAATTGGTGTTTACTGATACTTGTCCACGAGAATCCGCCTCTAAGCCAACCGCACCAAGGTTCAGTTTATCGGTATTACCGGTTCGGCCATTGGCATACAGTAGGCAATCCGCACGCATTTTCTTGCCGGATTCTAGGTGAATGATCACACCATCGTCCGTGCCTTCGATTTTCTCAAAGGTTTCATCGTTACGAATTACCACACCGCTGTTCCAGAAATGGTAAGAAAGCGCATCAGAAGTTTCGTTGTCTAGGAATGACAGTAGGCGGTCTCGAGTATTGATGAGATCGGTTTTGACACCTAAACCGCGGAAGATAGACGCGTACTCACAACCGATAACGCCAGCACCATAAATGATGATGTGTTGAGGATCGTGTTTAAGAGAAAGAATCGAGTCACTGTCGTAGACACGCTCATGCAGGAAGTCGACGTTGTCTGGTTGGTAAGGGCGAGAGCCTGTCGCGATAACAAATTTGTCTGCACTGTAATGTTCTTCAGTACCGTCACTTTGCATTACCGAGACAGTGTTGGTATCGATAAAACGTGCAGTACCAAATACCAACGTGCATTGGTTGCGGTCATAGAAGCCTTGGCGTAATCGAGTCTGTTTATCGATGACTGATTTCGCGTGCCCCAGAATGTTAGAGAACGTTGAGTGAATGCTTTTGTTGTTCTGACAAAACAGTGGGTTGTTATTGAATTCAATAATACGGCTTACGGCATGACGCAGTGCTTTGGAAGGAATGGTTCCCCAGTGGGTACAACCGCCACCAACGCTGCTCTCTTTTTCAATGATTGCAACGTTCAACCCGGCTTTGGTTAATCCCATCGCTGCCCCTTCGCCTCCGGGGCCACTACCAATTACGATTACATCAAAGTGGTTGGAGTGTGGCATAGATATCTTCCTTGTTATATTTGATTAACATTGCTTTAGCGAGATTTTAACTGATTCTGTTCTTGGGTACATGAAAAGGGCATCAGAGAGTCGGTGAGATCACGCAGTGTTACCGAAAAAATAATATTTGGTATGTCGTATGTCTCCAAATGACAGTGTGGATATTGAAATTTTTTCTTCGAACGTATTTACTTCGGTACGTGAACAAAGAGGCGTGTTGAGTGTCTTATATAACCAGAGTGCCTTATATAAATAAGTGATTCGCGTTATATTGAAGAGAGTATTAGACATGCCTGTTTAGGCTGTAAAAGAAGAAATTGATAAAGTATGAAACCAATGGGCATTCGCGCACAGCAAAAAGAAAAAACTCGTCGCAGCTTAATCGATGCAGCATTTAGCCAACTCAGTGCCGATCGTAGTTTTTCCAACCTAAGCTTGAGAGAAGTCGCTCGTGAGGCTGGAATAGCACCGACTTCCTTTTATCGTCACTTCAAAGATATGGATGAGCTTGGCTTAACCATGGTTGATGAAGGTGGCTTACTACTGCGCCAGCTCATGCGACAAGCTAGGCAACGCATAGTAAAAGAAGGCAGTGTGATTCGCACATCGGTTGAAACCTTTATGGAATTCATTGAAAGCAGTCCAAACGTATTCAGACTGTTATTACGAGAGCGCTCAGGAACCTCGTTTGAGTTTCGTGCGGCGGTAGCTCGTGAGATACAGCACTTCTCTGCTGAGTTAACCGAATATTTGATAACAACCGGCATGACACGAGACGAAGCTTTTACTCAAGCTGAAGCCTCCGTTATCTTGGTTTTCAACTCAGGGGCAGAAGCATTAGATTTAGATCGACGTCAGCGAGATGAACTGGCTGAACGCTTGATCATGCAATTGCGAATGATGGCCAAAGGGGCTTTTTGGTATCGTAAAGAACGTGAACGTAACCGATTAAAAGGCGGGATTGAATAATGTCGAATGAAAATAATACTGTAAACCGTGGTTCAGAAAGAAAGACACTCGTACTTGCTGTTATTGCCGGTGTGTGTGGTGATGCTCTGCTATCTTGGGTAACGATGAGCGAAGTGGGCTTCTCTATTTTCCCACTGATTGCTTTAGTCTTGGCTGTACAAGCACTTTACCAAGAGTACCTAACTAACCCAGTATCTGAAGATATTCCATTAGTAGGTTTAGCTTGCTTCTTTGTAGGTGCATTTGGCCATTCGGCTTTTGTGAAGGCACAACACCCTGACGCTGGCTCAAACTTCTTTGCGATTATTGTCGCGATGTTGCTTCTTGCATGGGTAGGTAAGAAACTAGGCTTTATCGGTAAAACCGCTTAAGCTGATTTAGAAATATAAAAAAACGAGCCAATGGGCTCGTTTTTTTGTATCTGCTGTTTGACTTAGATTTAGAAAGCGAGACTTACGCTTTACGCTCTAGGAATACGCCAGCTTCCATGTGGTGCGTGTAAGGGAACTGGTCAAATAGAGCAAAACGAGTGATATCGTGTGTTTCGCTTAGGATCTCTAGGTTCTCTTTCAACGTTTCAGGATTACAAGAGATGTACATAATGCGCTCGTAGCCTTGAACCATCTTGCAAGTATCAACATCCATACCTGAACGCGGTGGATCGACAAAGATAGTGTTGCAGTTGTAGCTCTTAAGATCGATGTTCGCTTGCTGTAGACGACGGAACTCACGCTTGCCTTCCATTGCTACGGTAAAATCTTCCGCAGACATACGAATAATCTGAACATTTTCAATCTTGTTGGCTGCAATGTTGTATTGCGCTGACTCTACTGATGGCTTCGCTAGTTCTGTTGCCAGTACACGCTCGAAGTTTTGTGCCAATGCTAATGAGAAGTTACCGTTACCACAGTACAGCTCAAGCAAGTCGCCTTTGCTGTCTTGAGTACAGTCGACAGCCCATTCCAACATTTTCTCTGCTACTTTTCCGTTTGGTTGAGTAAAGCTGTTTTCTACTTGTTGGTAGATGTAGCTATCGCCATTTACGTCTAGTTTCTCAATAACGTAATCACGGTCTAAAACGATCTTCATCTTACGAGCACGACCAATCAGGTTTAGATTGAAACCTTCATCGTTTAATTGCTGTTTAAGTGCTTTAGCATCTTGAATCCACTGTTCACCCAATTGACGGTGGTAAAGCAGTGACACCAAAATTTCGCCGCTTAGTGTAGAAAGGAAATCTACTTGGAATAGCTTGTGGCGTAGAGAATAGTTGTCCTTCATTGCATCGACTAACAAAGGCATTAAGTCGTTGATGAGACGACTAGCTGCAGGGAATTGGTCTACGCGGTATTTTTCTTTGGTCTCTTGATTGAACATGACGTAATACATATCGTCACCTTCATGCCACACACGGAACTCAGCACGCATGCGGTAGTGTTGTTCTGGAGATTCATACACTTCCAGCTCAGGCACATTATATTCTGAGAACATTTCAGTAAGACGCTCAGTCTTTTCTGCCAGTTGTTCTTGGTAGCGTTGCGGGTTTACATCTAAATTCGCCATTGTTATGCCTTTTGCTGTCGTGCTTTTAAATCAAGAGCGCAGATTTTATTCAATCACAGGCGCTTGTCCAGTGTTGAGAGCTAATCAGTGTAAATAGGCCATGAAAACTATAGCTTATAACTATCTTAGACTAGACAAATGATTCAGAGGTCAATACTATCTTCGGCAAGCTGGTGCCATTTAGATGTATAGATGGCTGAAGAGGGAATCTGGTGTGAATCCAGAACTGACGCGCAGCGGTAAAAGAGAACAAGTATTCATAAGACACTGCAAATAGCTTTTTGTGGGAAGTCGAATATAAGGTAACCATAAGGTTGTGCTCTTGAGTCCGAATACCTGCCAGTAGCTAAACCATAAGATGTGGTTTGGTAGGAATTTACGCGATTTAGGATAACAACATGAACAAATCCCTTTTAGCGATTGCTGTAGCATCGCTGCTTTCACCTATCTCCAATTTACACGCCCAAGAAGCCTCTGCCGACGAAACCATGGTGGTTACGGCTAACCGTTTTGAGCAAAGCACGGAAAGTGTTGTCGCTCAAGTAGAAGTAGTAACACGCCAAGACATCGATCGAATTCAAGCTAAGTCTCTAACAGATGTGTTTAGACGCTTAACGGGTATTCAGGTTTCACAAAATGGAGGCCGAGGACAGCAAGCTTCGATCTTTGTTCGTGGTGCTAACTCTGACCAAGTGCTTGTTCTCATTGATGGTATTCGTTTTGCGCGAGCTGCAAAGGGTGGTGTCGATTTTAGTCAGTTACCAATTACATTCGTTGACCGAGTGGAATACGTTCGAGGAGCTCGTGCCGCTATGTATGGCTCAGAAGCTATCGGCGGTGTTATCAACATTATTACTGTTGCAAACTCTGATAATGAAAAAACGGCGGTAAGTGCAGGTTTAGGAAGCCTAGATTACCAAGAGCTGAGCTTTGTTAGTGGTACTAAGGTCGGTGAAAATGGTCACTTGAACGTGTCTGTTGGTTATGATTCCGATGAGGGATACAACGTTCATCCAATGCCTGGAATAAATGATGGTGACCGCCATGGTTTTGAATCGCGCAACGCACTAATTGGTTATGTTCATAACTTTGATCAGCAATGGAGTGGTTTTGCTAACTTCCGCATGTTCGAGACTATCTCTCAATATGATGGTTCGTATGTTGATTATATTACAGGAGCACCTGTCCACTCTTACAAAGAGGCAGAAGTTCAGAATTCTACCTTTGCTGCTGGGGTTAAATATAGTGGCAGTGAACTTAAGTCTGATTTCCTCGTTAACTATCAGAATCAAGATAACTGGAACTACGAACAGTCTTTAGGCAAGAACTCAGCGTCAGCAACATCTGATGAGCTTGAACAGCTAAATGTTCAATGGGTGAATTCATACCAACTGACTTCGGCACTGACTCTAAGCGGCGGTGTAGATTGGCGTGATGAGGCTTATATTGTGAAGCCTTCGAATACTGAATATGACAGAACGAATGTTGCATACTTTGCAGCATTAAACGCTGATGCGGATAAAGTGTTTGGCGAACTGAGCCTTCGCGTGGATGACAATGAACAGTTTGGTGCCGAAACCACTTACAACACTGGGTTAGGCTATCGTTATGCTGAATGGCTTGTCGTGAAAGCAGCTTATGGCACATCTTTCAAGGCACCTAACTTATATCAACTATACAGCTACTACGGTAATGCACAGTTAGAAGCTGAAAAGGCAGATTCATTCGAGCTGACTTTTGGTGGCTTAATCAAGGATGTTGATTGGTCGATTACTGGCTATGACACGAACGTTGAAGACTTAATTGATTACAACTATGCGACAAATAAGTACTACAATACCGATGGCGAAAGCCAACTACGTGGTGTGGAAATGGTCGTTGGATTTGATACTAGCTTTATTAATCACCAAGTGAGCGCTAACTTCCAAGATCCAGAAGATCAATCTGGTGAGCAACTGATACGCCGAGCTAAGAAGATTTACAAGTATAATGCAGTGGCTAGTTTCGATGAGGTTGATGTTTCACTTGGTTACCAATATGTAGGTGAGAGACCGGACTTCTCTGAAGATCTCGCAGCGTATAGCTTGTTTGATGTTTCAGTGAACTACTATGCGAATGAAAACCTTACTTTAAATGGTCGAGTGGATAACTTAACTGACGAAGAATACGAGACTGCTGGTGGATACCCATCACCAGAGCGTACATATTACGTGAATGCTACTTACCAATTCTAATTAACACCTAAACCGCCTTCGGGCGGTTTTTTCTTATTGGGTATATCAATGAAAAAGAAAGTCGTCATAAGCTGGTCCTCAGGTAAAGACTCCACCTTAACCCTAGAGCGTTTGCTTGAGAGTATCGAGTATGAAGTTGTTGCTCTCTATACTACGTATGTTGGAGATGAAGTCCCCTTCCAGGTAACTCCTATTGATGTGGTTGCCATGCAAGCGCAATTAATCGGTTTGCCCCTCATCACCATAGAGCTTCCAGAAGTGTTCCCAAGCAATGAGATTTACCAAAGTACGATTGTCTCAGCATTGAAAGGGTCTGGCTTATCAATTGATGCGGTCGCATTTGGCGATATGTTTTGTAACGGAATAGCCGACTACCGAAAAAGCTATATAGAGCCTGCGGGTTGGGAGTGTGTATTTCCTCTTCTGGGAGAGAGTAGTCAGGTTCTAGCTAGTGAGATAATAAACAGAGGAATCGAAACCTTTCTCGTCACGGTTGATAGCGACGCATTGGATAAGAGCTACTGTGGACAGAAATACACGTCAGAACTAATAGACAGTTTACCGAGTCATGTCGATCCATGTGGTGAAGACGGTGAGTTCCATACCCTAGTCACGTCAGCGCCGTGTTTTAAAGGAAAGATTAAGATAGAGTTAGAAAATGTAGAACAAGGTGAGCGTTTTGTTCATCAACGCTATCAAGCTTGCATTATATAGAGTGAGGATTGGCGAAAACTAAGCGAAGGAGTATCATTGCAACGAAACTTATTATAGGTAATCGCTGTGTCGGATAGTCTACAAAAAAATATATTGGTCTTTGATTCTGGAGTGGGTGGTCTATCTGTATATAAAGAGATAAGTCAGTTACTACCGAATCATAACTATATCTATGTATTCGACAACGAGGCTTATCCTTATGGTGAACTCGACCAGCAAGTGCTCATTCGCAGAGTTCAAAGTATCGTGGCCAGTTTTGTGGCTAGTCACGCGATTGATATTGTAGTGATAGCTTGTAATACGGCGAGCACGATTGTCTTACCGACACTCAGAGCCAATAACCTTATCCCTATTGTCGGTGTTGTACCGGCAATTAAGCCTGCATCCCTGCTTGCTAATAAAGCGGTTGGTCTTATTGCTACTCCGGCAACGATCACTCGTCAATACACGCATGACTTAATCAAAAACTTCTCGAGTAATAAAAGAGTCGAGCTTTTAGGCTCTACTCGGCTGGTGGATATGGCTGAAGAGAAACTCAGAGGTGAGGCGATTAATCTTCAAGAGTTGCAGCAAATCCTTCAACCGATGCTCAATACTATTGATGTGGCCGTTTTAGGGTGCACACATTTCCCATTGATAAAGTCAGAGATTCAACAGGTCCTAGGTAGCAATGTTTTATTGGTTGATTCTGGTAAAGCGATCGCCAAGCGAGTGCAAGATTTATTGGATTTGGAAAGTGATAATAAAGAGGGGGGAGTACGTGAGGTTTTTTGTAGTGCACTTCCTAAAAAAGAAAGTGCACTAAATAGCATGTTAAAGCAGTTAGGGTTTAGCTCAGTTCAGATTCGTCCGCTTCAGGATGTTTAGGATCATTTGCAACACGTACTTTTAAAGTTCGTTGCATGTAATCTTTATCATTAAGGGCAGAGATTGCATGATTCACATCATTACTTGCCATAACAACAAATCCAAAGCCTCTTCTTTTACCAGTGCGTTTGTCTTTCATTAAACGCACCGCAAAGACTTCACCATGCTCTGAGAATAATTCACGCACATGTGATTCGTTTGCTTTGTATGGAAGGTTACCCACATAAAGTGTTTTTGTTGAAGCCTTAGGTTCTGAATCTGATTTTGAGTCGGTGCTTGAAAAGTTAACAACAAAAGCGGAAGCCAAGACACCAAGGATAAAGGTAATTGCAGGCGATATATCTACCTGAGAGAAAACAATGCCGCCTAGTACAGCCAGTGCGACAATTAACAACATCGATTTTTTTGAGTTCATATCAGAATACTACATATTAATAAACGAAATAGACGCATCTACCATTAACAAAATAGACACATGAATCTTACGTTCATGGCTTCCATTTTTCCAATGTATTGCTGTGATACGTCTCAAATGTTTAGTTTTTATTCGAAAAATGCGGATCTGGTGGCTTTTTAGGCGAACAAAACTTTTATTTCAAAAAGCCCTTGTGCTCCCCTTCAATCTCTCTATAATGCCGCCTCACCGACACGGAGTGAGACGAAAGTCGCACAGCGAAATCGGTAGAGAAAAAGAGTTTGAAAATAACCCTTGACTCTCAAAGTGGTGCAGGTATAGTACGCACCCCTAGCGACTGAGATGTGAATCACAAAACGCTAGAGCTCTTTAACAATTTAAACCTATCAATCTGTGTGGGCACTCGTTGATGAATATCAAAACGTTTTATCGTTAGATAAAACAGATTCTTCGGAATCAAAATGATTTCAATGAACTGAGTGACCAATACAAATAACCTCGGTTATTTGGCA
>NZ_JAKEUP010000025.1:0-56346 GCF_022397895.1 Vibrio sp. Isolate33
CGCCACAACGGCGCCACAACGGTTATGTGCGATAGCATGGAAGCAATGTTTACCTAGGTCGATACCTAAAATATGAATAGAAGACATATGGTTCACCTCATTCTGAGAGCCTACTCTAAGCTTAAGGGCTTGAGAGTGAGGCGGACCATATAATTAAGCCTCCAAACCCTGAGGCTGGAGGCTATTGCGATAACTTAAATATTAAGTGTTATTCGGTTCGATTACTTTTTGTACTGATCGTGCGATACGTCTAGTTGGTAGAAAGTCGCTTGTGAGTAATCGTCTAGGTCGCCGCTGATGTTTTGGTTGTAAACACCGGCTTTGAAGTACATGTATTTGCCACCTACGTCGTAACCGCTGTTGCTCATATCAACCACTTGTACAACGTCATCTTTGCCTTCACGCATTAACGTAACAGTCATCGTGTTGCCTTTAACGTCAATACGGTAGCTGAACACTTCGCCAAGCGCGATACCATCTTCACCCACTTCAGCCGTCATATCGCCCACTAGAGGGTAGAAATCCTCTTTTGTTGCGTCTTGGCTTTCGTGTGCAAAGTAAACTGCACCCGTTGGTTGGTTTGGCAATTTACGGTAGTACAAACGAATCGGCTCATCGTTTTGATCGTGAATCTGACCAATGATAAAGCGACCTACTTCATTCGCATTACCCGTTGTTGTTGCATGGTCGATTTTCAATGTCGCCTCTAGAACGCCATCAATACCTGCCGCAGCTTCTAAATCAGATTCAGGTGCGCTTGAGAATACCCAGTTGTTCTTGTTAACACCTTTAGTGCTAATAGACTGGTCACCACGACGCATCATCTCACGAAGCTCAGTACGTGCGTACTTAGTGTTTTTAGAGGTACGTACACCTTTCACATAAGCCTTAAATACTAGGCCGCCATCGTCCGCTGTGTAGAAAATTTCTGGGTGCTGGTAACCGTTTGCAAGGTTCCACTCAGACACGTCATCAGGCTTGCCATTTTTGTCATGGTCGAATGGTTGAGACAGGTACCAATGAGTCATGTCGAAGTTTTCGCTCGGTGCATTACCTGCAACGGGTGTTGCTGGTAGGCCTGTCGGAACTGGTAGTGCGCTGCGCGTATCACATTTAACAGAAGTCTCACAAGGGTAAACCGCTGCTACGCCGAAGTTACCAGAGCGTAGATCTTTACGTGCAGCTTTACGTGCTTTTTCTGCCGCTTTCATTTCAGCGATAATTACTGCTTCTGCAGCTACTACATCTGAAGTGATGATATGGCTAGCAGGACATGCGTTAATGCTACAGTTAACTGCGGCTAATCCAGTCACACTGTTCCAACCGTTTTTGGTGTTACCGTGACCAACATATCTTACGTAACGAGCTTTCACCGCAGGCTCAAATTGGAAACGCTCTAGGCCGATAGCTTTACCAGAACTCAGTTGGTTCTCAAGTACCGTCGTCCAGGTTTCACCATCGACACTCACTTGAATATCAAACTTAGATTGGCGCTCATTGCCTTTACTGAATGATGCTTGAACAGCGTCAAACTCTTGAACTGAACCATAATCTAGCATTGCCCACTCACCGTCACCCGCTGAAGACCAACGTGTTGTTAGATCTTGGTCAATAAGACGATCTGGGCCGTTACCATCATGGCTACTAGCGGCAACTGAAACAGGCGTTAGAAGCGCTTCACCCGTTTCTTTGTTATTTGGAAAATCAGCAGTCGTCGTGCTCGTGCTCGCACAACCAACCGCCAGTAGAATAGAAGAAGCGAGTAAGGTTTTTAGAGTAATTTGTTTCATATTTAATCCATTATTATAATACAAAGACAGCATTCGTAAGTGAAAGCTAAATCAGCAAACACGAGCTATAAGGCGATTCCCCTCTCAGCATTTGCGATAACATGAAAATATTACGTAATCTTATAATACAAATAAAACATTTCATTGAATAAATGAGACTGGGAACACTTTCCGATTTTTCCATACTTTAACTGGATCACACTTCCTATTGATAAAAACAATATATAAAAAAATTGAATGCGAAATAGGCTAGCAATACCAAAGCACCCCAGCTGAAATAACAGGTTTTGAATCCAGTGAATCCGTTATTTCAACAGTAAGATCTAACGATTACCTCCCTCCTCTCAGAACGTAAAAAGACCACATTGTTGTAACCCAATGTGGCCTTTTAAGTTACCGTTCTAGCTATTCAAGGAGTAGTGAAGCTATTTAAGCATCAGTGATCGCATTCAACTCCCAGGAAACTCAATAATGCGCCGCTCTAAGAGAACTAAAGCTCACATCGAACACCTCACCAGCATAGTCGCTATCAGGTTTAAATTGTGGATAGATGCCCGCTTTGAAATAGAAAGCAATATCTGTCGATGTCCAATCTGATGTTAACGACACCGTGTCCCCATCTTTGTCGGTGTAATCTTGTCCCCAAGGGATTGAATGAGAAACTGTGTTGGTTCCATCTAAGTCATGGGTTGCTAAGTACACACCGTCTTGGTTGGCACGTATCGTATATCGCCATTCTTCACTGGCCGAATAAGTACCTAACTCAACACTGAACGGTTCGCAATAACCGCAGTCTTGGTTGTTTCGTTCAAAGTCGGAGTTCAGAATCACGCGTACTGGCTTACCCTCACCTTCCCAAAGCAGCTTCACTAGGGCTTGATTAATCTTCCAGCCGTGTATTTGCCCAAGCACCACTTTCGGGTCTTGGTTATTAATGTTCGGATAGTCCTCGATTCTCAGAGTGGCGGTTAACTCGTGACTGGTTGTGTTGGTTCTGGTGTCGTCTAAATACCAACTTGTATCTTCATCGCTGGTGCTGCAATCTGGTTGAGCACTGCTTTGGTATAGCTCTCTGAGCTCAGAGCGAATATAGCTAGAGTTTTGCGTAGAGGTGCCGTATCCCATATCCGCTCTAAAGTGCATTCTTCCTTCATCTGCATTGAAGTAAGACAGGTTAATATCGCTGTGGTACACGTCGCTGTCATTTGAAAGCAGATCTTTACTCGAGTCACAACGTTCCGGCTCTAACTCAGCAGCACTATCACCACCGCTTCCATACCAAGTATCTTTACTTGCCGGAATGGTCAGCTTCCAATCATTAATGTCCCAATCGTTTGACCCATCAATTTGAGTGGTAGTGTATCTCAGCGCCTGATAGTAAGCAGTCGCTTCACCATTCTCGAATTGGTTATAGATACCCGCTTTGAAATAGCTCAACAGGTGTTGCCAATACGCGATATCTTGATTCACTTTTACTTCATCATTTACTTTGATCGACAGTGTGTTCTCATAAACAGAAAGATCAAACTTGGTAAAGCTGTCCAGTTCCGCCTCACCTAAATCGTAACGATTGTATGAAGTGGCATAACAATCCGAAGAATCAGCAGCACTGCTACAGTCAATCGCATTGTTCTTCATAACAGCCCAGTAATGTCCTGTGAGTCCATCCCTCTCTTGCTCCCACACCACACGCAATAACGGATGAGGAATGTAATCCGTGCCACTCTCATCAGTGCCTTTATTGTGTATCTGCAGCAACGTCACTTCATCATGATCGGCAGGTGAACTCGCCATTGCATGCTCGATATCAGGTAAGCTTATTTCCGCATACAAGCTTCGTCTTACACCCGTTTCATTGATATCGAAGTTTTCTCCCTCACGAACCTCTGAACGCATCTTATAGTTCGCCATTTTAAAAATTAGGTTTTCCGTCTCTTCATCCGCATAAAAGTAATCACTGATGTAACCATCGAAATCGCCATCTTTCACTTCAGAGGTTTTGTTACCCTCCGTTCCGTTAGGATCCGATACCTGAAGGTCTGAACTGGAAAGGATGTTTTGGTACTTAGCAATATCATAAGGCGCAACAACGCCATAAGACGTTCCTGGACTGGTGTTATCAGAAGGGTCATTGCTATCACTTGAGCTATTTGAACTGCTTCCACCGCAGCCATAGGTGAGCGAAGCGAGCGCGACGATGAGGATTGGCTTATTCACATTTATCTCACTTATCCATAAGAGTAGAGTGACAATGTATATTTGTACTATTTTATGTCAATTATCTATTTATCAGAATGTGAGATGCGGCAAATGAGGCGATATGAACCGTTTTTGCCGAGAGTTTAGAGACAAAAACAACGCAGAAAGGCCACTCTAAACTCGATAGGTTTGGAGTGGCTCTCAGGCTAAAAAACAAAATTAACGCATTGATTTTTAGTGTTTATTAATAGAAACGTCAGACTTTAAAGCTACTCATTAGCTCGCTAACGCTGCCATTCAGTGTTTTGATTTCAGCCGACTCTGTCAATTGATCTTGGCTTAGCTTATTGAGTTCCTCAACGAAGCTTTCAATCTTATGCATGTTCTTAGCGATACTCTGAATCAGCGTATTTTGCTCAACAGAAGATCCTGAAATATCGTTGTTGAAACGACTCACAGTTTCCATCTGTTCCGTTAGCTTCGCTAGCATGTTTACCGCTTGGACAACTTGAGCACGAGTCATCTCGCAATTGCTCTTCGTTAACTCAATCGATTTGACCAAACCATCTGATTTCGACTGCAACCCAGACAGCGCCTCTTCTATTTCAGAGGTACTGATTTGAGTTCGGTTTGCTAGCGCACGGACTTCGTCAGCCACCACAGCAAAACCTCGACCATGTTCGCCAGCTCTCGCCGCCTCTATAGATGCATTTAACGCAAGCAAGTTGGTTTGCTCAGCAATGCCACCAATCACAGACACTATCGACTGGATGCTCTGTGTTTCATTGGCCATAGAACGAATATCATCCGACGTCGTGCAAACTTGTTTCTCAAGATCACTGATGTACGTTTCTGTCACTGTGTTGATTTGCTTAGTCTCGTCACTAAACACGGCCGCATCTCGCGCGGCTTCTGCTGCTGACTGTGAGTTCTTCTCTACTTCACTTGAAGCTTCAGACAATCCATTAATCGCAGAGACTACTTGAACCGTTTCATCGGTATGAACTTTCAATACATCGCTGGTTTCTTTGCAGCCTTCTCGAATACTTAATACCTTGGTATCAAGATCCGAGTTCTTGAATTTCACGTCTTTAACCATCTCTTGAAGGCCAATGATGAACAAGTTGATGTCTTTGGCGATGTGTCCTAGGTCGTCATTACCTTTCTCGGCAAGCCTTTGAGTCAGGTCACCATTACCTTGAGAAAGGTCGTGAACAATTTTACGTAGTGACACAATTGGGCGGTAGAAACGATTCAGGAGTAAAATCATCAATATGACCGATCCCAATACACAGGCGATAATCAACATTCGAGCATCCGACATCACACCATTCAGCTGATTGAGCGCGAGTTCAGGGTCAATACTTGAAATCATGTACCACTCTTTCTGGCTGCCAATATCGACCTTTTTAGCCATCAAGATTCGCTGATTACCATCAATCACACCTTCAATGAATTGATCTGGTCGTTCGATGGCCTTGTTGAGTTTCATTAAGGCGTCAGCAGAAGAGATATTGCTCTGTGGAAGCACGTTTTCTATTGTGGATGCGACAACCATCCCTCTCTCATCCACGATGATACCTTTCGCTTCGTAGATGCTATCTAGCTGTTTGAGTTGAGTTTCCAAATCATCGAATCGAATGTCCGCCATGATCACGCGATCTTGGTATGAGTAAGTCACACCAATCATAGGCACTTGAGTACTCTTAGTGAAAAACAGGTCACTAAAAGATAAACCTGATTTCAATTTCGCTTGTTGATACCAAGGGCGAGTTGTTGGGTTGTATTTTTCTTTGATTCCAACACCGTTAGGGAAAGACTCTGAAGGACGAGAAGTGTAAGAACGGCCGTCGTCAAAACCCACCACAATTTTGTCAATGCCACCGAGCTTAGCCGCGTAATGCATCAGAGCTTCATTTGGCACTTGGTATGGGGATTTCATGAACTCTTGTGCAACGGAATTGACCGTATCTATGGTGCGCTGAACGGTACTTTCAATCTGATTAATTTCTATCGTTAGCGAGTGATCAATCTCGTTATAAATCGTTTGGTTTACCTGATCAGTCGCCAAGTTAAGCGTGAACCAGTTAGTAAATGCCAAGGCACTAGAACTGACGATCGCCACCATTAAAATCAATTTTCCTTTAAACCCTAGAGACAATTTTGAATTCATAAAACTCATCATCCATATCAACCTATGTCTATTATTTTCATCCGAATGAAATGGTCATTTTTTAGATATTCGAAGATACGGGAAGCAAAACTTGTTCATGCCGTTCCATCGTCACAACCATCAATTTAATTAATATTGTATGTTTAATTGTCTGCACTTTCTGTGAGCGATCTTGATATATCAAAACTGGCTAAAACCACCCTGTGACATAGGTATCATTTATGAGTTTGAACTTTTAACGTGATTAGAAAGGAATGATTAGCCAATCAAAACTGATCAACTTTCAGATAATTACCTCACAACTTCGCCGATAATGCCTCTACTCAAATTATTTATATCACTTTCGGTCATCTGACTAGGAAAGTGAGCCTTAAGTCACATTTTTACGAACCAACCATTCACTAAAGGCATTTAATCTTAAAATTTATTTGTAATACAATAAGCCTTAAGTTATGGTGTATTTGAATCATAACTTAAGTTCTTTCTGAATGCTTTTGTGCAATTCAAAGTGGAAATTGAAGCGTCTCGCTTTAAGGTCATTGAACATGGTTAACGTAGAAACTGTCGGGGGATCTCGTTAAGCGGTACTTCACTTAAATTGTTCATTCGTTTTTTCAGACGGCTCGTCCGAATACGCCCACATAGTCACCAGCTGTGTGGGCTTTTTTTTGTTTTGTGATTATCGCTTCGGGTTTTGGTTATCGATCTACACTACGAACTATCACGCATTAGTCTCGGTATTAGATATTTGATCATGTGAAAATAGAGAGTCAGCTGATGCCTAACAGAGCACGTCTAGAACGAAGAGTTTCTGGAGGCGTTAAGTGTCAACAAGCAGCTATGCAGTATGGAAAACCGAGATTGAATGAAAGTTGAAACAGATAGAGTTTTGATTAGACAGAACAACAAGAAGCAAAAAGAGTAGAACGAGAAAATTAATACTGATGGTAGCGGGCTTTACGAAGGAGAGTGAAACCGTTGGAGCAAGCGAGTATTTAGAATAAAACGAGGAACGAGGATAAAGCGGAATTTGAGATCAAACGGGCTTATAGATCAAGCTTGTGCAGATAAAAACGAACCTCGCTGAGGTATCGCCGCCTAAAAGACAGACAATACCCTAGCGAGGTCGTAAGTCGATTACTTCTCTAGTTTAGCGAAGTAGTCGAAGATTACTGGTACATCGTTGTTACCCATGCCTGCGTCAACAGCAGCTTGTAGGCTTGTTGCAGTACCTTGAGCGATTAGAGACTCAGTACCTAGCTCTTCACAAAGAGCAAGGAAGTAACCAAGGTCTTTGTTAGCGTTAGCAACAGAGAAACCTAGCTTCTCTTCGCCGTCTACTGCGTAGAACTTACAGAATTGCATGAACGGAGAGTTAGATGGACCTGCAGACATGATGTCAAACAGTTGTTGGCCATCAACACCAGCGCGTTGAGCAACAGCGAAAGCTTGAGACATAGTTGCAACAGTCGTCATACCCATGAAGTTGTTTACAAGCTTAGTTACGTGACCAGAACCTAGAGCACCTAGGTGGAATACGTTTTCGCCTTGCTCTTCAAGAACAGGTTTAACTTTGTTGAAAGTTTCCATATCGCCAGCAGCCATGATGTTCAGAAGACCATCTTTAGCGTGTGCAGGAGTACGACCTAGAGGTGCGTCGATCATGCCCGCGCCTTTTTCAGCTAGAGCTGCGCCGATTTTCTTAGTAGAAGCAGGGATAGAAGTACCGAAGTCTACTAGTACTGCGCCTTCTTTGATGCCCGCTAGAACGCCGTCTTCGCCGTAAACGATTTTTTCAACAACAGCTGAAGTTGTAAGACAAAACTGAACGATGTCACTTGCAGCAGCTAGTTCTTTAGCAGAAGTGAATGCAGTCGCATTGCCGCGATCTGTAACGCGAGCAACAGCTTCAGCGCTTAGATCCATTACGTTTACGTGGTAGCCGCGCTTTTGTAGGTTTTCAACCATGTTGCCGCCCATAAGACCTAGGCCAATGAAACCGATTACAGGTTTAGTCATGTTCAAACTCCAAATATAGTATTGTATGATTATATGGTCATTATAATAACGACGTCTTTTCCGTTACGCAATAGTTTTAGGGTAATCCTTCGATGCTTAGACGCAAGTTGTGACGGGGATTCACTTTACGGGAGAATATGGTCACGCTTTGTACTTTGAGGAACGATATCCCACTCAAAAATTCGTCGATTGATGAAATAACATACGTTAAATGTCATACGATTATTAAGAATAAGCCACGCCTCTAACTATTGTTAACTCACTGCTTCTTTTTTCAGTCAGTACTAACGTAGTTAGTATTAAAGCCGTCAATGACTAAGAGCATTCACTGTAAACAAGCACTCAAACTTGTCGGGAACATCCCTCTCCCTTAATCTGCGTAATTCACTAACCCCTTACCTGATATTGCTCCTGTATCGATTGGTTTGGCATTGAGATGCCGAGCAAATGCAGTTGTCGCGCTGTTTGAGCGTGTGTGAATACACTTTAATTGAGGCTTGTGACACAGCTGTGTAACCTGCGATGTGTATAAACTGTGATGCCTTTAAACTGCTATGCAGCATCGCCAGTCTCGCCCAAACTAACAGTGCTGCCCTTTTCACCCCACAAACTAAAAAACTCCAAGCTTTCGCCCGGAGTTTTTAATATATCGCTTCTGTTACTTCAGCAGATTACAATTCAATTGAAACCGTTTCGCCGTCAACATTAATCAGTAGCGTGTTGCCTTCAAGCTTGTGAGATACTTCAACTTGCTCGCCTTCGTTCTTATTAGGAACAAGAAGCGTTAGGATGTTGTGCTCTTTCGATGGCTTGAATTCCACTTCAACGTGACGGTGAATTTCAAGATCTTCAAACTCGTATGGGTCAACTTCGCCGAAGCCTTCAACGTTCTTAACTGAAGTGATGTTATCAGCAGACTCGTTAATGAAGTTTACGTCTAGGTGCGCTACTTCGCCACGGATAGTGAAAGATTTGTCAGCCACTTCGTTTGCGAAAGTTGTGTGCATTAGCCAAGTCATGTCTTTCTCTTCAGAAAGTGTCGCCTTGTCTTGCATTACGAATACTTTACCCTGAACAAACCAGATCTTACGCTTGTAAGATTCGATTTCAGGAACGAAGTACTTGTAAGATGCCGTTGCATCGCCTTCAACCATCTTCACATTAGATTCTGTGTCGAAGTCAGAGATAGTACCGCCCGCTTCAATACAGAAACGGTCTTGGTGGTTCTCGTAACCTGTGTTCTTGTTCTCGCCGTACTGACCTTTACCGCCAAATAATGGCAGGTTTTTAGAGAACGTGTGACGACGCCATTTGGTGTGCATATCAACACCGAAACCACCGTAGTAGCCAGTGATTGACGCTAGCGTTTCACCGAAAGCATGCAACGTGAATGCGTTTTGGTCACCGTGAGAGTGGCTGATTGAGCCAAACGGAGAACACTTGAATACCATGTGAATATGGTTATCACGCTCAGTCATCTTGTTGTGGAATGCAGCCCAGCCAGTGATTGGAAACACTTTCAACAATGGATCGTTTGATGGCGCTTTCTCTTCTGGTGCATCCCAAAGGATGTTGAAGCGAAGATCGTCGTAACCGAAGTCCCACCAGCCGAAGTTGTAGAACTTCGTGTGCGCTTCAGTATCACGGCCTTTAAGCTGATTGTAGTACCAAACGTACTCAGGCTTCTGGTTAACACCTGCGTAGTGCTTGATGTTGTAAGCCAGTTTTAGACCTGGGAAATCACCAATTGAAGACTGGTCACAGAAGCTTGCACGCTTAGAGTGAACAGGCATGCAGTAAAGCGGGAAGTCACCTGTGTTTTCGTAGAATGTTTTATTGAACATGTCTACGCCACAGTATGCTTTCAATAGGTCGAATGCTTCGCCTAGGAATGCAGTTTGCGTGTTCCAGTAGTCAGGACCTTCAGCCCAACCGCCGTCTACACCGCCCCATGGTGGGTAATGTACTGCGTAGTATTCTAGAGCGTAAGCAATGTACTCGCCTGCTTTCGGGTGATCGTGGTAAAGCGCGATACACGTTGGGATAATAGCAGAAGAGATAGAACGAACACCGTGGCTGTTTAGTGGGTTGTTCAATAGATCAACCGTCACTTTCAGGTGGTGCATGATTTCGTCTAGACGCTCAATCAAAGCATCTTGAACTTGCTGACGCTCTTCATCTGTGAAGTAGCCGTGTAGCCAGTCGTAACCCCAAGCCATAGCCGCGATAACACGGAAAGCCGCTTCATCGTTGTAGCCACGAGAAGTCACACCTTCTGGATCGTACGTAGACAGTTTTAAAGTCCAAGCTTTTGCTTTCGCAATGAGCGCTTCGTCTTCTTTTACCACACCAGCAATCGCTAGGTTACGTGTCGCGTTCAGTGCCATTTGGCAATCAACGTACATTTGACGCCAGTAAGGACGCCACAAAGAAGCTTTGCCTACTGTTTCCGCTGGGTACGCTTGAGGCTCTTCGAAAGGCGCTGTCTCAAGGAACTTAACGGTAGAATTGTTGTAGAAATCATCAAACATGCAGTGAGCTTCATCAGCTTTCACTTTTGCTTTGAATTCTTCTAGCTGATCAGCTTGAACAAGAAGACGTGGACGTGCTTCGCTCAAGTTGTCTAGGAATGATAGGTCGAAGTCACGTTTTTGTACTTCGATAGGGAGTAGGTCTACAAGATTACCTGCTGAAGTGTCATTCTCCAGCTTCATCTTCCTGATTGCATCAAGAGATTTTTGGTCGCTCATTCTAACTCACTTATATTCAAGTTGACTGAAAGGAATTAGCAATAATATACGTCTTATTGTAGGACAATTAAATCTGTTTCGATTCGATTGAACACTTTTTTACAGTTTTCGTGATTTAGGTCTGATGTTGCACTCCAGAGCAAGTGCTCCCTGTTATCCTGCTCGAACCCAATCCATGTAGATACTCGCATCAAATCGCCAATGCCCTCCCCTAAGCGAGCGAGATTCAGACTTCCTGACCTAACTGATTTTCCAACTTTGCAAAGCAAAAAAATGCGATGCTCTCTCGAGCATCGCATTCTATTAAATGTTTTTTATGTATTAGCTTTCAGCGACCGCTTTCGCTTGCTTGCCGCCATCATCGACAGCTTTAACTAGCAGCATACCAACACCGCCAACTATCACACCACATAGGATGAAGACTAGGCGTCCCCACATTGGGTTAGTTAGTAGAGCCATTAGCATGATACCAACACCCGCAACTGCGATAAGTTTACCAAGCATCTCACGTTGTTTGTTGTCTAGTTTCTTCTGTTCCGCTGACTCAGCAACAAGTGGCGTTGCTAGGTTACCGAAGAACTTATCAACGTCAGCCTGACGCTTCTCAGTTAATGGCTTGTAGAACAGAGTAGATAGGATGAAGAAACCACCTGTCAGTGTAATGTGACCGATTAGACCGATAGCAACCTTAACATCAGACCATTCACGGCTTGTTAGCTCTTCTAGACCGAAGACTGACGACACCATTTCAGCATTAACAACGAAACCTACGTAGTAAGAAACGAAACCACCGACAACTAGCGTACCCCAACCAGCCCAGTCCGGAGTCTTCTTAATAAAGAAGCCAAGGAATGCAGGAATTGTCATTGGGAAGCCGATCAGTGCGCCCACATACATCATTGTATCGAACAGGCTCAAACCTTTAAGCGAGTTGATGAACTGTGCGATAAGGATGATAGCGATACCAAACACGGCAGAAGTAATCTTAGAAACCGTTACTAGCTCTTTCTCTGTCGCGTTGCCTTTACGAACGATTGGTTCGTAGAAGTTCTTAACGAAAATACCTGAGTTACGGTTTAGACCAGAATCCATTGAAGACATTGTCGCGGCAAACATAGCGGCAACAAGAAGGCCAACCATACCTGCTGGCATGTACTCTTGTACAAAGTATAGGTATGCAAAGTCACCCGCTTTCTTACCTGCATCTGGGTAAGCTGCTGCTAGGTCGACACCTTGACCTGCAATGTACCAAGAAGGCATGAACCAGATGAATACACCACAAAGCATTAGCACACATGCTAGTAGCGCTGCTTTCTTCGCGTTCTTTGAGTCTTTAGCCGCAAGGTAACGGTAAGAGTTAAGCATGTTGTTAGTAATAGAGAACTGCTTAACGAAGATGAAGAATGCCCAAATACTGAAGATGCTTAGGTAGTTAATATTGTTACCAGAAAGGAAAGAACCGCCTTCCGCTACTGGGAAGTTATTTACGATTTCACCAACACCGCCGCCTTGAACAACCGCAACAACAGCACAAGTCACAGTTACCGCCATGATGATAACCATCTGCATGAAGTCAGATGCGATTACCGCCCATGAACCACCTGTTACTGACATCGCCAATACAACCAAGCCAGTAATCCAGATAGTCGCTGTCATGTCGAAGCCGAAGATACCAGAAGCGATGATTGCCAATGCGTTTAGCCATACACCCGCAGAAACAACACTGTTCGGCATTGAAGACCAAGTGAATACTTGTTCGTTCGTTGCGCCGAAACGCATACGGATAGCTTCGATTACCGTTACTACACGTAGCTGGCGGAATTTAGGAGCGAAGTATGCGAAGTTCATGAAGTAACCAAATGCGTTGGCTACGAAGATGACCGCAACTGCAAAACCATCGTTATACGCTTTACCTGCCGCACCGGTGAATGTCCATGCACTAAACTGGGTCATAAAGGCGGTTGCACCAACCATCCACCACAACATGTTACCGCCCCCGCGGAAGTAGTCACTGGTGGTACTTGTAAATGTTCTAAACATCCAACCTATCGCGATCAAGAATAGGAAATAAATGCCGACAATAATCGTGTTGAGTTCCATCGTGTATCCTTTGTCCGTTGTAATTTGTTACGAGCACTATAGGAAACCTGAAACTTCATTTGTAGTACAATAATCCAAATAAGTGATGGTGATCTTATTTTGATTGATTAAGTTAATTATATATATGACATAGGATGGAATATGGCCAATTCATCAAGGAAATAACTGCGGTTTGGGATAACGAAGCACCAACTTTGCTCACCATCCAGTTAAATCAAACAAAATCAATGAGTTAAAATAAAACGAGACTTTGCACACTTAATAACAAATACAACCAAACACATATAAATATAAAATCTTTAAAAATAACAAAATCCAACACCCCACCAAATCGTCGTCATTTATCACACAATAAACCATTGATTTTCTCTCATTGAAAGCGCTCAATTTCATTAGAATTCAACCTAAATATAAAAATAGAGAAGCCAAAATTCTGGTTAGGACGTTGGTTATTTCAAAATATAGTGAGATGAAAAATCACAGCTGGCGCATAATTATTTTGGCGAAGTTGTAGCATGTGCTGGAATGCATTTTCGGTGTGATTTCTTCTAAATTAAGGAGCAGATAAAGACAAAAGCTAGGGGTTAGTTAAGGAGGTAAGAAGGTAAGAATTCAACCAAGAAACTGGTCAATAGAAGTGAACCAAAACAGTGCTATCCATGGTGCAACACGAGCCCTAGAAAAAAAAGGCATGCACATGGCATACCTTTTTTAAGCTTTGTCTAGGCTCATCAAGAGTTAACTAGAACTATATGTAGAGCATTTGAACCTGTAAGTGATTCAAATGAAGCTGAAAACCGTGTTTAGCTCGCGGTTGCTAAACGGTGGTTAGCATCTTGCAGGTGCGCAGCTGACATTGTACGTGCTTTTTCACTGTCGCCAGCCATAATCGCTTCATAGATTCTGCGGTGTTCATTGATACATGTGCTGCCCTCTTCTGAAGAATGCACGATGAAGTTCATGAACATGGTCGTCAGGATGTTACCAAATGGCAGGTAGAAATCGTTGCCTGTCGCATTGAAGATCAAGCTATGGAAACGAATATCTATGTTTGTCCAACTTTCTTGGTCAAACACTTCAGCAGCATCCACTTCTACCATCTTTTGGAAGATCTCTGAAAGCTCGATACGTTGCTCTGCCGTTGCAAATCTTGCTGCTAGTGCACACGCTTCTGGCTCAATCGCACGGCGAAGGCCCAAGAACTGAGAACAGAATTGGTCTATGTCGGTTAGACCATCCATCCATTCAATCAGCTGAGGATCAAGAAAGTTCCAGTATGCGCGATCCACTACACGAGTACCGATTTTCGGGCGGGACTCTAAAAGACCTTTAGAAGTCAGTAGTTTAACAGCTTCACGAAGTGCCGTTCGGCTGATGCCAAACTGTTCACACAACGCCATTTCACCAGGAATAATAGAACCTTGTGGCAGTTCACCAGACAAGATTCCACGAGCGATTTCACGCGCTACTTGCACGTGCAGGCTGCGCTTCGAGCCCGAAATTGAATTAAAAGTGCTAACCATAAGTTCACTTATTTTATATGTTATGTTTATGTATTATTTAAGGATCACTATAACAGTATTTCAACCTATCGCCAATTGAGTAAAATGGCAACGAATAATAACCCACTAATTTGCTCAACTAATCAAACACTTACAAAGTGCCTAACCTTACCCAGCCAGAAACATTATGTTACACCATTCATAAATCCGTCATCAAAACGCATCGGTTCTGTCATCCTCGATTTCTATACTCCCTCCCAACAAATCACTCAATTGGACTGAAATAATGAAACCGACAAAAACGAATCTCACGCTTAAAAGCGCTATTACTGCTGCGCTGATTTTTTCTGGTTCTGCATTAGCAATGGATACACGATACGAAGATCGCTCTGGCAACTTGGTCGCCGATGTTCCTCAAGATGAATCACAATGGGTGGATCCAAACACGCTAATTTTTGCTTATACGCCAGTTGAAGACCCAGCAGTATACGCTGATGTGTGGAGCGAGTTTTTGAGCCACCTTGAAAAAACAACGGAAAAGACGGTTCGTTTCTTCCCTGTTCAAAATAACGCAGCTCAAATCGAAGCGATGCGTTCAGGGCGTCTTCATATCGCGGGTTTCAACACAGGTTCTACACCACTGGCGGTTAACTGTGCAGGCTTCGCACCATTCACCATGATGGCAGCGGAAGATGGCTCTTTCGGTTACGAAATGGAAATCATCACGCACCCAGGTTCTGGCATTGAGAAAGTAGAAGACCTAAAAGGCAAGAACCTAGCATTTACAGCGCAAACCTCTAACTCTGGCTTCAAAGCACCTTCTGCGATTCTGGATGCTGAATACCAACTTCAACCTGACCGTGATTTCAAACCTGCATTCTCTGGTGCGCACGACAACTCTATCTTAGGTGTTGCGCACAAAGACTACGATGCAGCAGCAGTTGCGAACTCAGTATTGAACCGCATGCTTTCACGTGAAGTGGTAAAAGAAGACCAAATCAAGAGCATCTACAAGTCTCAAACCTTCCCAACAACGGCTTATGGCACTGCGCACAACCTGACGCCAGAGCTGCAAGAGAAGATTCAAAAAGCCTTTTTCACTTTCGATTGGGAAGGCACAAAGCTTCAAGAAGAGTTTGAACGTAACGGCGAAGCGAAATTTGTTCCAATCACTTACCAAGAGCACTGGGAAGTAATTCGTACTATCGATACAGCAAACAAAGTGTCTTACACCTGTAGCTAACCGATTCAAACGCGAAACCCGTAACACACAATAAAGATAGCTGCAGGTACATGTGCCTGCAGTTACTCACCACTCTCCGCGGTTTACTTCCCATTTCAGCCTCAGGCGAACACTTAGTACACCGGTCTTATAGGAATACTATGTCTACTCTTACCCTAAAAGGGCTTACCAAGCACTACTCCAGTTCTGATAAAGCCCTGACCAACGTTAGCTTATCGGTGAATGCCGGCGAAGTGGTTGGATTGATTGGCCCATCTGGTGCCGGAAAATCAACGCTTATTCGTTGTATCAACCGACTCACCGAGCCCACCAGCGGCGAAGTTATCTTTTCCAATACCAACCTAGAAACGCTCTCTAAACGTCAACTAAGACAATCACGCCGTGAGATTGGGATGATCTTCCAAGAATACGCACTGATTGAACGTTTAACGGTAATGGAAAACGTGCTTTCAGGCCGTTTAGGGTATGTGAATTTCTGGCAAAGCTTCACTCGCCGTTTCCCAGAGTCAGATATCCAAGCCGCTTATGCCCTACTCGACCGTGTTGGATTGTTGGAGCACGCCAATAAGAGAGCCGATGCTCTATCGGGCGGTCAGCGCCAGCGTGTTGGTATTGCGCGCGCACTTGCTCAGAAACCAAAATTACTGTTGATTGATGAGCCAACCGCGGCACTTGATCCACGTACTGCGCGCCAAATCATGCGACTGATCAGCGAGATTTGTTCAGAGCAACAGCTCCCTGCCATCATCAATATCCACGATGTTCAGTTAGCCAAACAGTTTGTGGACCGCGTTGTCGGCCTGAATGCGGGTTGTGTGGTATTTGATGATAAGCCAAACCTACTCACCGAAGACGTACTGACACAGATCTACGGTGAAGAAGATTGGAGCCAACAAGCAGAAGAAGAGGAAGATGATCTGATCATAACGAACCCTCGCTTGTCTGAGGCAACAATATGACTCAACCATATCCAAATCAAACTCAGCGCCTAGCAAAGCAATATCCAACGCAGTGGACCAAGCCGCCACTAATTTCCAACCCATGGTTGCGTTGGAGTTTGATCATCATTGTTGCGGTTTACTTATACCTTGCAACTCAGTCAGTACACATAAACTGGACTCGAATCTACGAAGGCAGCGAGCGAGGTTGGCAGTTCATTTTGGCGTTCATGAACCCAGATTTTGGTGGCCGTTGGAACAACATCTCGCAAGGTTTGATTGAGAGCTTAACCATGACGCTCACATCAACCGTAGCAGGTGTCATTCTCTCGATCCCATTCGGACTGGGCGCAGCCAAAAACCTTGCCCCAACTCCTGTTTACCTGTTCTGTCGTACGTTTATTTCAATCGCTCGTAGTTTACAAGAGATCATCGTTGCGATTTTGTGTGTGGCACTGTTTGGCTTTGGTACCTTTGCAGGTTTTGTCACGCTAACCTTCGCGACCATCGGCTTTCTTGCAAAACTGTTTGCTGATGAGATTGAAGCCATTGACCCAGCACCACTCACTGCAATGCGTGCGACTGGCGCAAGTTGGTTACAACAGGTGAATTACGCGATTCAGGCACAGGTCATGCCCCGCTTTATCGGCCTTTCGATGTACCGACTCGACATCAACTTTCGTGAGTCTGCCGTGATTGGCATTGTTGGCGCAGGTGGTATTGGCGCAACGTTGAATACAGCAATGGACCGTTACGAGTACAGCGCCGCAGCCGCTATTCTATTGATTATTATCGTGATCGTGATGCTGTGTGAATACCTATCGACCATCATCCGCAAGCATGTGCAGTAAGGAACGACCAATGAGCACGCTAAATGACACACCTTCAAGCGCCATGAATCGTACCCAATGGCAGCGTTACGACAGTAAACAGAGCCTAATGCTTTGGATCGGCTGGCTTTGCTTTGTTGCTTTGACCGTTTTTGCATGGCAAGTCATGAACAAGGATACGATTTGGTACTTTGTGACTGACTCACCGAATCAACTTGCTGATATCTCTTCACGTATGTGGCCGCCGAGATGGAGCTACTTAGAGTCTCTTTGGAGCCCGTTGTGGGACACCATTAACATCGCAACACTTGGCACATTGTTGGGGATCGTATTGGCTTTTCCAGTTGCGTTCTTAGCGGCACGTAACACAACACCAAGCATGACGTTTATCAGACCTATTGCGCTGTTCATCATCGCGGCAAGTCGTTCAATTAACTCGTTAATTTGGGCTTTGCTGTTGGTGGCGATCATAGGCCCAGGTTTGTTGGCGGGTATTATCGCGATTGCGCTACGTTCGATTGGTTTCGTGGCTAAATTGATGTACGAAGCAATTGAAGAAGTGAACGCAACACAAATGTCGGCGATTCAATCAACGGGCGCATCTCCACTGCAAGTGTTGAACTACGGCATTCTTCCTCAAGTGATGCCAAGCTTTATCGGCACGAGCCTGTTCCGTTGGGACATCAACATTCGTGAATCTACAGTATTAGGCTTGGTCGGCGCAGGCGGTATCGGTTTGAAACTGCAAGAATCGATGGCGATGCTGGCATGGCCTCAAGTGACTGTGATCTTCTGCGCGATTCTCGTGACGGTTATCTTCTCTGAATGGTTGGCTGCCAAAGCACGTAAAGCCCTAATCTAAATAATAAAAGCAACGTTAACTAGTTGGTTAGCTAGTCAATAAGATCAAAGCCTACCAATGAGTAGGCTTTTTGTTTGTTAAGACTTTACAGGCAAATTCACACTTAGAAACGCACTTCATTAATGACAGTCCCTACCCCTTCAATGGTGACACTCACTTGGTCTTTGTCGGACAAAGCATAGGTTCTTCCCGGCGTTCCCATGAACACAAGATCGCCCGGCTTGAGGGTAAAATATTGGCTCAAGTAGCTGATGACTTTTCTAGGTTTGTGAATCATAAACGAAGTATTCTCTTGTTGAACAACCTTGCCATTTACACGCGTGGTTAATTGCACGTTGTTATAGTCGATACCACGAACAATCGTATTACCAATGGGGCCAAAGCCATCTGAAGCTTTCGCTCGTAACCATTGTAAATCCGTGCCTTGCCAGCTTCTCTCTGTAATGTCGTTACCCACCGTGACACCAAAGATCGCTTGCTCGGCTTCCTCTTCACTGGCTCGGCTCAACTCTTTACCAATCACAACCACCAGCTCTCCTTCAAAATGAACGTTCTTCGCTTTCGGTGGCACTTGAATCACTTCGCCGGTGAGGGTTAAAGAAGAAGGAAGCTTAAGAAACATAGGGGGCGGCGCATCGGCAGGTGACGCTAAGTGGCTGGCGAAGTTCATGCCCACCGCGAATACTTTTTCAGGCTTGGTAGGTAACAATACTTCGACTGACTTAAGAGGAATTGAGGTTTTTGCGACTGAATGCTCACCGAAGATATCGCCACTGATTGGCAACACATCGCCTTTATCTAACTTCCCATAACTGATTTTATCTTGATATTGATAGCGCACAAATTCCTCGGTGCTGTCCTTAACTACGGTTTCCGCATTGACATAAGCAGCGCTTGAAATCATCAATATCGCCATTAATCCCTTCATGCTTGATTCCCTTGTCGATTAATCTCCAATCTAAACTTTAGTCCACTCTGGTTACCTTCGACTCATTCTAGTTATCTTCGGCTCACTCTTGTTATCTTCGAACAACTCTAATTACCCACGGTCAATTCCAGTACGCGTGAAAGAATGACTCTCAAATCGCAAACATAAAAAAACCGAGTAACTCGCAACGAGTTACTCGGTTTGACTTATTTCCGATATTCTTTGTCATCGACTTTAGTTTCGTTCAGTTACTCAGATGTGAACACCCTTACAACCGAACATGACATGGCGCTTCGTTCCCGCAAAGCACCATATCAGCACATACCATCGTTAAACGGTATGTATGTTGATCATTTACAGTTGAGCAAATGATCCTTCCCACGAGTATGTCTCACCAGCAAACTCAACAGTGTGAGTTGCTTGCTGCTTATCTTCAGCTTGGTTTGAAATACCGTAGTGGTAAGTGTTGCCAGATGTCGTTTGAATGCGCACAACAGTCCCGACACTGTTATGGCCAACAACAGACACTGATTTAACCAGACCACGAGCGCCTACAGAGGCTTCGATAGACTCGTTAAAGTAACCGTGTGTTTCCAATACAGAAGCAAACACATGGTTTTGACCAGACTGACGTAGAATGAACGCAGGCTCACTCTTAAGGTTGAAGTCTGGATCGTTAGCACCAGTACGAGCAAAGATAACTTCGCTGCCCACATTAGCGCTGGTTACTAGGCTGTAATAGCTGCTGTCATGTAGCCAGCTTACTAGAGAACCTTCTTCGTTCACTTTGCCTGAAGCAACGTTCCACAGATGTTGGTAACCGTTGTCTTCACCTAATGGCTTAAGCGTTTTTTCCATGTTGTAATCGAAGTCAGTACGGATGATTTGACCAGAGTGGTGAACTGGTAAGTCGTACTGGTGCTCTGCGTCAGCTTCGATGCGGTAAACATCAATCACTAGCGGCTTTTCGAACTCAGGAAGATCAGCAAGAATCACGCTGCGCTGCATGTCTACGCCAGTGTAGTACTCAGAAATCGTGCCGCTCATTCCTTGCAGAGACTGGTCGTCTGCTACGAAGAAGTGCTTCTGACCAAACTTAGACTCAGCCAATGCTGTGTTGAAGTTGTTCTGTGTTTTCTGATCAACCGTTACTGTGTTGTGAGCAACCGTCTGCTTACAGTAAGACTTGTTTTCTGGGATGTAACGACCGCCAAACTTAGGCTCAACGTTTACCCAACGACCAAAACCGTAATCGTGCAGTACTTCGTGGCCACGGTTGAATACGCTTAGGTGCAGGCCGTCGTAGTGACCGTGGTCTAGTGCTGAGTGGTACTGATGATCAGAACCGTGCTGACCAAACCAGATCAACGCCATTGTGTCGTCGTCTTTCTCGTCACGGTGACGCAGGATGCTTACGCCGCCTTTTTCGCCTTCAGGGCCGTCTGTTACAAACAGGCTACCCCAGTTGAATGGTTTGATGTCGTCTGCTGCATCAACCGCGTCAGACAGTGTTTTACCAGAAGCATGAACCCAAACATTTTTTTGGTGATCAGCCATACCAAGCAGAGTTTCAGTCTGCTCGTAACGGTGGTAACACACAGACGTCGCCATGATCACGCCTTCATCGTTGATAGAGATCGTCTTCGATGAATCGTTCAGAGCTGGCAATGTGCCGTCTGGGAATGCAGTTTTGAACACAGAGTAAGACGTTGTCTTGATCACTGAATCGTTAAATTCGTAAATACCGATTTCTGGCTGACGACGTTCAATCGCTTCTGCGAACAGGTAGATTGGACGTAGAGAGAAACGGTGGTAGTAAGGACCTTCCATGTAGTAGCCGTCTGGCGAGAACAGTTGGTCAAGTTGCGCTAGGAAACCGCCGCTTACTTTGTCCAATTTCAGGCCGTAAAGTGCTTTATCTACAGATTCTTGATCGTTGATCGCGTAACCACAGATACCTACCGCAGCCACTGCCCATAGGCCGTGGTTGTGTACGATATCGAAGTCGTGTGCGTAAGTAACAACGAACATTTCGATCATTTGCTTAAGAAGATCGTCTTCGATAAGGCGCTTCTGCTCTTCAGAGATAGTGTGGTAAATGCAGCTGTACGCACAAGAAGCGTAAAGCATCCACATGTTCTCGTTCAACGTTTGGTGGAACAGCTTACCCGGAGGGTTAGTGTCACGGCTTACGTTGCTTTCCAATGTTGGGTATACCGTCGCGTACGCTGTTAGCATATCAACGATGTAATCACGGTACTTTGTTTCCTCAGTAATAAGGAATAAACGACCTGCTAGATCCATATGGATGTAGTTTTGCTTATGACGGTTGTGCTCGTAACCGCCGCCTTCACCGTGACCTGGTACTTCAATGCCAACTTCAGCCATGTAAGCGTCAGTTTGTTTAATGTCACGAGTCAGTGCGTTACCTAAAAGGCTATCCTTGCCAAGTTCTTTACGAAGCTCTGCTGCTTCATCAAAGTTAAGTAAAAGTGGTTGATAGCTCATTATTATTTCCCCTGCTTTGCAGTGTTAAGTTCTTCTGAATTTGTTTCTTGTAACGTTGTCTCTACTGAGTAGAAGCCTGTCCAGCTGTATACTTTGCCGTTCAGCTCTACCTTGTGTTCAGTCTTGTCAGTCGCACCAAGTAGGTTGCTGATCATCACGGTCACGTTTGATTTCTCTGTGCTGATTTCAACGACTGAACCCACATTTGTATGCGCTACAACCTTGATGTCTTTCACAACACCACGAGCATTGACTGATTGCTCGAACTCTTCGTTGAAGTAACCGTGCGTTTCTAGAACAGAAGCGAACAGTGTTGTTTCGCCCTTGCTACGTAGAATGAAAGCAGGTTCTGAACGTAGGTTGAAGCTTGGGTCATTCGCGCCAGTGCGAGTAAAGATAACTTCAGCATTGTCGTTAGACGTCGCACCTAACCATGTGTAGTAGGTGTTGTTTTGTAGCCAGCTCACAAGTGCTGTGCCATTCACATCACCACTTGCTACGTTCCATAGGTGTTGGTAACCGAAGTCACTACCCAGCGTGCTCAACTCTTTGTTCGCTTGGTATTCAAAGTTAGTACGAACAATCTGACCGGCATATTGGTGTGAGTAGTCGTATTGGTGTTCGCCTTCGCCACCTTTCTCAGAATCTAAGCGGTAAAGATCCAATAGTAGCGGAGATTCCAACTCTTCAAGATTTAGCATGAACACGCTGCGTTGCATGTCAAAACCTTGATAGTGATCGTTAGCAAACGCACTCATACCGTTGATTTGCTCGTCTTCTACTTTGAAGAAGTGTGGTAAGCCGTGTACTGCATCCGCACGCTCAACATCAAAGTTGTTCTGACATTTTTCATCAATCGTTACTGCGTTGTGAGCAATCGTTTGACGAGCGTAAGATTTGTTTTCGTCTAGGTAGCGGCCGCCAAATTTTGGCTCCACGTTAACCCAGCGACAGAAACCGTATTCACGAAGCACTTCTTGACCGCGGTTGAAGAAAGAAATACCCAGCGTATCGAAGTTGCCGTGACCCATACCGTGTTGACCGTAGTTCATCACTAACTGAGAAACGTCGCCTTTCTTATCCTGCATACGGATAAAGCCTTGGGCGCCGTTGTGACCTTCAGGGCCTTCGTTCAATTCAACACTTGGCCAGAAAGGCATGCCGATTTCTTGCTCAGCAGACGCCGCTTCATAGGCTTTAGATAGTTCAAGACCACATGGGTGCATCCAAACTGCGTCTTGAATCTTCGCCATACCAAGAATGTTTTGGTCAACGCCGTTTTCAGATGAGTAATGTTTGCTGTAAACGCTCACTGCAACCTGAACACCCATGTCTGTGATGCCCATTGTGCGAGATGCATCGTTCAGAGCTGGGAATTCGCCGTTCGGGTACGCTGTCGCCAGCATCGCTTGTACCGTGTTACCAATCACGCCACCTTTGTAGTTGTAGATATCCACTTCAGGCATATGACGGTGAATCACTTCCGCGAATACACAAGTTGGGCGAATCGCGTAACGGTGGTAGTAAGGACCTTCCATGTAGTAGCCAGAAGGTGCAAACAGTTGAGAGATTTGCGCTAAGAAGCCGCCAGTGTCGTTACGGTCAATGCCGTACACTGACATTTCAAGGTACTCACGCTTGCCTAGAGCAAGACCACAAATACCCACAGCGGCTACAGCCCAAATACCGTGGTTGTGGATGCGGTCGAAGTCGTGTGCGTATTTAACTGTAAACATTTCTAGCATTGGTTCGAAAATACGAGACTCAATGTTGTCACGCTGCTCTTGTGTCAGTGTTGAAGCAACACAAGAGTAAGCCAAGCTTGAGAACATTAACCAGCAGTGTTCGTTCAAGATTTGGTGGAACAAACGACCGGTAGGGTTAGTGTTCTTCTGTACGTGGAAATCAAACGTTAGGTATTTGTCTGCGTATTCTTCTAGTAGTTCTGTAACAAAGTCAGCGTACTTTTGCTCTTTAGTGATCAAGAACATGCGACCAGCTAAGTTCATGTACGTGTAGTTTTGCTTGTGGCGGTTATGTTCGTAACCACCCGCCAGGTGAAGTTGCTCGATTTCAGCTTCAGTCAACAATACTGGTTTAGTCGTCATATTCTTTGTCACCCTCAATAAAGAGTTTATCTGCTTAAACTTTGATTAAATTTTCAAACTCCATATAAAGTAATACAATATGAGCTTTAATTATAGCAATTCAGTGCTAAATGATGAGTAGAATCACATAAATCACTGTAAGTCATTGATGTAGATAGCGAATGGTAAATAACAGGCATTTGTTAAGTTGTTGATTTATTTAGGCTATATAAAGTATCACTTGATCGGTATCACACAATTTTAGATATATTGTATTACAATTGAAGTCATTCCCTTATGATGAACACAGTTAAGTAACACTTAAAAGATTTAAACAGATTAGGAGATACACAATGAACTCTTTCTTTATTCTAGATGAAAACCCATGGGAAGAACTTGGCGGCGGCATTAAGCGTAAAATCGTTGCTTACACTGACGATCTTATGGCTGTTCACCTATGTTTTGATAAAGGCGCGATTGGCCATCCTCATACTCATGAGATTCACGACCAAATCGGTTACGTAGTTCGTGGTAGCTTCGAAGCTGAAATCGAAGGCGAGAAGAAAGTGCTTAAAGAAGGCGATGCTTACTTTGCTCGTAAACACATGATGCACGGTGCGGTTGCTCTAGAGCAAGACAGCATCCTTCTTGATATCTTCAACCCTGCGCGTGAAGATTTCCTAAAATAATGAATAGCGCAACCTCAGTTGCTAAGGTAAGCATATGAAATCATTAAACATCGCGGTCATTGGCGAGTGCATGGTTGAGCTACAAAAGAAACAAGACGGGCTTAAGCAGAGTTTTGGTGGCGATACACTGAATACAGCACTTTACCTGTCACGCTTAACAAAAGAGCAAGATATCCAAACAAGCTATGTAACGGCGTTAGGTACTGATCCATTCAGTGTCGACATGTTGGAAAAGTGGCAAGCAGAGGGTATCGACACAAGCTTAATCGCTCAGCTTGATCACAAACAACCAGGGCTTTACTACATCGAGACCGATGAAACTGGTGAGCGTAGCTTCCACTACTGGCGTAGTGACGCTGCTGCAAAATTCATGTTTGATCAGCAAGACACGCCTGCTCTACTTGATAAGCTATTCTCTTTTGACGCGGTTTACCTAAGTGGTATTACGCTTGCTATCTTGACAGAGAACGGACGCACGCAGCTATTCAACTTCTTAGACAAATTCAAAGCTCAAGGCGGCCAAGTATTCTTCGACAATAACTACCGTCCTAAACTTTGGGAAAGCCAACAAGAAGCGATTTCTTGGTACTTGAAAATGCTTAAGTACACTGACACAGCACTACTTACGTTCGATGACGAGCAAGAGTTGTACGGCGACGAAAGCATTGAACAGTGTATTGCACGTACGTCTGAGTCTGGTGTGAAAGAGATCATCATTAAGCGTGGCGCGAAAGACTGCCTAGTAGTTGAAAGCCAAAGCGCTCAGTACGTTGCACCAAACCCAGTAGACAACATTGTTGATACAACAGCCGCTGGCGACTCGTTCAGTGCAGGCTTCTTAGCTAAACGCTTGAGCGGTGGCAACGCGCGCGATGCAGCATTGGCTGGCCATATTGTGGCAGGGACTGTGATTCAGCATCCAGGTGCTATCATTCCTCTAGAAGCAACGCCTGATTTGTCTCTATAATTGCGCACTTTAACTATTAATCAAGGGTTTGCTTAGTTGAAAGCAGGCCCATTATTAACGTGAGAAAGAATTCATGACTACATTAAATGAACAACTAGCAAACCTAAAAGTAATCCCTGTAATCGCTATCAACCGTGCTGAAGATGCCATCCCCCTAGGCAAAGCATTGGTTGAAAACGGCATGCCATGTGCAGAAATCACACTACGTACAGAATGTGCAATCGAAGCGATTCGCATCATGCGTAAAGAATTCCCAGACATGCTAATCGGTTCAGGTACTGTACTGACTAACGAGCAAGTTGACGCATCTATCGAAGCGGGCGTTGATTTCATCGTAAGCCCGGGTTTCAACCCTCGTACTGTTCAATACTGTATCGACAAAGGTGTTGCAATCGTACCGGGTGTTAACAACCCAAGCCTAGTTGAGCAAGCAATGGAAATGGGCCTTCGCACGCTGAAGTTCTTCCCTGCTGAGCCTTCTGGCGGTACTGGTATGCTTAAAGCACTAACAGCGGTTTACCCTGTTAAATTCATGCCTACTGGTGGTGTGAGCTTGAAGAATGTAGACGAATACCTATCTATCCCTTCTGTACTTGCGTGTGGCGGTACTTGGATGGTTCCAACTAACCTTATCGACGAAGGTAAGTGGGACGAGCTAGGCAAACTTGTTCGTGACGCAGTTGATCACGTTAACGCTTAATCTGTTTCAGGTTTAGTGATAAAGCCTCACCTCGGTGAGGCTTTTTGTTTTCTAAGGTTCCGCGGATTCAGTATTTGCTGTTATCGATATCCGGAAGTTTGGAGGACTCAGCAACTCAGCAACTCAGCAACTCAGCAACTTAGGGTATCCCCTGCTCTACCAAACGTTTACGCCCAATTAAGACCTCTCCAATACCTTCCTGTTAATCAAACCACCCACCAGCTTCGCACTCAATGATATTGCATAGCACGCTATCTTAACGCTTCACAGAGCGCTTGCAGTGCTTAGAAAGCCACCCTCAGAGAAGTCATCTCAATAGAATCCAGCATCATAGAAATCGCCATCAAGAGACACGACGCCTAAACCTGAAGCTATTGGTATGGATAGCGCGGTTTCCCACTCTTATTTCCGCCCATTAGACAAGCTAAGAGCCCAAACGCTAAAGCCGTGGTCAAATCAAAAAGAAATGGGAAACGCGAAACAGAAATAAAGAATTAAAAACAATAAGCTACACTTAAAAGCCGGAAACATGACTTAGCGATTGAGTATTGAAATTTAGCGTGAATTCCATCGTAAAATCACGCCAAGTTGTAGCATATTTGTTACGGTTATAATTAAAATCTTATAAATAAGGCAAACTGAAAGCTTATCGCTTATATTGTAATACATATAAACATTTGCGACCCAATTTATTTTGAATCTAAAATAAATCGGGCGGACAATTTATTCATTTAAAAACAACAACTTAAATAATCACAACGTAAGCAGGTAAAAATCAATGCGACCTAGATCATACTAAAGACATATTGTAGTACAAATAAACCTTTGGACGCGTTAATCTAAGCCCAGTTAATTATGATATTTAAAAGGCTGAAAAGATGACTATTGATACTTTTGTTGTTCTCGCCTACTTCTTCTTTTTAATCGCTATTGGTTGGATGTTCCGTAAGTTCACCACATCGACTAGTGATTACTTCAGAGGGGGCGGCAAAATGTTGTGGTGGATGGTTGGTGCAACTGCCTTCATGACACAGTTTTCAGCATGGACGTTTACAGGTGCCGCAGGACGCGCGTTCAATGACGGTTTCGTTATTGTAATCCTATTCTTAGCCAACGCATTTGGCTACTTCATGAACTATATGTACTTCGCTCCAAAGTTCCGCCAACTTCGTGTGGTAACTGCGATCGAAGCTATTCGTCAGCGCTTTGGTAAAACGTCTGAACAGTTCTTCACATGGGCAGGTATGCCGGACAGCCTCATCTCTGCAGGTATCTGGCTAAACGGTCTAGCTATCTTCGTAGCAGCTGTATTCAACATCCCAATGGAAGCAACCATTGTGGTAACGGGTATGGTTCTAGTATTGATGGCAGTAACGGGCGGCTCTTGGGCGGTTGTTGCTTCTGACTTCATGCAAATGCTTGTAATCATGGCCGTGACAATCACTTGTGCGGTTGCAGCTTACTTCCACGGTGGTGGCTTAACTAACATCGTTGCTAACTTCGACGGCGACTTCATGTTAGGTAACAACCTAAACTACATGAGCATCTTCATCCTTTGGGTTGTGTTCATCTTCGTGAAGCAGTTCGGTGTAATGAACAACAGCATCAACGCTTACCGTTACCTATGTGCGAAAGACAGTGAAAACGCACGTAAAGCGGCAGGCCTAGCATGTATCCTTATGGTTGTTGGTCCATTAATTTGGTTCCTACCACCTTGGTACGTAAGTGCATTCATGCCTGAGTTTGCTGAGCAATACACATCAATGGGCGATAAAGCCGGTGATGCTGCTTACCTAGCATTCGTACAGAACGTAATGCCAGCAGGTATGGTTGGTCTTCTTATGTCAGCAATGTTCGCTGCAACGATGTCTTCTATGGATTCAGGTTTGAACCGTAATGCTGGTATCTTTGTAATGAACTTCTACAGCCCAGTTCTTCGTCAAAACGCAACTCAGAAAGAGCTGGTTATTGTAAGTAAGCTAACAACTATCATGATGGGTGTTATCATCATCGCGATTGGTCTGTTCATTAACTCTCTACGTCACTTAAGCTTGTTCGATATCGTGATGAACGTAGGTGCGTTGATTGGCTTCCCAATGCTTATCCCTGTACTACTAGGTATGTGGATTCGTAAGACACCTGACTGGGCTGGTTGGTCTACTCTAGTGGTTGGTGGTTTCGTTTCTTACATCTTCGGTATCTCTCTTCAAGCAGAAGACATCGAGAACCTATTTGGTCTAGAAACAGCACTGACTGGCCGTGAATGGAGCGACTTGAAAGTTGGTCTAAGCTTAGCAGCTCACGTAGTGTTCACTGGTGGTTACTTCATCATGACTTCTCGCTTCTACAAAGGCCTATCGCCTGAACGTGAGAAAGAAGTTGACCAACTATTCACTAACTGGAACACGCCGCTAGTAGCGGAAGGTGAAGAGCAACAAAACCTAGATACTAAACAGCGTTCAATGCTTGGTAAGCTTATCAGCACAGCAGGTTTCGGTATCCTAGCAATGGCTCTGATTCCAAACGAACCGACAGGACGCTTGTTGTTCCTACTATGTGGTTCGATGGTACTCACCGTTGGTATCCTACTGGTTAACGCATCTAAGGCTCCGGCTAAGATGAACAACGAGTCAGTTGCTAAGTAGCTAAACGCTAAACGCTAAATAGTTAAAGAAAGCAGCTAACACGTTAAACCAATAATGAAGCCCATGTTATTCGATAACATGGGCTTTTTGTTTGCCTCTCAACTTAACTGTCGCTCTTACTCTAAGTGACACTTTGATAAGTATTATCCCCTTCCCCAAACCCTTCTATTTCTCCAGTCAAAAGGCTCGTTCAAGCAGATTTTTTATCCCGATTAATCGAAATCCCACTTTATTTTTAACTTTCCAATGGTTTGATCTCTTTCTGCTTTTCTTTCTGTTACTTTTAACAACTAGACAAACACAACAGATAATTACAATGAAAAAAACATCACTATTACTTGCTTCCATTGCTCTGGCACTTTCTGGTGTCGCACAAGCTGACCAGTTAGAAGACATTCAAAAATCAGGTACCCTTCGTGTGGGCACCACAGGCGACTACAAGCCTTTCTCTTACTTCGACGGTAAAACATACTCTGGCTACGATATCGATGTCGCACAGCACATAGCAGAACAGCTAGGTGTCGAATTAAAGATTGTTCGTACCACATGGAAAGATCTGCTGACCGACCTCGACAGCGATAAATACGACATCGCGATGGGTGGTATTACGCGCAAAATGCAACGCCAGTTAAACGCAGAACAAACTCAGGGTTACATGACCTTTGGTAAGTGTTTCTTAGTTGCGAAAGGTAAAGCAGAACAGTACGACAGCATTGAGAAAGTAAATCTGTCTTCGGTTCGTGTGGGCGTGAATATTGGCGGTACTAACGAGATATTTGCAGACGCTAACTTGCAGAACGCAAGCTTCACACGTTACGAAAACAACCTAGACGTTCCGCAAGCCGTTGCGGAAGGCAAAGTAGATGTCATGGTGACAGAAACCCCTGAAGGTCTATTTTATCAAGTAACGGACGAGCGCCTTGAAGCAGCACGCTGTGAAACGCCGTTTACCAACAGCCAATTCGGTTACTTGATTCCTAAAGGTGAGCAGCGCTTGCTGAACACTGTCAACTTCATTATGGATGAGATGAAACTGAAAGGCGTTGAAGAAGAGTTTCTGATCCACAACTCTCTGAAATAATCTTCTATCGTTCTAGATAAAAAATAGGCCAGCATTGCTGGCCTATTTCGTTTTGGTTTAATGGTTCGCGTTAACCGTGAGTGATCACATTCTGCTGTACTAATGCATCCAGAATATCCGAAGGCATAGTGCCACTTAGTGTTAACTGAGGAGCAAGGTCTTCAACCACGATCACTTGTTCTGTGGTCCCTAAGCCATCTGGGTTGATCGTAAGCTCAATATCATCCCCTTCCACTTTCGCGTCAATCTGTTGTAGCAATGCAGTCATGTCTGGAGATGAATTCTTAAGCTCTGGTAGCACTTCGCGCAAGTCAATGCTGTCCCCTTCAGACAAATCAAAGTCGGTAATCGTATCTTCAACACCATCTTCGATGTTCAGCCACACGAACGAATCCATACCATCGCCACCGGTTAGAATATCTGAACCGCCGCCGCCAATGAGTGTGTCGTTACCGTCACCGCCCACGAGCGTATCGTCACCTGCGCCACCTTCCAGTCGGTCATTACCTGAACCACCCGTTAAGTCAGTCGCATTAGCACCAGCCAGTAACTGAACATCATCGGTTTCCGAAGCCAAGTTAATATCAACCGCGTTAGACACAATGTTCAAGTTCAGGTCAATCGATGCAGAGGTCGCTGTATCGTTGTTATCAGTCTCTTCAGAAACGGCCTCAACTTTCAGTGTGTAGTTGCCTGGAGTTTGAGAAAGCCCGACCGCTTGCAAGCTTTCGATTGCATCCGCCGTTGCCACCCACACACCGCCGCCAAGATCCGTCACAGAACCCGTAGTACTGGTGATTTGAGCGCCAGTAGGCACATCACTGATATGTAGCGTTAGCTCTTCTGTAATGTCCGTTAAGGCCGCGATAATCCCAACCAAAGGAATGCCACTCGCACTCACAGACTGACTCGCAGTAATGTTTCTCACGTAGTTAGTCGCACTATCGATAGACAGGGTTGGGGCATTCGCCACTGGCGTCACCGCGATGTTGTAAACCACAGGTGCTGTCTCTATCGCAATACCTGAAGGGTTGCCGCTATCTTTGGCGACAACTTCTAATCCAATGCTATTGGTTGGAGACAGGCTCGCATCAAGGAACACACCATTTGGACTGGTTGGCGTATCAATCAACGCATTCAGGTCACTCAATGTCCCCACTAAGATGACTGAACCCGTGTTGTTGCCGTTAACAACAACCGTCGTCATTGCCGGAAGTGATACATTCAATGTACCGTAATCCACCGTCAGCGTGACTGTCATTAAGTCATCAGAAAATGTATCAACATAATCAGGGTCACTGACATTGATACCACTCAACAGTTGACCAGCATCCTCATCGACAAGCGTAGTGACACTGTCACCATTAACAACAGGCGTATCGTTCACTCCATCGACAATCGCGGTGATCTCCGCTGTATCCGTTAGGAAATCATTAGCGCCGTTGGTTGTACCATCATCCTCTACGGTATAGGTAAACTTAACGTTGCCGTTGTATTCATCAGCTGCCGTAAATACCCAGTATGGGCCAGTGATCATAGCGTCATCAACGCCACCTGCGTTCTCGAAGCGTTGTAGCTGACCTTGGCCTTCATCGAGCACCAGATTAGTCACGGTAATCGTGTCGTTTTCCGGATCGCTCGTCGCAGCAACTAAATCGCCCTCTTTGATGATCAACTGACCTTCTTCAAGGATATTGCCTAAGTCGATGTCCGTTGCCACCGGCTGATCATTCACTTCGGTTACTTCAAGACTAATTTCAGCACTGTCGGTTTGGAAATCATCCACGCCATTAGTTGTACCGTCATCAGTAATTGAGTAATTGAATTTAACGTCGCCGTTAAAATCGTTATCCGCTACAAATAGCCAGAATGGTCCGGTAATCGCCGCGTTATCGGCGCCACCTGCATTTTCAAAGCGCGTTAGTTGGCCTTGTCCCTGAGTCAGAGTTACACCGGTTACCGTTAAGTTGTGGTTTTCTGGGTCAGAGCTTGCTGCAATCAAATCACCTTCAACAATGACGATTTGACCATCTTCCGCAATCGAACCTAAATCAACATCAGTTGCCACAGGCGCGTCATTCACTTCCGTTACGATGAGGCTAATTTCAGCGCTATCGGTTAAGAAATCATCCACACCGTTGGTGGTACCGTCATCAATAATGTCGTAATTGAACTTCACATCGCCATTAAAATCATTGGCTGCAGTGAATATCCAGAATGGTCCAGTAATCGCAGCGTCATCAGCACCACCAGCATTTTCAAAGCGCGTTAGCTGGCCTTGCCCTTGTGTAATAGTTACGCCGGTTACCGTGAGGTTATGGTTTTCTAGATCAGAACTCGCTGCAATCAAGTCACTTTCGACAATCACGATTTGACCGTCTTCCGCAATCGAGCCTAAATCGACATCAGTCGCCACCGGAGCGTCATTCACTTCCGTCACCTTAATGGTGAAAGTAGTTTGGTTGGTCTGTGCTGTATTCGGGTCACCCGCGTCAATCAAGCCATTATTACCGCCGTCATCGAGTGTTGCATTGATCGTGACTAAACCACTCTGGTTGAGGTAGTTCTGATCTGGGTCTGGTTTGAAAGTCACAGCCCCATTGGTCAATGCGGTATTGATGTCGGCCTCTTTACCAGTAACCACCAATGAGCCGTCAGGTTGCAATACAAACGTCACATCTGGTGAGCTCGTAAACTCAAACACACCCTGCGCTCCCGGCAATGTTTGATCAATTTCCAACGTCAGCGTATATAGCGCATCTGGGTTATCAAAGTTAGCGTCAACATCGTAGATACTGAAGTTATCGATAGCGATGCTAATATCTTCCGGCGTTTCAATATTGGTCACATTCACAAACGTCGGTTGATCGTTAATTGGATCAATCACTAAATCAACATCAAAGCTGGTTGGCGTACCTAAGTATTCAGTGTTGTCAGCGTCTGTATCCACCGAGCGAACCGTAATTTGTAATGGACCATTAATGCCAAGTACATTACCCGCATCGCTGTTATGTTCACCTGAGTTGAATACGATCTTATCTAACGACTGAGCCGAGACATCAAGTGTCCATAGCTGTGTCACCGGATCGTAGCTCGCTAAGGTTGTGCCATCAGGGTAGAAAATAGAAGCATCTTGAGGCACGCCTGCCACTTCAACTCGAAGTGTTTCGGGCGCGTTTTCGCTATACGTTCCACTGCCTGTTGCGGATAGCTCTTTATCCAAAATCGTCGCATTGATTTCGATATCAATGTTTTGACCTTCGTTGCCTGTCACAGAGTCAGTTGGATTGGTATCAACATCATCACCCACAGGGAGTACATGAACTTCAAAGCTCGGCAACGTACCTGCACTCGTAGGAACTCCTAACAAAGACTCTTGAGTAAAGACTTCGACACCAAATTCAAAGGTACCACTGAAATCTTTCGGCGGTAGAACAGAGATCTCACTTAGATCAAATGACGTTGACACGCTAGGCGGTAATTGGACACTCCAGACTCCCCCACCATTATTCTTGACAGTAAAGTCTGAATTGTTGTCGACTCGGAATTGGAAACCATCCGGCACGTCAGTAAATTTAATGGAAACAAAGGATTCTGAACCATCTAAATCCGTCAAACCAATTGAGATCGGGCTAGTTCCAGACAACGAGATTTCTTGATCTTCGCTACCCGTAATTTCGATAACATCAGGGTCACTACCCGGCCCTGTGATTTGGACATCATCCACGACTGGAACCACTTCAAAGTTCACACTTGTAGAGAAGGTATCCGTGTCAGTTGTGCTGCCAACAGGAGACGAGGCGTCATTGTAGGTCGCTGTATCGGTAATCGTACCGCTAACATTAACTTGTACCTGATTAATATCGTTACCCGTTGGGTAATTAGGTGCAGGACGGAACAAGACGTTATCGAGAGCACCTGCGCTGATCTGAGCTTCATTAAAGGTCACCGATGTTCCGATTAAGGTACCCATTCCATCATAGAAAGCACCGACGCTCGTATCATCCAAAGTCAGCGTAATAGAAGTGAATTTTTCGTCACCACCTTCAACCCCACTAACTTGGTCAGTAATGGTTGAGCTGAAATCAAGCTGGATATAAGTATCTTCGTAACCGACAGGATCTTGTCCAGCTTGACCATCGGTATCGACAGGGATAAGAGAATCGTCAAGAGAACCAACAACCGTAACATCGATGTCAGGGTTGCCTTCAACATCTGGTGCAACTTTAATAACTACATCGGTCACCAAAGTTTTCTCATCACCAGACAGTGTATCTTTGGTTACTATTGTGATTGGTAACCTAAAGTCGCCAGAATAGTCAGCAGGCAGATTAAGTAGCAGGCCAGAGAAATCCGTTGGAACGCCCTGATCGACGGTTGTTTCAAATACATACTTCCCGTTAACGAAGTCAACATCACTACCTCCCCCTAAACTGATTGGGAAAGTGCCACCTGGATTGATGGTCACAGAATCATCAATAATGATGGTCACTTGGTCTGTTGAAGCGTCTTCGCCAGAGAAAGTGATCAAACTATTTAGCGCAGATCCTAAGTCTAGCTGCGTATCCTCTATAGCATCAACAACACTATCTGGGGTCATCGTAATATCTGCAGCCACCTCACTCCCGCCAACAAGCACTTCTGGGAACGATAGATTTACTTCACCTTCCCTTTGAACCGCAGGGGATGACTCAGTTTCACCATCACCGCGATCAACCACTGTACTAAAGATGGTCATCTTGATGTCATTGAAAACGCCAGAGGTGCCTGATAGAGGTGGAAAAGCAAGACCGTTCGGTGCACTGATGCTAAACAGATCTTCATTGGTTACAACCCAACGACCATTGCCTTCATAAGCAGCTCCAATAACAAGTAACTGATTAAGTACAGCATCTGATAGAGCCGAGTCGTCCACGTTTGTTAGTTGGATAACTAACTGGTCCACTTCTTCGATAGCGGATGAAGCATCTGTTTCTTGGTAACGAATGACGAATTCATCCGTAACCGATGTATTATCGCTATTGGTTGTGAATTTGAGAACACCAGTCAGGGCATCAGCCACCACGGTTGGCAGATCTAGGAGACCCGCGACCTCATCAACAACAAGCTTATTATCGACATCTTCAGGTTCTACCACTGGTCGCACAACAACATTAATCTCACCCGTAACCGTCGCCGTCGCAATGCCCTGACCTGCGTTGCCAGAATCAACGTATTCGTGATCGCGCTCTTCGACGTCAACTACCGTAGTCAACATAAAATCATCGCTAGAATCAGCTGGCGGTGTCATTTGAATGAAATTATTCGCTAATGCAATTTGGGTAAATTGCTCAGGTGTTTGGGAACCATCTTTAGGCGTGATAATCAATGTTCCAGGAGTTGAGTCATCAACGGTCACATCACCGTTGACTACTGCAGTAACACCCAGTGGTATTCCATTAATAGTTATCTTAGTGAAATGCTCATCATCATCAATGTAATCGGTACCCTCTGGGTGCCAATCGATATTGATTGTTGAATCTTCATTGCCATTGGTCGTGTTGACGTAATCCGTTAATGTGTCGATCCTTGGTTCAACTAGTACTCGAACTTCTTGGTCGAACGTTAAGGTATGGCCATCGTTCTCGGTCACTATCACTTGACCTTGAATGTGGATATTCTCTGTCGATGAGTCGACAGGTCTGATACGAATACCTGAGGTTTTACCCGCCTCTGTAATGTTCGCTTCGTAGATAGGTTTAGATAAATCAGGGCTACCGCCCGGTCCAGTCTCGTAACCAACAAAGTTAAGGTCGATCACCGTACCGTCGCCGTCTTCGAGAATCACGCCATCTGGAATGCCCGATAGAATAACGGTTATAGACTCCGAGCCATCGTCAGCTAATGGCGTAGTGCCAGTATCAGGTCTTCTTTCTCCTGACAACACTGTGAAGTCCAACTCAGCAAAGCTATCGCCGTTTTGGCTCTCCTGAATGGTAGTTTGAACACCACTTGCAGGGTTAGGATCGGTATCAGGTATTGCAGTCCATGCCGTACCGTTGGTACCGCCGTAAGGAATATCAGCAACACCTTTAACTTCTACGTTGACCGTTTTAGTGCCTAGAATTTCTTCATCGACTTGCGCACCTGTAGAAAGGTTCGCGGTGTCTTTGACAACACCGGTAACCTCAAACGTGAAGTCAACATTGCTGTGTTTAGCCGGAACGATCTCTACGTTGGCTAGATCTGAATACGCCACTTCCTGATAATCGACACCGTTAATGGTGATTGTCGGAACCGGTGTGGTGGTTCCAAGGAAATAAAGCACCGCACCTTCGGTTATATTGCTGATGCGAACAAACAACTCTTCGGAGCCATCAGTGTCCACCGAGCCATTCATGGTGATCACTTCATCCAATGTGAAGGCATCTTTATTCGCCAGAGGACCTATGTAGTCTGGATCATCAATATTGTCTTCATTAATACGAATTCGGTTAACACTGAACGAGCCAAGATCCGCGTCAGCAGTCACATCAATGATGATGTTTTGCTCTACAGAGCGAGCGGTCGTTTTGTCTACCCCACCATTAGCTGAATCATCGTATGGGTTAAGCGTCTCTTCCGTAATTGCCGTCGCTTTGAACTCAATTTGCCCAGAGAAGTTATCAATAGGATTAACTACTGTGCTATTGATATCAGCAGATGCGATGATATAAACACCATTAACTGGCGTAAGCACTGTGCCATTTTGGTCAAGCAGCTCAAACTTCCCGTCGCCTTGAACAGCTTCAAGTTCATAGGTAATGGTTTCAGTTTGGCTATTATCTTGTGACACTGCGTTCAGTTGCAGCGTGACATCGTCTTCATCTTCGTTCACTTGATATTGATACGTGCTGTTGGAATCATCCCACGTTGCAATATCCGCTACCGCTTCAATCTCAATTCTGAAGTTTGAATTAACGGTATGATCTGTACTGCCATTTTTCTCAATTTCAAGCTCATAACGAACTCGCCCACCAGTTTCATCCGAACTAGCGTGTTGGTCCGGAACAAAGAACAAGTTGTCTATCGTCGCGATAGTTTGTCTCGGTTCATTCGGATTAGGAGCAAAGCTTTGTTCGAGTTGAGGAGGACCAAATATAATGCTCCCATTTGGCTCAGGCACTAATTCAATGTACTGAGAGCTAGTACCATCCAAGTAATAAAAAGTACCTTGGTGACTGTCACCTCCGTTCGGGCTTTTAATCGTCAACTGCCCAATAGATTCTGCGTTATCTTGGTCATACAGACTAACTTGCAGCGCAACTTGCGCTGGTGCATCAGGTAAATCAATCTGGTTATCTTGAACATTCTCAAAAGTCGGCTCATCGCCTGTTGCGTAAGGTATGGTTGAGTCTCTACCCGCATCCTCGAAGGTCGTCACTTTCAGCGCGATTCTTGTAGAGTCTCTATCAGTAATCGAAATATCTAACGGAGTTTCAGAGGTGTCTAAGTCTCCATCCGTCGCAATCACGTTAATCGAGAAGTCGATGGTATCAAGACCGTCATGATCTAGATAACCATTAGCTCTGAATTCAACCTCACCATTTGAGTCGATACGTAATCGACCAAGCTGACGAGTATCAGCTCCTCCATTCGTCTGCTCGTAGACTCGAACCACTTGGCTGCCACTACTTAAATCTAAGCCGCTGCTGTATGGCCCATTGTTTCCTGTTCGGAACACAATATCGGCACCATTGCTGGTAATACCCTCTATGCGAGTCAGTGCTGCGCCATCAGCTCCCACATCCGTCGCATTGGCAAACATATCGACTTTAGAACCATTGTAATTCTGACCTTCAAGACGAGTAATCGACTGAGTTGTCACTAACGGAACATCATCCGTCACTGTGATTGTCAGATCAATCGCGTTTGATTGGTCTTGGTCAAAGTCTTCAGCCACAACTGAGAAACCAAGTTCGATGTTGTTTTCATCGCCACCATCAGGGTGTTTAAGAGGTTTAAACAATTCAAACTGATAGCTGTTATCCGAGGTATCGAAAATAATCTCGAACACTGCTTCATTACTCGTTACGGTTTGAGCAACATAGGTAAATGTTGTGCCTACCTCTGAAACAGTTAACCACTCTAAGCCTTCTCCATCGGAAGTTAAGCCAGCTAGAACCAAGTCTTCATCAACCAGCTCATACTTCACAACACCATCGGCACCTTCATCGACGGTGAACAGTCCATTAATAATGGTGTCTTCAGAACGATCCGAACCAATCCCATTAAGATCGTCTTCATCAACAACCGTTTCACCGGTTGGAGCAGTCATCACAGGCACATCATCTAACACCTCGATTGGCAATACATATTGGTTAGAATCATCGCCATCACCGTCAACGGCAACAACATCAAATGGTATTGTTAATGTATCGAGGTTACTCGGTGTCGTAGCGTGATTTAGAGGGCCAAGTAAGGTAAAGGTGTAAGCACCATCATCAGTCAATACTAATGTGAAAATTGGCGTTCCACTTGGGTTGGTTGCACCTTGGTAGGTGGTTGTATTAGCAGCACCGGTAATTTCGGTGATCTTAATACCTTCATTGCCCGACGATAGCGTTGCTTCCAGTGTTGAGATATTACGCAGCTCGTAAACCTCAACTTGGTCTGCGCCTTCTGTGGTAACAAACGAACCCGTTGCTTGTGCCAGAGTGCCTAAATCATCTTCATCAACCACAAACGTACTTGCAACAGTCGTATCAGTAATGGTTGGCACATCATCAGTAATGGTCACCGTTAGCGGTTTCATCGTTGAGTCAGTATTGTCTTTGTCGACAGCGATAACTGGCAAGGTGAAAACTTGATCGTTATTCCCCTGAACTGGCAGATGATCTAACTCTTCCAACAAGGTGAATGTGTACTCTCCTAGAACCACGCTGCTAAACGTGATGGTGAAGATATCCGTTTGGACACCACCGCTTTCCACGTAACCAGTATAGTTGCCACTGTTGACAGGATCTTCTTTGAGCTGAACAACTAAGCCATCCGCTTTGAGAGCGCCAGATGTGTTGAACTGAGTGGTATCAATACGGAAGTAGCTCACATCATCACTTCCTGCTGTGAAAGTAATGGTTTCAGTTTGGCTCACAGGTAATCCCGGTGAAGAGCCGTCGACCAGATTTGCTTCTTCCAATGCAACCGTTGGTACTGTGTCTATTACTGGTGGAGCACCATCTGCAATAGTCAGCGTCACTGTTGAAGTGACAATATCGCCATCTTTGTCTTCCGATGTCACCGTAATGGTCTTAACAATGTCACCACCAGAATGATCGAGATTGCGTTTAGGCTCGAAACGCACATCACCTTCGAGATTGATAAACAAGGAACCTTCAGCGAACATAAACTCTTGCTCACCCGTGTCGGTTTGTACTAGTGACTCTTCAGGTTGGCTGCCATAGGTAAATTTAGTGATTGTGGCGCCATCTGCACTTTGCGCAGGCATTACATCAAAGACTGTTGTAGTCGGTGTTCCTGTGGTTGGCTCTGTGATGTTGAGCGCTCCTGACTGCATCAGTTGGACATCATCAGTAATAGTGACAGTAAGCGGTTTAGACGCTGAAATATCACCATCGGTATCTTCTGCATAAACAGAAAGATCAAAGCTCAGATCGTTGTTTCCTAAACCATCAACATGGTCTAAACGCTCAAGCAGAGTAAACGTGTATTGACTCGGATTCGTGTCATTAAAGTCTAGAGTGAAGATAACTTTCTCAACACCCGAACCATCCATCGTGAATGCGATGTAGTCACCAGAGTTTGCAGGGTCTTCGCGCAAACTCAATTCAAGACCATCGGACTTCAACGCGCCGTTGGTATTGAACAACCCTACTTCCACCACTATTTCAGCAATATCATCACTGCTAGCAAGTGAAGTAATGGTTTGAGTCATACTCACAGGGTTTACGCTAGGCGTAGAACCATCCGCAAGTAAGCTTTCTGACAATGCCACACCCGGCACAACGTCTATTGTTGGTCCATCACCATCAACAATAGTGAGAGTGACTTTTGATGAGAAGATGTCGTTATCAAAATCTGAAGAGGTGAACACAATCGATTTAACAATGTCGCCCGCAGAGTGATCAAGGTTTCGATTTAGCTCAAACCTCACATCACCATCTAATGTCACAAACAGTGAACCTTCCGTGAAAACAAACTCTTGTTCACCGCTAATACTTTGATTCAGAGTAATTGCAGAGCCACCGTCATACGTAAACTGCGTAATAGTCGCACCGTCTGCACTTGGTATTGGCATCACATCAACGGTAGCCGTTGTAGGAGTACCAGTATTAGGCTCAGTAATGGTTAAGAAGCCATCTTGCATTTTCTGGAGGTCATCTTCTATCGTGACCACCACATCGCGTTTCGTTGATTCAGAATCATCTGTATCAACGGCATAGATAGGCAAACGGAACGTGAGATCGTTGTAAAGCACGCCATCAAGATGGTCGAGAGCCTCAATTAAGGTAAATGTAAACTGAGCTTTGTTTGCACTATCAAAGCTAATGGTAAATACATCGGTAACGTTACCCATACCATCATCGGTATAACCAATGTAGTCACCAGCAGAAGAAGGATCTTCTTTTAGTTGAACGACAAGACCACTTGATTTCAACAGATCGCCAGGATTGAATTCGTTGGTAGCAATTCTAAAGTGACTGAAATGATCACTTCCTTCTGTATACGTAATTGTGTGAGTCGAACTGACCGGAGAACCAGTTGGTGTCGAGCCATCCGCTAGGTTAACTTCCGATAAGTTAACATCTGGAACCACGTCGATAACGGGATCGATACCGTCTTTGATCGTCAAAGTGACATCTGCAGTATCTGTATCGTTATCAAAATCACTGGTGGTAACGACAATCGTTCTTACGATATCGCCAGATGAATGGTCTAGATCTCGGCTCGGCTCAAAACGAACCTCCCCTTCAATAGTGATGTACAGCAAACCATCGGTTACGGTAAAGACTTGTTCTGTGGCGATGCTTGGGTCTAACGTTACAGCTGTACCACCATCGTAAGCAAACTGTGTCACTTTCGCACCATCAGCACTCTGCGTTGGCATAACATCAATGATTGGCGTCGTTGGTGGCGTACCCGATGCCAAATCAGCTAATGAAGGCTCAGTGATACTCAATGTACCATCTTGAACGCCTTGTACGTCATCGGTGATCGCAACCGTCATTGGCGACATTGCAGAATCATCACCATCCGCATCAACCGCTAACACAGGGACATCGAAGCTTAGTATATTGTTTTGTAATCCATCTACATGATCTAACGCTTCAAGCAGTGTGAATGTATACTGCCCTAAATTGCTCGTCGAGAAGCCAATCGTGAAGACGTTGGTTTCTACGTTAGAACCGTCTTTAACGAAGCCAATATAATTACCAGAATTAGCTGGTTGCTCTTTTATTTCGACATCTAGACCGTTCGACTTCAAAGCCCCTGAGGTATTGAACTGCGTAGGGTCAATTCTGAAATGACTGACGTCGTCACTACCAACGGTATAGGTAATGGTTTGTGTCATCGTTACTGGATTGCCTGTTGGCGCAGAGCCATCAGCCAGATCCACTTCAGATAACGTAATTCCAGGAACAAGGTCGATTGTAGGGAGGTCACCATCAACAATATTCAGTGTCACTGTCGATGTAACAATATCGCCATCGAGATCAACAGACGTCACCTCAATAGATTTGGTAATATCACCGCCTGCATGGTTTTGATTACGCACAGGTTCGAAACGTATCTCACCTTCCGTCGTAATGAATACCGAACCCTCCGTGAAAACAAACTCTTGTTCACCATTCACATTCAAATCAAGACTTTCTGCAGTGTTACCGTCAAAAACAAATGAAGTGACTTTGGCTCCATCAGCACTTTGGTTTGGCATCACATCAAAGGTATTTGATGTTTCAACACTTGATGCCGGCTCACGACTGGTGATTGTGCCGTCTTGCATCAATTGCACATCATCACCAATGGTCACGCCAAGCTGAGAAACTAACGAGTCATCGCCATCACTATCAACCGCATACACAGGAAGATTAAAGCTTAAATCGTTGTTGCCACGTGCATCTTGATGATCCAGAGCTTCGATTAAAGTAAATGTGTATTCGCCTAAGGTTCCGGAGTTAAAGTCCAGCGTAAATACTGTCGTCTCCACATTAGACGAACTGGTAGTAAAACCAACATACTGACCAGAGCCTTGAGGATCTTCACGCACTTCGACCGCTAAGCCATTCGATTTAAGTGCATCGTTAGTGTTGAACTCGGTTGGTTCCAGACGGAAACGAACGACATCGTCACTTTGGTTGGTGAAAGTAATCGTCTCCGTTTGACTCACCGCACCACCGCTTGGCGCAGAACCGTCCGTCAAATTCGTTTCAGAGAGCGTGACACTTGGCACTGCATCAATGGTTGGAATATCACCATCGGTAATGGTTAGTGTGACTGTTGAAGTCACAGGATCGTTATCGAAGTCGCTTGAAGTCACTACTATCGACTTCACAATATCTTCGCTAACTGAATGGTCAAGGTCGCGATTCGGTTCAAAGCGCACTTGGCCCTGCAGAGTGATAAACAACTCACCTTCTGTGAAACTGAATTGCTGCTCACCTACGATGCTTTGATCGAGTGTTTTGACAATACCGCCAAATGAGAATTCAGTGATCGTAGCACCATCGGCACTCTGATTTGGCATCACATCAATGGTGTTGGTTGTGATTGTTCCGTCTGCAAGATTTGGCTCAGTGATATCTAACGTACCGTCTTGCATGATTTGGACATCATCACCAATGGTCACATTGAGTTGAGATACCAGAGAATCATCGCCATCACTATCAACTGCGTAAACTGGAAAATCAAAACTCAGGTCGTTCTTATCTAGGCCATTTGCATGGTCTAACGCTTCAAGCAGAGTAAAGGTGTATTCGCCTAACGTACTCGTAGAGAAACTAATGGTGAATACTGGAACTTCAGCGTTCGAACCATCAGTAATAAAGCCTATGTAAGTACCCGGATTAGCAGAGTCTTCTTTTATCTCAACCGCAAAGCCATTCGATTTCAGTGCACCACCCACGTTGAACTCGGTTGGCTCAATACGGAAACTAGTTACATCATCACTTTGATTGGTGAAGGTAATCGTCTCTGTTTGACTGACAGTACTGCCACTTGGGGTAGAACCATCTGCTAGGTTGGTTTCAGACAAGGTAACACTTGGCACCGCATCAATGATTGGGATATCACCGTCAGTAATGGTCAGAGTGACCATTGACGTCACCACATCGTTATCTAAATCGCTTGAAGTCACCACTATCGACTTCACGATGTCTTCGCTAAGCGTGTGGTCAAGATCGCGGTTTGGTTCGAAGCGAACTTCACCTTGCAAGGTGATGAACAGTGAACCCTCAGCAAAGACGAATTTTTGTTCACCTGTGTCGTTTTGGTCGAGTGTTATTGCCGTCCCGCCATCGTAAGTAAACTGAGTGATTGTCGCACCATCGGCACTTTGATTAGGCATCACATCAACAGTAGCTGTTGTCGGAGTACCTGCGGCCAAATCAGCAACCGTTGGCTCAATAATATTAAGCGTTTGGTTTTGCATGACCTGTACATCATCACCAATGGTCACATTAAGTTGAGACACCAGTGAATCATCACCATCGCTATCAACGGCATAAACAGGAAGATCAAAAGTCAGATCATTCTTCGTTAAGCCATCTACATGGTCTAGTGCTTCGAGTAAGGTGAAGGTGTATTGGCCTAAATTGGTATCCGAGAAGCTAATCGTAAACACGTTAGTTTCAACATTCGGAGCCGTCGTCACAAAACCGATGTAACCGCCCGGTGTGGTTGGGTCAGGTTTCAACTCAACCGCTAATCCGTTCGATTTCAAAGCACCACCAACATTAAACTCTGTCGGTTCAATGCGGAAGCTCGTCACGTCATCACTTTGGTTAGTAAAGGTAATGGTTTGAGTTGAACTTACCGCACTTGCATTCGGAGCAGATCCGTCACTCAGATTCGTTTCTGACAGCGTAACGCTTGGCACTGTATCAATGGTTGGGATATCACCATCAGTAATGGTTAGCGTTACCGTTGAAGACACAAGATCGCTATCGGAATCACTGGAGGTTACGACTATCGACTTAACGATATCGCCACCAGTATGGTCAAGGTTGCGACTTGGTTCGAAACGAATATCACCTTGTAGAGTGATATACAATGACCCGTCAGCAACCACGAATTTCTGCTCGCCCGTATCATTTTGGTCAAGCGTTAATACAGCACCACCATCGTAAGTAAACTGAGTAATGGTCGTGCCATCAGCACCTTCTTCATCCAGAACATTAACCGTCGTAGTGGTCGGTGTGCCCGCTACCAAATCTGCAACCGTTGGCTCTTCAATAGTGAGAGAGTCATTAACCATAACTTGAATATCATCAGTAATAGTTACAGCCAGTGGCGACATCACAGAGTCATCACCATCGCTATCAACCGCGTAAACTGGCAAGTTGAATGTTAGGTCGTTATTACCTTGAATAGGCGTGTGGTCAATCGCTTCCAGAAGCGTGAAGGTGTACTCACCCAAAGTGGTGCTGCTGAAATCGAGAGTAAATACCGTGGTTTCGACATTCGAAATATCAGTCGTAAAACCAATGTAATTGCCTGAACCTGTTGGTTCTTCTCGAATCTCAATGATCAAGCCATCGGACTTGAGCGCATTGTTAGTATTAAATTCACTTGGCTCTAAACGGAATTTCTCAACGTCATCACTTTGATTAGTGAAAGTGATGGTTTCCGTTTGGCTAACCGCACTACCATTTGGCAATGAGCCATCAGCGAGATCCGCTTCTTTAAGTGATACACTCGGCACCGCATCAATAGTCGGATTGTCACCATCAGTAATGGTCAGCGTAATGGTTGAAGTCACCGGATCGTTATCAAAATCACTTGAAGTCACCACAATCGACTTCACGATGTCTTCACTCAACGAGTGGTCGAGATTTCGGTTCGGTTCAAAACGCACTTCACCTTCAAGAGTGATATAAAGCTTACCTTCTGTGAAACTGAATTGCTGTTCGCCAGTATCATTTTGGTCAAGCGTTCGTAGCTGACCATCATAAGTGAACTGAGTGATCGTCGCGCCATCAGCACTTTGGTTTGGCATCACATCGATGGTGCTGGTTGTCACCGTACCGTCGGCCAGATTTGGCTCGATGATATCTAACGTACCGTCTTGCATGATTTGGACATCATCACCGATGGTCACATTCAGTTGAGACACCAGAGAATCATCGCCGTCTGTATCAACTGCATAAACCGGCAGATCGAAACTCAGATCGTTGTTATCTAAACCATCCACATGGTCTAACGCTTCAAGCAAAGTAAAGGTGTATTCACCTAGTGTGGTTGTAGAGAAACTAATGGTGAACACTGGAACTTCAGCGTTTGAGCCATCGGTAATAAAACCAATGTAAGTACCCGGACTCCCTGAGTCTTCTTTTATCTCAACCGCAAACCCATTGGATGTCAGAACTCCACCTACATTGAACTCGGTTGGTTCAATACGGAAGTTTGCTACATCATCACTTTGGTTTGTGAAAGTAATCGCTTCGGTCTGACTGACTGCACTTCCGCTTGGTGCGGAACCATCAGCTAAATTAGTTTCCGAAAGCGTAACGCTTGGCACTGCATCAATGGTTGGAATATCACCATCAGTAATGGTCAGCGTCACTGTGGAAGTCAGTACATCGTTATCTAAATCACTTGAGGTCACCACTATCGACTTCACGATGTCTTCGCTAAGCGTGTGGTCTAGATTACGGTTTGGCTCGAAGCGAACTTCACCTTGAAGAGTGATGAACAACTCCCCTTCTGTGAAGCTGAATTGCTGCTCACCAGTGTCCGTTTGATCCAGTGTTCGAACTTGCCCGTCATACGTAAACTGAGTGATCGTCGCACCATCGGCACTTTGATTTTTGACTTCACCTTGAAGAGTGATGAACAACTCCCCTTCTGTGAAGCTGAATTGCTGCTCACCAGTGTCCGTTTGATCCAGTGTTCGAACTTGCCCGTCATACGTAAACTGAGTGATCGTCGCACCATCGGCACTTTGATTTGGCATCACATCGATGGTATTGGTTGTGATTGTGCCATCTGCAAGATTTGGCTCAGTGATATCTAACGTACCACCTTGCATGATTTGCACATCGTCACCGATGGTCACATTCAGTTGAGACACTAGTGAATCATCGCCATCGCTATCAACAGCGTAGACTGGCAAGTCGAAACTCAAATTATTATTTGCGAGGCCATCTACATGGTCTAGTGCTTCAAGTAAGGTGAAGGTGTATTGGCCTAAATTGGTATCCGAGAAACTAATCGTGAATACGTTGGTTTCAACATTCGAACCATCCGTAACAAAACCGATATAACCACCCGGCGTTGTTGGGTCAGCTTTCAGCTCGACCGCTAATCCGTTTGATGTGAGAGTACCGCCAACATTGAACTCAGTCGGTTCAATACGGAAGCTGGTCACATCATCACTTTGAGTGGTGTAAGTAATGGTTTGAGTTGAGCTAACCGCGCTGCCACTTGGCGCAGAGCCGTCACTCAGATTAGTTTCCGACAAGTTCACAGTTGGGACATTATCAATGGTCGGGATATCACCATCGGTAATGGTCAGCGTGACGGTTGAAGTCAGCACATCGTTATCAGAGTCGCTAGACGTCACCACGATTGATTTGACGATGTCTTCGTTCAGCGTGTGGTCTAGATTACGATTGGGCTCAAAGCGCACTTCACCTTGAAGCGTAATGAACAGCTCACCTTCTGTGAAACTAAACTGTTGCTCGCCATTGTCATTTTGGTCGAGCGTTCGAAGCTGACCATCATAAGTGAATTGCGTCACCGTTGCGCCATCGGCACTTTGATTTGGCATCACATCAATGGTGTTAGTTGTCACTGTGCCAGCGGCCAAATCTGCGACGGTTGGCTCAACGATATCTAACGTACTATCTTGCATGATTTGAACATCATCACCGATGGTCACACTTAACGGTGACATCAGTGAATCATCGCCGTCACTGTCTACCGCATAAACAGGTAGGTCAAAACTGAGGTCGTTGTTGCCACGGGCATCTTGGTGATCCAAGGCTTCGATGAGTGTGAACGTGTATTCACCTAATGCGGTGCTAGAAAAACTCAGCGTAAATACCGTGGTTTCGACATTCGTCGCACTAGTCGTAAAACCAATGTAGTCACCCGACCCTGCCGGCTCTTCACGCAACTCAACGGCTAAACCGTTCGATTTAAGATCATCGTTAGTATTGAACTCCGTTGGCTCAATACGGAAACGAACCACATCATCACTTTGGTTGGTGAACGTGATAGTTTGAGTCGAGCTTACCGCGCTGCCACTCGCTGCAGAGCCATCACTCAGATTCGTTTCAGAAAGAGTAACGCTTGGAATAACGTCAATCGTTGGGTTATCACCATCGGTAATGGTCAGCGTTACGGTTGAAGTCAGAGAGTCATTATCGAAGTCACTTGAAGTGACCACAATCGACTTCACAATGTCTTCACTCACCGAGTGGTCTAAGTTTCGGTTTGGCTCAAAGCGTACTTCACCTTCAAGGGTGATATAAAGCTTGCCTTCCGTGAAGCTGAATTGCTGTTCGCCAGTGTCATTCTGATCAAGTGTTCGTAGTTGACCGTCATAGGTAAATTGAGTGATCGTCGCGCCATCGGCACTTTGGTTTGGCATCACATCAATGGTGTTGGTTGTCACCGTACCATCAGCCAGATTTGGCTCGGTGATATCTAACGTACCGTCTTGCATGATTTGAACATCATCACCAATGTTCACATTCAGTTGAGACACCAATGAATCGTCACCGTCTGTATCAACCGCATAAACAGGCAGGTCGAAGCTCAGGTCGTTGTTATCTAAACCATCCACATGGTCTAACGCTTCAAGCAAAGTAAAGGTATATTCGCCCAACGTACTTGTAGAGAAGGCTATCGTGAATACAGGAACTTCAGTATTCGAACCGTTGGTAATAAAACCGATGTAAGTACCTGGGTTAGCAGAATCTTCTTTTATCTCAACCGCAAATCCATTCGATTTCAGTGCTCCGCCCACATTGAACTCGGTTGGCTCAATGCGGAAACTCGCCACATCATCACTGCCTGCAGTAAAGGTAATCGTCTCAGTCTGACTGACTGCGCCGCCGTTTGGTGCAGAACCATCAGCTAAATTAGCTTCCGAAAGCGTAACGCTTGGCACGGCATCAAAGGTTGGGATATCACCATCGGTAATGGTCAGCGTCACTGTGGAAGTCAGTACATCGTTATCTAAATCACTTGAGGTCACCACTATCGACTTCACGATGTCTTCGCTAACCGTGTGGTCCAAATTACGATTTGGTTCGAAGCGAACTTCACCTTGAAGAGTGATGAACAACTCCCCTTCTGTGAAGCTGAATTGCTGCTCACCAGTGTCCGTTTGATCCAGTGTTCGAACTTGCCCGTCATACGTAAACTGAGTGATCGTCGCACCATCGGCACTTTGATTTTTGACTTCACCTTGAAGAGTGATGAACAACTCCCCTTCTGTGAAGCTGAATTGCTGCTCACCAGTGTCCGTTTGATCCAGTGTTCGAACTTGCCCGTCATACGTAAACTGAGTGATCGTCGCACCATCGGCACTTTGATTTGGCATCACATCAATGGTATTGGTTGTAATTGTGCCGTCTGCGAGATTTGGCTCAGTGATATCCAACGTACCACCTTGCATGATTTGGACATCATCACCGATGGTTACATTTAACTGAGAAACCAAAGAATCATCGCCATCGCTATCGACCGCGTAAACCGGTAAGTCGAAACTCAAATTATTATTTGCGAGGCCATCAACATGGTCTAACGCTTCAAGTAAGGTGAAGGTGTATTGGCCTAAATTGGTATCTGAAAAGCTAATCGTGAATACGTTGGTTTCGACGTTCGAACCATCCGTAATAAAACCGATGTAACCACCCGGTGTGGTTGGGTCAGCTTTCAACTCGACGGCCAAACCGTTGGATGTCAAAGCACCACCAACATTGAATTCGGTTGGTTCAATTCGGAAGCTTGTCACATCATCACTTTGAGTGGTGTAAGTAATGGTTTGAGTTGAGCTAACCGCACTGCCACTTGGTGCAGAGCCATCACTCAGATTGGCTTCCGACAAGCTCACAGTTGGAACATTATCAATGGTTGGGATATCACCATCGGTAATGGTCAACGTGACGGTTGAGGTCAATACATCGTTATCGGAATCGCTAGACGTCACCACAATCGACTTCACGATGTCTTCGTTCAGCGTGTGGTCAAGATCACGATTGGGCTCAAAGCGCACTTCACCTTGAAGCGTAATGAACAGTTCGCCTTCCGTGAAGCTAAACTGTTGTTCGCCATTGTCATTTTGGTCAAGCGTTCGAAGTTGACCGTCATAAGTGAATTGCGTCACCGTTGCGCCATCGGCACTTTGATTTGGCATCACATCGACAGTACCAGTTGTCACTGTGCCATCTGCAAGATTCGGTTCGATGATATCTAACGTACTATCTTGCATGATTTGAACATCATCGCCGATAGTGACGTTTAGCGGAGACATAAGTGAATCATCACCGTCACTATCTACCGCGTAAACAGGCAGATCAAAGCTGAGGTTGTTGTTGCCACGGGCGTCTTGGTGATCCAAGGCTTCGAGAAGTGTGAATGTGTACTCACCCAATGTGGTGCTAGAGAAGCTCAGCGTAAATACCGTGGTTTCGACGTTTGTCGCACTGGTCGTAAAACCAATGTAATTACCCGAACCTTGTGGGTCTTCTCGTAACTCAACGGCTAAACCGTTCGATTTAAGATCATCGTTAGTATTAAATTCCGTTGGTTCAATACGGAATTTCTCAACATCATCACTTTGATTAGTGAACGTGATGGTTTGAGTTGAGCTTACCGTGCTGCCACCTGGCGCAGAGCCATCACTCAGATTTGTTTCAGAAAGCGTGACGCTTGGAATAACGTCAATCGTCGGGTTATCACCATCGGTAATGGTCAGCGTTACGGTTGAAGTTAGAGAGTCATTATCGAAGTCACTTGAAGTGACCACAATCGACTTCACGATGTCTTCACTCACCGAGTGGTCTAAGTTTCGGTTCGGCTCAAAGCGCACTTCCCCTTCAAGGGTGATAAACAGTTCGCCTTCTGTGAAGCTGAATTGCTGTTCACCAGTGTCATTTTGGTCAAGCGTTCGTAGCTGACCATCATAAATGAACTGAGTGATGGTCGCGCCATCGGCACTTTGGTTTGGCATTACATCAATGGTGTTGGTTGTCACCGTACCATCAGCCAGATTTGGCTCGATGATATTTAACGTACCGTCTTGCATGATTTGGACATCATCACCGATGGTCACGTTAAGTTGAGACACCAATGAATCATCGCCGTCCGTATCGACCGCATAAACAGGCAGATCGAAGCTCAGGTCATTGTTATCTAAACCATCCACATGGTCTAGCGCTTCAAGCAGAGTAAAGGTGTATTCGCCTAGTGTGGTAACCGAGAAACTAATGGTGAACACTGGAACTTCAGCGTTCGAACCGTCGGTAATAAAACCAATGTAAGTACCTGGATTCGCTGAGTCTTCTTTTATCTCAACCGCAAAGCCATTCGATTTAAGTGCGCCGCCGACATTGAATTCAGTAGGCTCAATACGGAAACTCTCCACATCATCACTTTGGTTCGTGAAGGTAATCGTCTCAGTCTGACTGACTGCACTGCCGCTTGGTGAAGAACCATCTGTAAGGTTGGTTTCAGACAAGGTAACGCTTGGCACTGCATCAATGGTTGGAATATCACCATCGGTAATCGTCAGCGTCACTGTGGAAGTCAATACGTCATTATCTGAATCGCTTGAGGTCACCACTATCGACCTAACGATGTCTTCGCTAGCCGTGTGGTCTAGATTACGATTGGGTTCAAAGCGAACTTCACCTTGAAGAGTGATGAACAACTCACCTTCTGTGAAGCTAAATTGCTGCTCACCATTGTCCGTTTGATCCAGTGTTCGAACTTGACCGTCATACGTAAACTGAGTGATCGTCGCACCATCGGCACTCTGATTTGGCATCACATCGATGGTATTGGTTGTGATTGTGCCATCTGCAAGATTTGGCTCAGTGATATCTAACGTACCACCTTGCATAATTTGGACATCATCACCAATCGTTACGTTTAACTGAGACACCAACGAGTCATCGCCATCGCTATCGACCGCGTAAACCGGTAAGTCGAAACTCAAATCGTTATTTGCGAGGCCATCTACATGGTCTAGTGCTTCAAGTAAGGTGAAGGTGTATTGGCCTAAGTTGGTATCTGAAAAGCTAATCGTGAATACGTTGATTTCAACGTTCGAACCATCCGTAATAAAACCGATGTAACCGCCCGGTGTGGTTGGGTCGGCCTTCAGTTCGACCGCAAAACCATTTGATGTCAAAGCGCCACCAACATTGAACTCAGTCGGTTCTATACGAAAATTTGTTACATCATCACTTTGGTTGGTAAAGGTAATGGTTTGAGTTGAACTCACCGCACTGGCATTCGGAGCAGAGCCATCACTCAGATTGGTTTCTGACAAGCTCACAGTTGGAACATTATCAATGGTTGGGATATCACCATCGGTGATGGTCAGCGTGACCGTTGAGGTCAATACATCGTTATCGGAGTCGCTAGACGTCACCACAATCGACTTCACGATGTCTTCGTTCAGCGTGTGGTCTAGATTACGATTAGGCTCAAAGCGCACTTCACCTTTAAGCGTGATGAATAGCTCACCTTCTGTGAAGCTAAACTGCTGCTCGCCGGTGTCATTTTGGTCGAGCGTTCGAACCTGACCATCATAAGTGAATTGCGTCACCGTTGCGCCATCGGCACTTTGATTTGGCATCACATCGACAGTACCAGTAGTCACTGTGCCATCTGCAAGATTTGGCTCGACGATATCTAATGCACTGTCCTGCATGATTTGAACATCGTCGCCGATGATCACATTTAACGGCGACATCACTGAATCATCGCCGTCACTGTCTACCGCATAAACAGGTAGGTCAAAACTGACCTCGTTGTTACCACGGGCATCTTGATGGTCCAACGCTTCGATGAGTGTGAACGTGTATTCACCTAATGTGGTGCTAGAAAAACTCAGCGTAAATACCGTGGTTTCGACATTCGTCGCACTAGTAGTAAAACCAATGTAGTCACCCGACCCTGCCGGATCTTCACGCAACTCAACGGCTAAACCGTTCGATTTAAGATCATCGTTAGTATTGAACTCCGTTGGCTCAATACGGAATTTCTCAACGTCATCACTTTGGTTGGTGAACGTAATGGTTTGAGTCGAACTGACCGCGCTACCACTTGGAGCAGAGCCATCACTCAGATTCGTTTCAGAAAGAGTAACGCTCGGAATAACGTCAATCGTCGGGTTATCACCATCCGTGATCGTCAGCGTTATGGTTGATGTCAGAGAATCATTATCAAAGTCACTTGAAGTCACGACAATCGACTTCACGATATCTTCACTAACTGAGTGGTCTAGATCGCGATTAGGTTCAAAGCGTACTTCACCTTCAAGGGTGATATATAACTCGCCTTCCGTGAAGCTAAACTGCTGTTCGCCAGTGTCATTTTGGTCAAGCGTTCGTAGCTGACCATCATAAGTGAACTGAGTGATCGTCGCGCCATCGGCACTTTGGTTTGGCATCACATCAATGGTGTTGGTTGTCACCGTACCGTCGGCCAGATTTGGCTCGATGATATCTAACGTACCGTCCTGCATGATTTGGACATCATCACCAATGGTCACATTCAGTTGAGACACCAATGAATCGTCGCCGTCTGTATCAACCGCATAAACAGGCAGATCAAAACTCAGATCGTTATTATCTAAACCATCCACATGGTCTAACGCTTCAATTAGAGTAAAAGTATATTCGCCCAAACTACTCGCAGAAAAACTAATGGTGAACACTGGAACTTCAGCGTTCGAGCCATCAGTAATAAAGCCTATGTAAGTGCCCGGATTAGCAGAGTCTTCTTTAATCTCTACCGCAAACCCATTGGATGTCAGAGCTCCACCTACATTGAACTCGGTTGGTTCAATACGGAAACTCGCCACATCATCACTGCCTGCAGTAAAGGTAATCGTTGCAGTTGCGCTCACTGCACTTCCGCTTGGTGCAGAACCATCGGCAAGATCTGTTTCAGATAAAGTGACAGGTGGAATCAGATCTATAGTTGGGTTCTGACCATCGGTAATACTCAGCTCAAGTGTTGAGGTATCAGTATCTCCATCACCATCTTCAGCTAAAAATGAGAACTGTTTTACTATCGTTTCACTGCTTGAGTGGTCGATATCACGAGCGACTTCAAAACTGAAATCACCGTTTAATGAGATAGTGACGACACCCTCAGTAAAACTGAAAGTCTGGGGAGCATCGGGGAGCAGACTTTGATCTAGCGAGTAATCAACACCATCATAGTTAAACGATTGAATTGTAGAGCCATCTGCGCCTTCGAAATTGAACAGGTTATACGAAACAATAGTATCACCCGCTAAAGTTGGCTCAGTGACTGACTCAACCTTATCCACTAGCTCAACAACATCATCTGTAACATTGACGAGAATCTCAGCGGCTTCTGGTGTGTTCGAACCTCCAGACAGTGCAGAGCGATCTCCATCCGCATCAACGGCATAAATAGGCAGAGCAAAAGTCAACAACGCGTCTTCAGCACCTTGGTGAGAAAGCTCTTCGTACAGAGTGAATTCATAGTTCCCCAATAACGGACTATCAACTTTAACGTCAAAGACCGTAATTCGAGAACCATTGACCTCAACATACCCTTCGTAAGTTCTTACACCGTTAGTTTCATCAATAAGCTCAAGCAATACGGCTTCGCCATTAGACGTTAAAGAGCCACCAGTATTAAACTCCGTAGGTTCAAGCTCGTAATGATCGATGATGTCGCTTTCAAAAATATCGGCAGTGATACTTCCGCTACCCGCTACGGGCGCGGTTCCCTCTTGAGAACCACCAACAATACCAGCTTCGTCAACATCAATACTGTCAACATTGGTCACAACCGGGCTATCGCCATCAGTAATCTCAATGTTAATGGTATTAGTTACAACATCTTGGTCAAAGTCCGTGACCGTGATCGGCAGCGAAAAAGAGAGTGAGTCAGTGCCGATCTGTTCGATCGGATTAAACTGCTCAAATTTATAAGTGCCATCGGTATCAAGTGAGATAGTGAGAACCACCTCACCACGACCTTGGATAGCCAAAGTGATCGTCGTGCCATCATCAGAAAGTCTGGCCAGCGTGTTCTGATTATCACTGAGTACGCCATCAAACTGTTCTAATGCACTTGCATCGAAGACTGCTGATTGAAGGTTATCACTCCCGATATTGGAGAACGTGCCTTCGATTGCTGTACTGCTCGTTTCAACGTTACTGATATTCACACTTTCAGCAGACGGATCTACCCCGTCAAATACGGTAACTTGCGTGTTGATAGGTGTTGCTAATGGGTTTCCAGCGGTGTCTTCGCCTTGAATATCGAAGTTAATATCTATTTGATCGCCAGTATAGGAAACTTGGCCACCACCGACAGACGCTACATGATCAATCGGCTGAAAAATCGTTGTGATTAAAGAAAGCTCAATGTTATTTCCAACACTGACGGCATTAATGTCGATGCTTAAAACTGTATCGGTACCTTGGACACCAATAATAGAGTTGTTTGTCGCATCATAAATGAAGGTGACAGGCTGACCACTTGATGTTATGTCACTGTTTAGCTCACTGAGTAATGAGGCGAGAGATAAAGCCTCTGGAGCAAAAGAATCTGGAGCGAGCGCTAAACTACCAGCAATAATGGTTTCTGTCGTCGTGATAGATTGAGGATAAGTATTATCGGATATTGAGCCTTCAGTAAGAGCTTCACTGATTGACTGGCCGCCTGATGAACGAGTGATCGACCTGAACTCTTCTCTGTCTTCATCAACGGTTTGTTGTTCTAGGCCTGCGGTCTCGAAAAATGTCGAGGGGTGGGTTTCTGTATAGTTATAGTCTATCGTCACAAAGCCTGCGTTTGCAGAACCTTGTCCGCCACCAGCCGCTGTAGCCTCTAAGATTTGAGTCGGATCGGCACCACCTAAAATGGCTTCTTGGATAGCAGCGAGGTCGTCTTCGGTAAAGGTTTCTGCGTCTGCTTGCTGTAAGTCAAAATTAACCTCACCAGCTATTGGGGCGTCTACCCAAGCTGCATTTTCATCAACACAACCGACACAATTCTCTGCAACCGGAATCGAATCATTCTGAACGCCTAATACAAGTTCTGACTTGTTGGCCGTAATCACGATCTCATTTTCACGGATGGTATCGCCAACTGAAATTTTTCTTGCGCTGCCGTCTGGCTTAACTACGACGACATCTCCACTAGCTGCTTCAACTACCGCAACCTGGCGCGAAACTTCGATATCCATATATCCCCCGTTGTCACAAAACACTATTCTCGAGCGCTGTGAAAATTATTTGTAATAGCAATTTCAGGTTTCATTTGAATGCAGACTTAACTCTCATCAACGGCAATCCATTGTCACGTCCAACTGGCCTGAAAAGAGAAAAGCATTTCACCTGTTTTTTTATAGTTTACTTACTCTTAAGCCTAGTCTTCCCCATAAAAAATGCCATGTCTGTGCTAAGGGGCGTCTTTTCACAAATCGAGGTATTCTTGTTGGGGTTTGAAAAACTTAGTTAAAAGTTAGTATGGTGCTGATTTATATGCAAATAAATTCACAATGTAATTGCACCTCATTATTTATAAATATATACAGCAATAAAGTTGATAAATCATTAGCAAACATGGGGTATTAATTGAGGCTAGCTATGCGTTACAGCAAAGCAGAAGTAATTCCCATTTATGAGACACTAATCAGAGGAAAGGTGGTGAAATTCGAATCAAAAACAATCAAATAAGTTGCATAAAGCGTATCTGTCGGAATTTTAACCAACTGATAAACAACTGCTACCCACTTCAATTTGGTCACAAGTTCTTTTCTGGAAGTGATAAACAAAAATGTATGGTCCGCCCCGTTATTGCAACTACAATTAAGTAATAACGGAGTTGGTTTGCGCTAATGTATTCGGAGTCCTTGTTGGGAGCACTAGCTTCCCAGCTCCACGATGATATCCGCGCCAGATTATCC
>NZ_JAKEUP010000026.1:0-50456 GCF_022397895.1 Vibrio sp. Isolate33
TAGTTGACCATGTTTGCGAAGCCAAACTAAAACGGTAGAGCGACCTTGGATCCCATAACGTTCTTGAGCTTGCTTATAAGTCATTTCGCCTTTTTCAACTTGGGTTACGMCTGACAATTTAAAGGCAAGAGAATAATCTCGTTGAGTACRTCTACTTGTTGTTTTCATGACACTCTCCAATTTCATGTTGGAAATGTGTCAACCATAGTTAGGACGGTACAATCGAAACAAAAAGAGCGAGTTTTTACTCGCTCTTTTTATTGCTATCTATTCAGGCCAAGCCCCAAAAGATCTCTTTCAGATGGATCATTAGATCGCCTTACGATGATCCAACCAATCTCGATGAAGCTGCTCGCTCGATCCTAGGTACTTCACCATCCATTCGATCAATTTATGATTATCGTCTTTTCGCCAAACCAAACAGCAATGACTCTGCGGGCTTGGTTCTGGTAAGATTTTCTCCACCAGCAAGCCTTGTTCAATAATAGGAGCAGCGATATGCCTTGGCATGTAACCCACTCCAACACCGTTCTTGAGGCACTCAATCGCACTGTACCAGTTAGGCAACAATAAGCGTCTTTGGTTGCCATAGTGGCCAGTGTGGCGTTTAGGCAGCACGCTAGAGGTATCATCCAAACAGATTGCAGGAAACTGACTCACGAACTCTTCATTGAGGTTTTGCTCTCGCACACACGGGTGACTTGGCGACATGACAAACGCCCAGTCTAAGCGCCCCATGTCTTTCACCTCAAAATCTCCACCGACCGGAATCGCAGAAGTTGCGCCAATCACGATGTCCGCCCTACCCTGAGCGATGGCTTCCCAAGAGCCGTTGAACACCTCCATATTGATCTGAAGCTCTGCAAACTCAAAGGTTTGATAGAACTCTTCAATCATCGGCTTCATCTTGTCGAGCTTAACCACGTTATCGAGCGTCAGGCGCAAGGTTTTCTTCCAGCCACGAGCAGCCCGTCGCGTCTGGGCACTAACTTCTTCCATTTGCCTCAGTAGCGCACGAGCTTCTTCAATGAACAGTTCACCCGCGGGCGTTAGCTCTACCTTTCTCGGTAAACGTCTGAAAAGTAAAACATCCAATTCTTGCTCGACCTGCCTAACACCATAGCTAATCGCCGAGGGCACTTTGTGCAATTGCTCTGCAGCCGCAGTAAAGCTACCTAAGCGAGCAACCGTATCGAGCATTTCTAAAGAGGATTTTGAGAACATAAGCCTTCAAATTTTTTGATTGATAACCACATATTTTAGCGTTTTATTTTATCAGGTCTGAAAAATAGAATGTCAGCATAAATAAATAGGGGCTTTAGCTTCTGTCTATCAGACAATTTTTTTGATGATAAATGCATCACTACTTTTAGCTTAATGGCATCTTATGAATATTTCTAAATTTCAATTGGTCTACCTTGCAGTACTTTCAATGCTTGGTTTTATTGCGACCGATATGTACCTTCCTGCATTTAAGGCGATGGAGATCGATTTCGCAACCGGTCCAGAGCAGATCGCGCTGTCGCTAACGGTGTTCCTTGGTGGTATGGCTATGGGTCAGCTTCTTTGGGGTCTGGCGAGTGACAAGTATGGTCACCGCAACACACTGGCGGTTGGTCTTGTTATCTTTACGGCAGCTTCATTCGGCTTGGCATTCAGCACCGAGGTATGGCACCTACTAACACTGCGCTTCATCCAAGCAATCGGTGTATGTGCTCCAGCGGTAATTTGGCAAGCTATGGTGATTAAGCGTTACTCTCAAAGCAGCAGCCAACAAATTTTTGCAACCATCATGCCTTTGGTTGCGCTATCTCCAGCACTGGCACCTCAACTTGGTGTACTACTGGCAGACAACTTCGGTTGGCACAGTATCTTCATCACGTTAACGCTGATGGGTGCACTGTTGGTAGCAACAACGATGGCTCAACCGAAGGAAGCGCTAGAAGTAAAACAAACATCGATCAAAACAGACATTAAGACACTTCTTAAATCAAAGCCTTACATGGGCAATGTATTGATGTTTGCATCAGCTTCAGCAGCGTTCTTCGCTTACCTAACAGGTATGCCAGAGATCATGGCTCAGCTAGGTTATGAAGCAAAAGACATCGGCTTAAGCTTTATCCCACAAACGATCGCCTTCATGGCAGGTGGTTACTTCGGTAAACAAGCAGTGAAGAAATATGGTGACGGCGTTGTACTAAGAAACCTTATCGGTTTGTTCAGCGTAGCTGCGATGCTTATCTTCATCGCATCACAGTGGGAACTGACATCAATCTGGCCTCTACTTGCACCTTTCTGTTTGATTGCAGTAGCGAATGGCGCACTTTACCCAATCGTAGTAAACCGTGCCCTATCGAGTGCGAAGCAAAGCCCAGCAACTGCGGCAGGCCTACAGAACAGTCTGCAAATCAGCATCAGTGGCTTATCAAGTGCATTGGTAGCTGCAATGGCTAGCCAAGCACTAAGTGCAACGGGTATTGCGGTTGTGATTTGTTTAGGTGCATTGTGGGTTGGCTACATTATTTCGAACAAAGAGCTGTCTGAACACTTCGCAACACCAGATAACTCTCGAGTAGTGGCAGACGAGAAACAAGACTAGTTCCTCATCTAGCAGAAACAAAAAAGAGCGAGATTACTCGCTCTTTTTTATATCTAAATTTCACTTCTGCTTATTTAGCAGCAACGTCACCATCGACCACTTCTAACGCAGGCGCTTTATGGCGGCTGTATTCATCATAGTTAACCACTCGACTACGCCCCATGTCTTTGGCCATGTAGAGTGCGTTATCGGCCATCTTAACCAGGGATTCTGTATCAGAAGCGGGCTTAGGATAAGTCGCTACACCAATTGAAACTCCAAGCTGACCTAGCGATAAGCCTTTGTGCTCAAGATGCATAGAACGCACAGCGTCACACAGCGTTTGGCCAAACTCGGTCGCTTGCTGCATGGTGTAATGCGGAAGCAACACAGCTAACTCTTCACCACCCAATCGACATGCGATCTCATCTTCACTCACGCTCTGTTTAAGTAGCGCACTGATCTCTTTCAGCACAAAATCACCCGCATCATGACCAAAGTTGTCATTGAAGCGCTTGAAGTGATCCAAATCGAGCATCAATAGCGATAGTGGTTGTTCGCTGGTGGCGGAATTCATCGAATGCTCTTCCAGTTTCTGCTCGAAGAAACGACGGTTGAACAGCCCTGTTAGTGGATCGCTTAACGCCTGTGAACGAAGCTTCTCTTGTAGGCTCAAGTTAGCCAATGCCAAGCCTAGATGTTCTGAAACACTAAAAGCCAATTGCTCGGTAATCGGGTCAATCTTAATATCACCGACACCGAAATACAGGTGCATGATGCCGATGGTGTTACCATGAGCGGTCAACGGGATACAAAGGGTTTGGTTGTTTTCCATCTCATGCATGTGACCACAGGTTAGAGAATGGAAATCATCATTCGATTGATGAGCACGCCCCTTACGCAGAGACCAACACTCTTCAGGTGCGAAACTAGCACTTCCCGGCCAAGTATCACCCCAATCCAGTTGAGTGATCAGCTGGTTACGTGATGCGCGCATCAGAGATACACTGCCGTTCACGTTACCAAGGATTCGCGGCAAGATATCAGAAACAATCTGTTGTGCTTCAACCATGTTATTACACGCTGCAAGCATGTTCGCTAAGCGGTGCATTAGTTCAATTTCATGGGTTCTCTGGCGAATACGTTCGTCTTGTTTCTTCTGCTCTTCTTCAACTTTATGAACGATCTGGCGGTTACTCACATAAGAAGTGCCGATTAGGAAGCTTAAACTCAATACGACCATCCCAATCAAAATACCCATCAATTGGAAGTTCATCTGTTTAAGTTGGTGCATCGGCGAGGAAATGACAATAACGAAGCTGTTATCGTTTACCGTTTCTTTGTGAGAGTAATAGATGCGGTCGACAGAGGTAACGGTACTAAAACGTACATCACTGCCAAGCCCTGTTTTCAGAGCTTGCTGAAACTCAGGGCGATCACTGTGGTTTTCAACCCCCGCGAGTGCATGGTCAGACAAATCGGTATCACCAATCACGACACCGTCGAGGTTAATGACCTGAATTCTCAATCGTGTATTGGCTTGCGTCAGGTTGCCAATATAATCATCAACATCCACTCCGCCTGTAAACAAACTGCTGTCTTCACGTATTTCATAAACGACATCAGACATCAACGACACTAAGTGGTTACGTTCGTTCTCTACCACTAACTTTTCCAAGGTGATGTAGAAGCCATACAAGCCCACCAGCATTGAAAAAGATAAAATAACGATTGGCAGGGTCTGCCATTTTTTATCGACGAGTCTCACGGTATGTTCACTTCCATTTTACAGAACCACTGCCCGAATAGTAACAATCTTCCTACAAAATACAATTAGGAAATAGATTATTTTTTTGTCAGTAAATGATGACAAAAAAGCCAGCAACGTAAGTTGCTGGCTTTCACAAGAATCAAACTTTAGATGTTAGAAGGTTACTTCTTCTTTGGGCGCTGCCAATCTGCAATCTTGCGCTCTTTCGCACGACTGATAACCAGTTCATTCTCAGAAACATCGCGTGTTACCGTAGAGCCAGCACCAACAGTCGCGCCGTTACCAATGGTAACTGGAGCGATTAGTTGGCTATCTGAACCAACAAATACGTCGTCGCCAATGATGGTCTTAAATTTGTTTGCACCGTCGTAGTTGCAAGTAATCGCACCAGCACCTACGTTTACGCGCTGACCAATTTCAGCATCGCCTAAATATGTTAGGTGGTTCGCTTTAGAACCTTCACCAAGGCGGGTATTCTTCACTTCTACAAAGTTACCAACGTGCGAGTTGTTACGCATATCCGCACCCGGGCGTAGACGAGTGAAAGGACCAACAGTGCAGTCTTCACCCACTGTAGCACCTTCAATTACGCTGTATGGACGAACAATGGTGTTGTCATCAATCTCACAGTCTTTCAATACACAGCCTGTGCCGATAACAACGTTATCGCCAATGCTTACGCTGCCTTCGATGATAACGTTGGTATCAATCTCAACATCCATACCGCACTGAAGCTCACCACGTAGGTCAAAGCGACTTGGATCGCGTAGCATAACGCCCTGCTTCAATAGCTTGTCTGCTTGCTCAGCTTGGTAAGCACGCTCTAAACGAGCCAGCTGAGAACGGTCGTTAACGCCTTCAACTTCAATCGGACTAACTGGATGTACAGCCTCTACCGCACGACCTTCGTCGTGAGCGGCTGCAATAACGTCAGTCAGGTAGTATTCACCTTGTGCGTTGTCATTGCTTAGACCAGATAACCAACGCTTAAGATCGCCACCCGTTGCGACCATAACGCCAGTGTTGATCTCTTTGATAAGCTTCTGCTCATCGGTTGCATCTTTTTGCTCAACGATAGCCACAACAGGGCCATTGCGACGAATAATGCGACCGTAGCCCATTGGATTGTCTAACACGACCGTTAGCAGCGCAATGCCACCGTTTGGTTGAGCGTCTAATAGGTTTTCAATAGTATCTGGTGAGATAAGAGGCACATCACCGTACAGTACCAGTACCTTTTCATCATCGGCGAAGTGCGCAGATGCCTGATCAACTGCGTGGCCAGTGCCCAGCTGCTCAGCTTGCAGAGCCCAATTTACAGATTCTTCAGCTAAGGTTGCCTTCATCTGATCACCACCATGTCCGTAAACCAAGTGGATATTTTGAGCGCCAAGACCATTACATGTATCGATAACATGTTTCACCATAGGTTTACCCGCAAGCGTGTGCAGAACCTTTGGTGTGTTTGAATACATGCGAGTACCTTTGCCCGCCGCGAGAATTACCGCGCTAAACTTCATTGTAAACCTATCCAACGTTATTTTTATTAAGCCGATATTGTAACCGTTTTTGGGCAAAAAATTAAATCGTAATAACCATTTAACCGTTAGTGATATGTAAAAGGAGCATTTTTAAGAATCCCAAAAACGCAAAAAGGCGACCCGTAGGTCGCCTTTATCTCAGAGTCGGTCATCTTATAAAAGATTAACGACGCTGTTTTGTCAGTTCGATAACTCGTAACTGAGCAATGGCTTTAGCCAGTTCACCGGCCGCTTGTGCGAAGTCTATGTCGCCATGCTGATTTTGGATATTCTCCACAGCCTTGCGCTTAGCTTCTTCCGCCTTTGCTGCGTCTAGTTCTTCACCACGGATAGCTGTATCAGCCAGTACAGTCGCTGTACCAGGCTGAACTTCTACCATACCACCAGAAACATAAATGATTTCTTCGTGGCCGTGCTGCTTAACAATACGCACCATACCAGGCTTGATAGCGGTCAGCAGTGGAGTGTGACCATGGAAAATACCAAGTTCACCCTCACTACCGGTCACCTGAAACGTCTCAACAAGACCAGAGAAAAGTTGTTTCTCTGCACTTACAACGTCTAGGTGAAAGGTTATTGCTGCCATATCGCCTCCTAGTTAGCCTTATAGCTTCTTAGCATTCTCAATAGCTTCGTCAATTGCACCACAGTACATGAACGCTTGCTCTGGAATGTCATCGTATTCACCAGATAGAAGACCTTGGAAGCCACGTAGAGTCTCTTTAAGAGGTACGTAAACGCCTGGGTCACCTGTAAATACTTCCGCTACGTGGTAAGGCTGAGTTAGGAACTTCTCAATCTTACGAGCACGAGATACAACTTGCTTATCTTCTTCAGATAGCTCGTCCATACCTAGGATAGCAATGATATCTTTCAGCTCTTTATAGCGCTGAAGAGTAGACTGAACGCCACGAGCGATGTCGTAGTGCTCTTGTCCAACTACCAATGGATCCAGTTGACGTGAAGTAGAATCTAGCGGGTCGATCGCTGGGTATAGACCCATAGATGCGATGTTACGGTTAAGTACAACCGTTGCATCTAAGTGAGCGAACGTTGTTGCTGGAGACGGGTCAGTCAAGTCATCCGCTGGTACGTATACCGCCTGTACAGACGTGATAGAACCAGATTTAGTTGACGTGATACGCTCTTGTAGAACACCCATTTCTTCAGCTAGCGTAGGTTGGTAACCTACCGCAGAAGGCATACGACCTAGAAGTGCTGATACTTCAGTACCTGCTAGTGTGTAACGGTAGATGTTATCAACGAACAGTAGAACGTCACGACCTTCGTCACGGAAGCGCTCTGCCATTGTTAGACCAGTCAGTGCAACACGTAGACGGTTACCTGGTGGCTCGTTCATCTGGCCGTAAACCATCGCTACTTTTGATTCTTCAGGTTTTTCAACGTTTACAACGCCAGCTTCCTGCATTTCAAAGTAGAAATCGTTACCTTCACGAGTACGCTCACCTACACCTGCGAATACAGATAGGCCTGAGTGTTGAAGTGCGATGTTGTTGATAAGTTCCATCATGTTAACGGTCTTACCTACACCAGCACCACCGAATAGACCGATTTTACCACCCTTAGCGAATGGACAAATCAAGTCGATTACTTTAACACCAGTTTCTAGAAGAGCTGTCTCGTTAGACTGCTCTTCGTAGCTTGGAGCTTCACGGTGAATTGCGTAATGCTCTTCAGCACCGATTTCACCACACTCATCAATCGCGTCACCTAGGACGTTCATGATACGACCCAATGTCTTAGTACCTACTGGTACTGAGATTGGAGCGCCAGTATTTTCAACTGTCAAACCACGACGTAAACCATCAGAGCTACCCATTACGATTGCGCGAACTACGCCACCGCCAAGTTGTTGCTGAACTTCAAGAACTAGACGTTCTTGTACTTCATTAACATTCAGAGCGTCGTATACACGAGGTACTTCACCCTGTGGGAACTCTACGTCGACTACCGCACCGATGATCTGTACGATCTTACCTGTAGCCATCGTTAATCCTCTAACTATTTAGTTTTACCTAAGCTTAAACCGCAGCTGCGCCTGAAACGATCTCAGAAAGTTCTTGTGTAATCGCCGCTTGACGCGCTTTGTTGTACACAAGTTCTAAGTCATCAATAATGTCACCAGCGTTATCTGTTGCTGATTTCATAGCAATCATTCGAGCCGCTTGCTCACAAGCAAGGTTCTCGACCACACCTTGATATACTTGAGATTCGACGTAGCGAACCAGTAGTGCATCTAGTAGTGGTTTTGGCTCAGGCTCATAAATGTAGTCCCAAGCATGATCGCGTTTCATGTCTTCGCTGTCTGATTTAGGCAAAGGAAGTAATTGATCGATCGTTGGTTCTTGTACCATAGTGTTTTCAAACTTGTTGAACACTACGAACAGGCGATCTAATTCGCCTTCATCATATTTCTTCAGCATAACGCTTACAGAGCCAATCAAGTCTTCAAGGCTTGGGCGATCGCCCAGACCAGAAACTTGAGCTGCTACTTTCGCGCCGCTGTTGTTGAAAAATGCTGTTGCTTTAGAACCTACAATTGCAAGCTCCACATCAGCACCTTTCTCAGACCAATCTTTCATGTCGTTCATGGCTTTCTTGAACAAGTTAATGTTCAAACCACCACAAAGACCACGGTCTGTAGAAACGATGATGTAACCAACACGTTTGGCTTCACGTTCCTCAAGATAAGGATGCTTATACTCGAGGCTACCATTAGCCAAATGACCGATCACTTTACGCATTGTTTCTGCATATGGACGAGTAGCTTCCATTGCGTCTTGAGAACGACGCATTTTTGAAGCTGCTACCATTTCCATTGCTTTCGTAATCTTCTGTGTGCTTTTAACACTACCGATTTTATTACGTATCTCTTTTGCGCCGGCCATCGTTACTCTCCGTTAATGGTATGAGGTGGCCCTAAGACCACCCACCAATTACCAGGTCTGGGTTGCCTTGAAATCGTCAACAAGCTTCTTCAGCTCAGCTTCGATTTCTTTATTGAAAGCACCCGTTGTGTCGATCTGTGTTGCTAGATCGGCATATTGACCACGAGCAAACGACAGTAAAGCAGCTTCAAAGTCTAGAACTTTAGAAAGTTCAACATCTTGAAGGTATCCACGCTCTGCAGCGAAGATTACTAGAGCTTGGTCAAATACAGACATAGGAGCGTATTGCTTCTGCTTCATCAGCTCTGTAACTTTTTGACCGTGGTCTAGCTGCTTCTTAGTCGCTTCATCAAGATCCGATGAGAACTGTGCAAATGCTGCAAGTTCACGGTATTGAGCTAGTGCAGTACGGATACCGCCAGATAGCTTCTTGATGATTTTAGTCTGCGCCGAACCACCTACACGAGAAACTGAGATACCTGGGTCAACAGCTGGACGTACGCCCGCGTTGAATAGCTCAGTTTGTAGGAAGATCTGACCATCAGTAATCGAGATTACGTTCGTTGGTACGAATGCAGATACGTCACCAGCTTGCGTTTCGATGATAGGAAGAGCAGTTAAAGAACCAGTCTTGCCTTTCACTTCGCCGTTAGTGAACTTCTCTACGTATACTTCGCTTACACGAGCAGCACGCTCTAGTAGACGAGAGTGAAGGTAGAAAACATCACCTGGGAACGCTTCACGACCTGGTGGACGCTTAAGTAGTAGCGAGATTTGACGGTAAGCTACAGCTTGCTTAGATAGATCATCATAAACAATCAGTGCATCTTCACCGCGATCACGGAAGTATTCACCCATCGCACAACCTGCGTATGGCGCTAGGTATTGTAGCGCTGCAGATTCAGAAGCCGATGCAACAACAACAACAGTGTTTGCTAGTGCGCCGTGCTCTTCTAGTTTGCGAACTACGTTAGCAATAGTCGACGCTTTTTGGCCGATAGCTACGTAGATAGAGAAAATACCAGAATCTTTTTGGTTAATAATCGCATCGATCGCCATTGCTGTTTTACCAGTCTGACGGTCGCCGATCACTAGTTCACGTTGACCACGACCGATAGGGATCATTGAGTCAACTGACTTGTAACCAGTTTGAACAGGTTGATCTACCGATTTACGGTCGATTACACCTGGTGCGATAATTTCTACAGGCGAAGTTAGTTTCGCTTCGATAGGACCTTTACCATCAATTGGCTCACCTAGCGTGTTTACAACACGACCAAGCATTTCTGGACCTACTGGTACTTCTAGAATACGACCAGTACCTGTAACTTTCATGCCTTCCTGTAGGTCAGCATATGGGCCCATTACAACAGCACCAACCGAATCACGGTTCAAGTTAAGTGCTAGCGCGTAACGGCCACCCGGTAGTTCAATCATTTCACCTTGCATCACGTCCGCTAGGCCGTGAATGCTAAGGATGCCATCGCTTACCGAAACGATAGTACCTTCATTGCGAGCTTCACTAACAACGTCGAAAGATTCAATACGTTGTTTAATTAGATCGCTAATTTCAGTGGAATTAAGTTGCATGCTCCAATCCCCATTAAGACTGCAATGCATCGCTCAGGCGGTCTAAACGACTGCGCGCTGAGTTATCGATGACTAGGTCTCCGGCTCGAATAATAACTCCACTAAGTAGAGTCTCATCTATACTGCAATTCAGCTGAACTTTGCGCGCTAGGCGCTGTTCCAATTTGCTGCTGATATCTGCGCGTTGTTCTTCAGAAAGTTCAACCGCTGAAGTCACTTCAACGTCGATCTCTTTCTCATACTCTTTTTTGAGTATAAAGAACTCTTTGCAAACATCAGGAAAAGCCATTAAGCGGCCATTCTCTGCCATCACTTTAATTAAGTTCTGACCGAATTCATCAAATTGTTCGCCACAAATTACAATGAATACTTCAGCTAATTTTTCAGCAGTCATAGAACCGCTTAATAAATTATGAACATCATCATTTTGTGCCACTTCGGCAGCAAAAGTAAGCATCTGACCCCATTGGTCTAGCTCACCTTTATCTACCGCAAAGTCAAACGCTGCTTTAGCATAGGGGCGTGCGATTGTAGTCAAATCAGACATATACAGCCCCTTGCTTTAAAGTTTTGCAGTAATGTTGTTAAGAAGATCATCGTGTACATCTTTATCGATAGTACGTTCAAGGATTTTCTCAGCACCAGCTATAGCCAGAGTTGCGACTTGTTTGCGCAGGTCATCACGGGCACGTGTGCGCTCAGCTTCAATTTCTGCTTCAGCTTGCGCTAAGATCTTCTGGCGTTCTGCCTGAGCCTCTTCGCGAGCTTCATCAATAATTTGAGCTTTACGTTTGTTTGCCTGTTCAATAACCTCAGTTGCAGTGCGCTTTGCTTCTTTCATTTGCTCAGAAGCGTTGGCTTGTGCCAGGTTCAAGTCTTTAGCAGCGCGTTCAGCGGCTACTAGACCGTCAGCAATTTTCTTCTGACGTTCTTCAATTGCTTGCATAATTGGTGGCCATACATATTTCATGCAGAACCAAACAAAAAGTGAAAAAGCAATTGCTTGACCTAACAGAGTTGCGTTCATATTCACAACAGCTACCCCTCGTTAAGAATCAACTACAAAAATTTAATTAACTATTGAGAGTTAATTAGCCTGCTAGTTGACCAACAAATGGGTTAGCAAACGTGAATAGTAGTGCGATTACGATACCGATCATTGGAACAGCATCCAGTAGACCAGCGATGATGAACATCTTAACTTGTAGCATTGGAGCCATTTCAGGTTGACGCGCAGCGCCTTCTAGGAATTTACCACCAAGAATAGCAAAACCAATTGCAGTACCTACGGCACAAAGACCAACAATAATAGCAACAGCGATTGCTGAAAAACTTAGTACAGTTTCCATTTACGTTCTCCGATTAACATTAATAGTTAGAATAAAGCTTAAAAATTTTTTTAGTGATCACTATCTTCATGAGCCATTGATAAATAAACGATTGTCAACATCATGAAAACAAACGCTTGAATCAAAATAACCAAGATATGGAAGATAGCCCAAGGTAGTGCACCTACCCATTGTAAGTACCACGGTAGCATTGCCGCGATAAGAATAAACACCACCTCACCCGCAAACATATTACCAAATAAACGCATACCTAAAGATAGTGGCTTCGCTAATAACGAAATTACCTCAAGTACCAAGTTAAATGGAATCATGATTGGGTGATTAAATGGATGCAGTGCCAATTCTTTAGCAAATCCGCCTAGGCCTTTCACTTTGATGCTGTAGTAGATCATCAGAGCAAAAACACCCAAAGCCATTGCCATGGTTATATTTACATCAGCTGTAGGAACCACTTTCAAGTAAGGGATACCTAGCCAATGCTCTGCAGGATATGGTAAGAAATCGATAGGCACTAAGTCCATCAAGTTCATTAAGATAATCCAGCAGAATATAGTCAGTGCTAGTGGGGCAATCAGAGGGTTGCGGCCATGGAAAGTTTCTTTAACGTTGTCGCCAACGAATTCCACTACCATTTCAACAAAACACTGAAGCTTACCAGGTACACCTACTGTTGCTTTCTTAGCGACTGAGCGAAAAACCCAAAGGAATAACATCCCTGTCAACACCGAAAAAAACAGACTGTCTATATGTACGTTCCAGAAACTTGTCTCCTCTACAAGACCAAACTTAGCTAAAGAAAGGTTTTGTAAGTGGTGCTCAATGTATCCGGATGCTGTTGGCGCAGCCATAACTCATCCTATTTTTTATTGTTAATGAAAAGCACTGGCGCAAAGATATTAATACCTAGAACCAGTAAATAGGTCAGTTTGAGGGGAATTAATTCCACCTGCATATACATGTAGACAATAGAGAATAGTAGAACTGTGATAAGGATTTTTAGCGCTTCGCCTGCATAGAACGACGCCGCAACTAACTTAGTTGCGCGAGCTCCACAAAATAGGAAAGCACACACACAAAAAACTACATTCGCGATGACAAAAATACCGCCACCGATTAATGCAGCAAAACCCCAATCAGGATTAACAGCTAAACCTAACCCTATCGCCACTAATATAACCGCGCTAAGCTCGATCAATAACATTTGCTTTGCAAGCACTCGTCCTGGTCTTGCTAACGCCGCTACCATGTATTCGTTCCTCTTTTAAGCCTTCTTTACTACTCGCTTAAAAGCGTGCTGAGAAATTGGCGAAAATTATACGTTCAGCCAAATTGATTGCAATAACAATGCAGCAATCATTTACATTTTTGTATACAAACCTACAACTTTTGTACGAAATTACTTGTTTATTACATAATTGACCTAAATCAATTATCTCATTTAGTACTCTAGTTTAGCAATAAGTTGCTCTAATTTGTGAGGCTCATCAAGAGTAATTGTCACTTTTGACTTACCGCTAACAGAACGAGTAACTGAAACGTTTGCTTGCAATTTTTCCGTGAGTCTTCGTGAAAGTTCGATAGCTTCTGTATCTTCAGGCTTCGATTCAGGTTCAACGTCTGGTTTTAAGCACTTTTTAACAAGTTGCTCAGTTTGACGCACGGTCATTTTTTTGGTTGCCGCTGTGTTTGCCGCTTCAACCTGGATATCACCCTCTAGCGCAAGTAGTGCTCGAGCATGCCCCATTTCCAGTTGTTTATTGGAAACTAAACCTTTTACTTCATTTTCGAGCTGATTTAGACGTAATAAGTTACTGACCGTTGCTCTCGATTTACCGATCACATCAGCGACTTGTTGATGCGTCAGTTCAAATTCGTTCTGTAGACGCTCTAGTGCTTGTGATTCTTCGATAACATTCAGGTCTTCACGCTGAATATTCTCGATCAATGCCATCGCAATCGCGGCTTTGTCTTCCACTCGCTTGATCAGACATGGCACTTGTTTTAGGCCTGCTTGACGAGCCGCTCTCCAACGACGTTCACCAGCGATGATCTCAAACTGGTCGTGCGCTAAAGGGCGTACTACGATTGGCTGAATAATGCCTTGAGACTGGATTGACGCGGCTAGTTCTTCTAGCGCTTCAGGCGCAATATCCTTACGCGGTTGATAAACACCTGGCTTCAAGCAACCAACAGCCAGTTCTGTTAGCTCTCCATCAGCAGACAACGCCTGACTATGAGAAGCAACTTGCTGTTTTTCACGAGCCAACGAGCTAGTTGCAAGCAATGCATCTAGCCCCTTTCCTAAACCACGCTTAGACATTGAGCGAATTCCTTTGGTTAGACCTATACTGGGACTTCTTCACGACGCAACATTTCGCCTGCCAGAGCAAGATATGCTTTAGCACCTGCGGAATATTTGTCGTAGTACATTGCTGGCTTGCCATGACTTGGCGCTTCTGCCAGACGCACATTTCTAGGGATCACAGTTCGGTAGACTTTGCTACCGAAGTGTTTTTTGAGTTGATCAGATACTTCGTTCGATAAGCGGTTTCGAGGATCATACATAGTACGCAGAAGACCTTCGATCTTCAGGTTCTCGTTAACAACCGCAGCGAGCTTACTGATGGTATCCATCAACGCAGTCAAACCTTCCAGAGCAAAGTATTCACATTGCATTGGAACTAACACGGAGTCGGCCGCAGCCATCGCGTTAATTGTAAGAAGATTTAGAGAAGGTGGGCAATCAATAAAGATGAAATCATAATTATCGCGAATGGATGCCAGTGCATTCTTAAGGCGAACTTCGCGAGCAAAGACTTCCATCAGCTTGATTTCTGCCGCAGTAACATCACCGTTAGCGGCGATGAGGTCGTAATTACCAGACGTACTTCGACAAACTACCTCATCAAATGGGGTGTCTTCAACCAACAAATCGTAAGCAGTTGCTTCAACTTGATATTTGTCGACACCGCTCGCCATAGTGGCATTACCTTGGGGATCTAGGTCAACAACCAATATCTTGCGTTTTGTCGCCGCCATTGATGCTGCTAAATTAACGCAAGTTGTTGTTTTTCCTACGCCGCCCTTCTGGTTGGCAATTGCTACGATTCTACCCACTATGGCCTCGCTGATTATCCCTGACGCGATAAAGTTACTAGATGACGCTCTCCATCAAGCTCTGGTACTTGCAAAGCTTTAATGTCTGTCACTGAACACCATTCAGGTAACAGGTCGATTTCGTCTCTAGGATGTTGTCCCTTAAGAGCCAAAAATACACCGGATTGCTCTTTAGGTAAATGGTGACACCACTCTACCATGTCTGTCATTGATGCAAATGCACGACTGAGCACTGCATCAAACTTTTCTTCAGGTTGAAACTCTTCAACACGACTTTGAACCGGCACAACGTTGTCGATACCCAGCTCATGAATCACCTGTTTGATAAAACGAATACGCTTACCCAGGCTATCTAGCAAGTAAAACTCGCAGTCAGGATTCATGATTGAGAGCGGAATCCCAGGAAGACCAGGGCCAGTGCCAACGTCAATAAAGCGCTTACCTTGTAAGTGAGTGCTAACAATGATGCTATCTAAGATATGTTTCACCATCATTTCTAACGGATCACGAACTGACGTTAGGTTGTACGCCTTGTTCCATTTATTTAGTAACTCAACGTAGCCAACCAATTGGCCACGTTGTTTTTCAGATACTTCTAATTCAGTCTGGCCAATCAGGTGATCCAGTTTCTCGCGTAATGCGCTCATTATGCTTCCTCACCTTTTTTTAATAGGCCGTGCTTTTTCAGGTAAACCAACAAAATTGAGATTGCTGCAGGTGTGATACCTGAAATACGAGAAGCAATACCAATAGAGTCTGGTTTAGTGGTTGTCAGTTTTAGAACCACTTCGTTAGAAAGCCCTTTCACCTTGCTGTAATCGATATCAGGAGGCAGTTTGGTGTTTTCATGACGCAGTGATTTTTCGATTTCGTCTTGTTGGCGCTGAATGTAGCCTTCGTACTTCACTTGGATCTCAACTTGCTCAGATGCTTGTTGATCTTCCAGTGCAGGGCCGAAACGATCCAATGCTGTAAGCTGTGAATAAGTCATTTCAGGACGACGAAGAAGATCTTCACCACTCGCTTCGCGAGACATTGGTGTTTTTAGGATCTGGTTCAACGCACCGATGTCTTCAGACTTTGGATTAATCCAAGTTTCTTTCAGACGCTGACGTTCCTTCTCCATGTTGTCCATTTTTTCGTTGAAACGAGCCCAACGCGCATCGTCAACAAGGCCAAGTTCACGAGACTTCTCAGTCAATCGGATATCGGCGTTATCTTCGCGAAGCAACAAACGGTATTCCGCACGAGACGTAAACATACGGTAAGGTTCTTTGGTGCCCATCGTTGATAGGTCATCAATAAGAACGCCCATGTAAGCTTGGTCACGACGTGGGCTCCAGCCTTCTTTGCCTTGCGTAAACAAACTCGCATTCAGACCGGCCATCAAGCCTTGTGCTGCTGCTTCTTCGTAACCCGTTGTACCGTTGATTTGGCCAGCAAAGAACAGACCCTTGATAAACTTGGTTTCGTAAGTCAGCTTAAGATCGCGAGGGTCGAAGAAATCGTACTCAATCGCATAGCCTGGACGAACGATATGAGCATTTTCAAAGCCCTTCATAGAGCGAACGATTTGAACCTGTACATCAAACGGCAGACTGGTTGAGATACCGTTCGGGTATAGCTCATGTGTCGTTAGACCTTCAGGTTCAATAAAGATTTGGTGACTGTTCTTATCAGCAAAACGCATCACTTTGTCTTCAATCGAAGGACAGTAACGAGGGCCAATGCCTTCAATCACACCCGCGTACATTGGGCTGCGATCTAGGTTGGCACGAATAACGTCGTGCGTATTTTCGTTGGTATGCGTGATGTAACACGGGATTTGACGAGGCTGTTGCGCTCGGCTACCCATGAACGAGAAAACAGGGGTTGGATTATCACCGTGCTGAACTTCAAGCTCAGAAAAATCAACGCTACGTGCATCGATACGTGGAGGTGTACCTGTTTTCAGGCGATCAACTCGGAATGGAAGATCACGAAGACGGTCAGCCAGTGCGATCGATGGTGGATCACCCGCACGACCACCAGAAGAACTCTCCATACCAATATGGATCTTTCCACCTAGGAATGTGCCTACAGTCAAAACCACAGCATCTGCGCGGAACTTAAGGCCCATCTGTGTAACCACACCCACCACTTGATCCTGTTCAACGATCAAATCATCAACCGACTGTTGGAACAAAGTCAGGTTTGGTGTGTTTTCAAGAACGTTACGAACAAACGCTTTGTAAAGCGCGCGGTCAGCTTGTGCACGAGTTGCACGAACCGCAGGGCCTTTTGATGCGTTCAATGTTCTGAACTGAATACCTGCATGATCAATAGCTTGCGCCATTAATCCACCCATTGCATCGACCTCTTTTACTAAGTGGCCCTTACCGATCCCGCCAATGGCTGGGTTACAAGACATTTGTCCTAATGTATCGATATTATGAGTAAGTAATAACGTACTTTGACCAGTACGTGCAGATGCGAGTGCGGCTTCCGTTCCTGCATGGCCACCACCAACAACGATGACGTCAAATTTTTCGTGATAAAGCATGAACCGACCTCAGGTATTCAAACGTTTTCTAGACTGATAAAAAGGAGCGATATTCTACCTGTTTTCATAGCCTGAGAAAACGTTTTTGGAATTTTTCGAGAAAGCTGTTTTTAATTAATATAGATAAGATCTTTAAGGAGATCTTTTATTAGATCTATTATTAGGATCGAGGTGACCTGTGGATAAGTCGAAAATGATCAACGAGATCATGGATCTTTTTTGGATCAAATGATGTGATCTAACTTTGATCAGGATGAGGATTAGCTGGGATCAAAATGGCTACTTATTCACAGGGGGAAATTGGCTTAAAACTTGTTATTTGGATAACTATAGGTTAATCACCGTATATGTATGATCTTATCCACAGCGAATATCGAAAATAAATCGCTTATTTTCGATATTTTTGAAAAAAAGTTATTCACAATCACGATATTCGGAGCCAAAAAAAAGCGGCATAAGCCGCTTTTGGGAACAAAGGAGAGGTTAAAACTGGTCGCTATGATCGTTAAACCATTCTTCTGCAGCATCTTCAGGTACCGGAGTTTCCAATACATCGATGGTAAAACACGCTGAAATCGGTTTTGCGCCGAGGTTTTCCAGTTGGCTGTGGACGGATTTCCCGGCCAAACAGAAGGTATCGTAGCTTGAATCGCCAAGCGCCACGACAGCAAAGCGAACTTGGTTTAAGTCTGGAGAGTGTTGGGTTAATGCGTCGATAAAAGGCTTAATATTGTCTGGAAACTCACCCGCACCATGAGTTGAAGTCACCAATAACCAAAAACCCTGTTGTGGAATATCATCGTACCCAGGCTGATTATGTAGGGTGATCTCATGACCTTGTTCTTCAAGAAGATCATTAAGGTGATCGCCAACGTATTCGGCGCCGCCTAGGGTGCTGCCTGTAATAATGTGGATCATTAAATTGTCCTTACTAAAGAAAAAGGCCAGCATTAGCTGGCCTTTAAAGGTTATTTACCGATACAGAAAGAAGAGAAGATGCGACCTAAAAGATCGTCTGAGCTGAACTCACCCGTGATCTCATTAAGGTGCTGTTGAGTGATACGAAGCTCTTCCGCTAAGATCTCTCCAGCCATATAGCCTTCAAGTTGTTGTTGGCCAATATCTAGGTGCTCAGAGGCGCGTTCTAGGGCATCTAAGTGGCGACGACGCGCCATAAATCCACCTTCATGACCACCAGCAAAGCCCATGCAATCCTTAAGGTGGCTGCGCAGTGCATCCACACCTTGGCCTGTTTTCGCCGATAGGCGGATTAGGGTTGGATCGTTCACATGGCAAATGCCCAGCTCTTCACTGGTTTGATCCGCTTTATTACGAATCACCGTCATGCCTATGTTATTTGGTAAACGATCAACGAAATCTGGCCAGATATCTTTCGGGTCAGTGGCGTCTGTGGTGGTGCCATCCACCATAAATAAAACTCGGTCAGCCTGAGCAATTTCTTCCCAAGCGCGTTCAATACCGATTTTTTCGACTTCGTCAGACGCATCACGTAGGCCTGCAGTATCGATAATGTGCAGTGGCATACCGTCAATATGGATGTGCTCACGCAGAACATCACGTGTAGTACCGGCAATATCGGTCACAATCGCTGACTCTTTGCCAGACAGTGCGTTCAATAGGCTCGATTTCCCCGCATTTGGACGACCAGCAATTACCACCTTCATACCTTCGCGCATGATGGCACCTTGGTTGGCTTCTTGGCGCACAGCTTCTAGGTTGTCGATGATAGCCTGTAAGTCAGCACTTACTTTACCGTCAGCTAGGAAATCAATTTCTTCTTCTGGGAAGTCGATAGCCGCTTCAACATAGATTCGTAGGTGAATCAATGAATCGACCAATGTGTTAATGCGCTTAGAGAACTCACCTTGTAGTGACTGAAGCGCTGATTTTGCCGCTTCTTCTGAACTTGCATCAATCAAGTCAGCAATCGCTTCAGCTTGAGTTAAATCCATTTTGTCGTTCAAGAAGGCACGCTCAGAGAACTCGCCTGGACGCGCAGCACGTACGCCTGAGATGGTTAGGATGCGCTTGATGAGCATGTCCATAACCACTGGGCCGCCGTGGCCTTGCAGCTCTAACACGTCTTCGCCAGTGAACGAATGTGGGTTAGGGAAGTAAAGCGCGATACCTTGGTCGAGCTCGATGCCATCGGCCGATTTAAAAGGCAGGTACTCAGCGTAGCGAGGCTTAAGTGTTTTTCCTGTTACTTCTAGGGCAACCTGAGTCGCCAATGGGCCGGAAACGCGGATAATACCGACGCCACCACGGCCGGGCGCGGTCGCTTGAGCAACAATCGTATCTGTAGTCATAGGTGTGCCTGCTAGCATGTGAAAGCCAAAAAGGGGCGTTCACGATTAATCAATTAGCTGAATTGTAATCAGCTAAAAACAAAAAGGCGACCTTTTGGTCGCCTTTCTTTATCTCTTTCTATTATCGAACTTACTTAGAATGTAAGCCTTTCTTTTCCAGCGCGCGGTAGATAAGCGTTTGCTGAATTAGAGTTACGATGTTCGATACTAGCCAGTATAGAACCAGACCTGAAGGGAAGAACAGGAAGAAGAATGTGAACATAACCGGCATAAAGGTCATGATCTTCTGCTGCATTGGATCCGTTACAGTTGTCGGGCTCATCTTCTGGATTAGGAACATTGAAGCACCCATCAGAAGTGGCAAGATGTAGTATGGGTCTTGTGCTGAAAGGTCAGTAATCCAACCGAAGAACGGTGAGTGACGCAGTTCAACAGACTCCATTAGTGCCCAGTATAGCGAAATGAAGATAGGCATTTGCAGAAGGATAGGTAAACAACCACCTAGTGGGTTTACTTTCTCTTTCTTGTAAAGCTCCATCATTTCTTGGCTCATGCGCTGACGGTCGTCGCCAATACGCTCACGCATTGCAGTCAGCTTAGGCTGAAGCATACGCATTTTCGCCATAGACGTGTACTGAGCTTTCGTTAGTGGGTACATAGCACCACGAACGATGAAAGTTAGGATGATGATTGCCACACCCCAGTTCGATACGAAGCCTTGAATGAACGAAAGCAGAGTATGAAGAGGTTTAGCAATGAACCATAACCAACCGTAGTCAACTACTAGGTCTAGGTTAGGTGCAGTTTCAGCCATTTGGTCTTGAAGTTTTGGACCAACCCAAAGCGTTGCTTTGAAGCTCGCTTCGTCACCGTTAGCGATGGTTTTGTTCGGCATACGAACACCGATGTCGCCAAGGTTACCGATTACACGAGTGTAAAGGTTGCTGCCTGCTTCATCGCGTGGGATCCAAGCACTTGCAAAGTAGTGCTGAATCATCGCTGCCCAACCTTGACCGTTTGCTAGGTTAAGAGACAGGTTGCGATCTTGCATATCGTCGAAGCTGTATTTTTTGTAACGCGTATCTTCCGTAGAGTAAGCACCACCACGGTAAGTTGGCATTGTTAGGCTACCGCCGTCATCCATAACGTTTTGACGTAGGTGAGCGTACATGCCGAATGTCGCGTTGTTACCAGAGTTGTTGATTACATCGTATTCAACGTCAATCGCGTAGCTGCCGCGCTTAAGTACGAATGTTTTTGTGTAATCAAGGCCGTTCGCTTGGTAAGTCATTGGGATGCGTAGTTCATCTTGACCTTCAGCTAGCTTGAAGCTGTCTGCTGAAACCGTGTAGCTAGGGCGGTTAGTGCTGCTTAAATCGATACCTTGAGGACCAACTAGACCGCTTTGAGCGATAAATTGGTGACCTGGTTCGTTTTTAAGAAGAACAAACGTATCTTCTGAATCGAACTCAGCAGAGTAATCATTTAGGTTTGCTTTAACGACATCACCACCAACCGTATCAATTGACAGAGTCAGTACATCAGTTGTTACTGTGATAGTTTTTGCAGCAGCAACTTGACCAGGAGCCGGGTCTAGATCATCTGCATAAGATGGCGCTGGTAGGGTGCTGCCAGATTGTGCCTGCTCAACCGCTTGTGGTGCTGGGTTCTTAGCTACGTTCCATTGTTGGAAAAGTAGGAAAGAAACCAATGCCAATGCGATTAACAGGATATTACGTTGAGAATCCATCGTTATTTATCTCTGTCTTGTTTTTGGACTGGTGGAACGGGGTCAAAGCCCCCTTCGTTCAAAGGATGGCATTTTAATAGACGTTTGCCTGATAACCAACACCCTTTTACAAAACCGTGAGCTTTCAACGCTTCTATCGCATATAAAGAGCAGGTTGGAGTAAATCGGCAGCGTGGGCCGATGAGTGGACTAATAAACCATCTATAAAAATAGATGGGTATTAGCGCTATCCACGCGAAGGGCGAGACAGGCGAAGCCATAATTTGTCGAGTAGCTTGAACATTTCTTCATTGCTTAAATCTTGCGCGCTCTTCTTAGCGATTACAACAAAATCTTTGTTAGGAAGTTTGTGTTGAGTGTTACGAAAGCTTTCACGAGTAAGACGCTTGAATCGGTTACGACCAACTGCGGTTTTAATCTGCTTTTTCGGAACGGCTAATCCAAGGCGAGGATTTGAAAGAGAGTTATTTCGAGCAATGATGGTGAAATGAGGAGAGCCAGCTCGATGAGCTTGCTTGAAGACATTTTGATAATGTTCGGGAGTTAACAAGCGTAACTCCCGACCGAAGGCTAGCTTATTCAAAATAATCAAAGATTACTTAGAAAGACGCTTACGGCCTTTTGCACGACGTGCATTGATTGTTGCGCGACCGTTCTTAGTAGCCATGCGAGCACGGAAACCGTGAGTACGCTTACGCTTTAGAACTGTAGGTTGAAAAGTGCGTTTCATTTGTAATTACCTTACTGATCAGTAGTTTTAGGTTTTTGTTAAACCCGGCGTGGGCATTTTTTCTCTTCTTTATATAAGAAAGGAAAACCGACGCCTCTCAACAAAGAGGCGGAATTGTAATCACTGTCACAAAAAGTGTCAATGATTGGGTTAACTAAAATTCCGGTCGGGGGATTATACGTAGATTAACTAAAATCACAAGGATCCTTAGTCGATCCCAACCTTATTTAAGAATTTTTTTAATTTAGGATCCTGTGGATTACCAAAAATATCCTGTGGAGATCCCTGCTCGACAATATGACCGTCTGCCATGAAGATCACTCGGTCTGCGACCTCTCTAGCGAACTGCATTTCATGGGTGACCACCAGCATGGTTTGATGCTGATTTGCTAACTTTTTCATTAAGTTAAGCACTTCGCCAACCCACTCAGGATCAAGCGCTGAGGTCGGCTCATCAAACAACAAAAGCTCAGGTTGGAGTGCCATTGCACGGCCAATTCCAACGCGTTGTTGTTGGCCACCTGAGAGCGCGGCTGGGTAGCTATCGGCTTTGTCACCTAAACCAATATCATCGAGTATTTGTTGTGCTTTTTCATGAGCTTGCTGCTTCTTCCAGCCACGAACGGTGATTAAACCTTCGGCAATATTCTGTCTCGCGGTTTGGTGAGCGAATAGGGCATAGTTCTGGAACACAAAACCGGTCTTACGACGTAGTGCAAGCACCTCTGCTTTGGTGTGTTTCTGAGCATCGACATTAATATCATCTATCGAAATGGTGCCCTGATCGGCTTGCTCTAGAAAGTTCACACAACGCAGTAAGGTAGATTTACCAGTACCACTTGAACCTATGATGACAATTATCTCACCTTGTTTGATTTCTAGGTCGATCCCTTTCAAAACTTCGGTGTCACCAAACTGCTTGTGGATATTTTGTAATTTGATCATCGTACATACGCCTTATTCAGTTTCACTTCGGCCCAAATTTGAATACGAGTGAGGATAACCACCACGCCCCAGTAAATCAGCGCGACTGCTAAGAAAGCCTCGAAGAAGCGGAAACTTGAAGAGGCTTCCATCTGAGCTTTAGCCATGATTTCGGCTACGCCTAGGGTGAATGCAAGCGAAGTCGACTTAATCATGTCGATAAAGTAGTTCATCAGTGATGGCAGTGCCACGCGGGTGGCTTGTGGCAAGATCACTCTGCGCATCGCTTGGCTGGTTGTCATACCTACCGAAAGGCTGGCTTCCATCTGGCTGCGATCAATACCAATAATCGCTGCACGAATACTTTCTGCCATGTACGCGGCAAAGTGCAAAGTTAAACCAATCACAGCGGCGCTGAAGGCGTCTAAACCAACCATCCACGGGAATACTTGTGGTAAGCCGTAATAAAGGAGGAATAGTTGTACCAGCAGTGGCGTGCCTCGGAAGAAGCTAATATACAATTGGCTTAGCTGGTCGAGTACTGGGATTTTGAATACACGAATGTTCGCCAGTATTAGAGACAAGATCAGAGCAAAGAATAAGCCCCAAATCGCCATCTCCATGGTGGTGCCCAGATACTTCAGCAGTATCGGCAACAGCTCTAGCATGTAATTAAAGTCAAATCCCATAATCTATCTCGTATTTTTATTGGAAGTGTTGTTATCTTTTGAAGTACGGTTATATCAGGCTTTTTAATCGGTTACACAAAAGCAAAAAGCCCACCGCTGTGTAAAGCAGTGGGCCTTCAATGGAGAAAGTGAGTAATTACTTCTGAGTAATGTCCGCACCAAACCATTTCTGAGAGATACTTTCTAGCGTACCATCTGCGCGCATTGCTGCTAATGCTTCATTTACTTCTGCTTGCAGTTTTTTACCGTTGTCGTTGTCAACGAAAGGCCAAGCGTTTTCAATTGTTTCGAATGGCTGACCTGCTAGTTGTAATGGTAAACCAGTCTTCTTGATAAGCTCTAGTGCTGATAGGCGATCCATTACGAATGCATCTGCACGGCCTAGTGCTACATCATGTTCAATACCTGTATCGTAGGTCTTCACATTGATCTTGCCGTCTTTGTCGTAGCTACGAAGTAGTTGTTCAAAGTTTGAGCCTAGGTTTACCGCAACTGTCTTGCCATCTAGGTCTTCGATGCCTTTGATGCTGTCATTACCTTTACGAACGGTAATCTGTGCGCCGTCTACTACGTATGGGTCTGCGAATAGGTATTTCGCTTTACGTGCATCCGTCATTGTAATTTGGTTTGAAATGGTATCGATTCGACCCGTTTCAAGAAGACCGAACAGACCAGAGAAGTTTGCCGTTACGTATTCAACCTTGTAGTCGTTACGCTTACCGATCTCATCCCATAAATCCACTTCAAAACCTTGTAGCTGGTCTTGTTTAACGAAAGTAAACGGGAAGTAGCGACCAGACATGCCGACTTTAACTTCAGTCGCGGCTTGAACAGTAGCAGCAGAGAGTGCGATAGCCGCAATTGCAGCCTTAATCCAGTTATTCATTTGGTAACTCCTTATATTTATGGGATTGGATGTTACTGGGAAAATGCACAATAGAATAAATAACCAGATGTTATTAACCATAACCAGATCGCATTCCTGATTTGGGGATAACTAGCAAGGATCCGGGCATAAGTGGATCGTTATGTGAGTAAATTAGGGGCAAGATGTGTGGATCCACCGATTAATTACAAATTTATTGTGAATAACTTGGATCTTATTCACTGGATCTGTGATCAATTGCTGGTGATCTGACTTATCAACAGGTAAAATTAGCAGTCATTTCATATTACTTAAATAGAGTGGGGGCACCGTGTCATCTTCGCTTTGGTTGCAGTGTTTGCAACAGCTTCAAGAAGAGTTACCAGCTACAGAATTCAGTATGTGGGTTCGTCCGTTACAAGCGGAGCTCAATGACAATACTCTAACTCTATTTGCTCCGAACCGATTCGTACTCGATTGGGTTCGTGATAAGTACTTAAATAGCATCAACCGCTTGCTGCAAGAATATTGCGGTAACGATATCCCACATCTGCATTTTGAAGTGGGAAGCAAGCGCGTGGTTGCACCAAAGCCAGCGACACCAGCACCGACTCGTACACGTACGGCAGCCGATGTGGCCGCTGAGTCATCTGCTCCTGCACAATTGCAAGCTCGTAAACCTGTTCACAACACGTGGCGTGATGAAGAGCCTGTAGCCGTGGACATTAACCACCGTTCAAACGTGAACCCTAAGCATAAGTTCAATAACTTTGTTGAGGGTAAGTCGAACCAACTGGGTTTGGCTGCTGCACGTCAGGTGGCGGATAACCCAGGCGCGGCGTACAACCCTCTATTTCTATACGGTGGCACCGGTCTAGGTAAAACTCACTTGTTGCACGCCGTAGGTAACGCCATTGTTGATGGCAAGCCAAATGCGAAAGTGGTGTACATGCACTCTGAGCGTTTTGTTCAGGATATGGTAAAGGCACTGCAAAACAACGCGATCGAAGAATTCAAGCGCTACTACCGTAGTGTTGATGCATTGCTTATCGATGACATCCAATTCTTCGCTAATAAAGAGCGTTCGCAAGAAGAGTTCTTCCATACCTTTAATGCGCTGCTTGAAGGCAACCAACAGATCATCCTAACTTCTGACCGTTATCCAAAAGAGATCAACGGCGTAGAAGATCGTCTTAAATCTCGCTTCGGTTGGGGTTTGACGGTAGCGATTGAGCCACCAGAGCTTGAGACACGTGTTGCGATCTTAATGAAGAAAGCGGAAGACCACCAAATTCACCTTGCGGATGAAGTGGCGTTCTTTATTGCTAAGCGTCTACGCTCTAACGTTCGTGAGCTTGAAGGCGCATTGAACCGTGTGATTGCTAATGCAAACTTCACCGGTCGCCCGATCACGATCGATTTCGTACGTGAAGCACTGCGTGACCTTCTTGCACTGCAAGAGAAGCTGGTCACCATTGATAACATTCAAAAGACCGTTGCTGAGTACTACAAAATCAAAGTAGCCGATCTCTTGTCTAAACGTCGTTCTCGTTCTGTTGCTCGTCCACGTCAATTGGCGATGGCACTGGCGAAAGAGCTGACTAACCACAGCTTGCCTGAGATTGGTGATGCATTCGGTGGTCGTGACCACACTACCGTGCTGCACGCTTGTCGTAAGATTGCTCAGCTGCGTGAAGAGAGCCACGACATTAAAGAAGATTATTCGAACTTGATTCGTACCCTTTCTTCTTAATACACAGTATTCTTAACCTTAATAAGCAGAATCTTGGCCACGCACTATGAGGCGTGCCATTTAGACCGTAAGAGCAAGATATGAAATTTACCATTGAACGTAGTCATCTGATTAAGCCATTACAACAAGTGTCTGGCGCGCTAGGTGGCAGGCCAACGCTTCCAATTCTAGGAAACCTACTGATTAAAGTAGAAGATAACGTGTTGTCGATGACAGCAACGGATCTAGAAGTTGAACTGATCAGCCGTGTAACGCTTGAAGGTGATTTCGAAGCGGGCAGTATCACCGTTCCTTCTCGTAAATTCCTAGATATCTGTCGTGGTTTACCTGATAGCTCAGTCATCACTGTGGTATTGGATGGCGACCGTGTTCAAGTACGTTCTGGTCGTAGCCGTTTCTCGTTGGCAACTTTGCCTGCGGCTGATTTCCCAAATATTGAAGATTGGAGCAGTGAAGTTGAAGTGTCAGTGACACAAGCTGAACTACGCGGTCTTATTGAAAAAACTCAATTCTCAATGGCGAACCAAGACGTTCGTTATTACCTCAACGGTATGTTGTTTGAGATTGAAGGTTCTATCCTGCGCAGCGTAGCGACAGATGGTCACCGTATGGCAGTATCTCAGGCACAGCTAGGTGCGGATTTTGCTCAAAAGCAGATCATTGTTCCTCGTAAGGGTGTTCAAGAGCTAGTGAAGCTATTGGATGCACCTGAACAGCCAGTAACGCTGCAAATTGGTAACTCAAACGTGCGTGCTGAAGTGAACAACTATGTCTTCACTTCTAAGCTAGTTGATGGTCGTTTCCCTGATTATCGCCGCGTAATGCCGCAAAATACCACTAAAACGCTAGAAGCTGGTTGTGATGAACTACGCTCTGCATTCTCTCGCGCTGCGATTCTTTCGAATGAAAAATTCCGTGGTGTTCGCGTTAACCTTGCTGATAGCGAGATGCGTATTACCGCGAACAACCCAGAGCAAGAAGAAGCGGAAGAGATGCTAGACGTTACCTTTGACGGTGATGCGCTAGAGATTGGCTTCAACGTAAGCTACGTATTGGATGTTCTGAATACACTGCGTTGCGAACAAGTTCGTATCTCAATGTCAGACGCGAATGCGAGTGCTTTGATTGAAAATGCACAAGATGACAGCGCAATGTACGTTGTTATGCCAATTCGCTTATAAGCGTTGTTTGTGAACCAACCATGTTTACTGATCAACAACGTTTACCTACCGAGTCGTGATTGAAGATTAATATGAAGACGTTATGCCTTTATCGCGCTTAATCGTTAAGCAGTTTAGAAATATTGAAGCCTGTGACATTCAACCGTCATCAGGCTTTAACTTTCTTATAGGGGCTAACGGAAGCGGCAAAACCAGTGTTCTTGAAGCGGTGTATCTGCTCGGGCACGGCCGCTCATTCAAGAGTTCGCTAACCGGTCGTATCATACAAAACGAGTGTAGTGAGCTGTTTGTACATGGCCGTTTTATGACCTCGGATCAATTTGAGCTGCCAATTGGCATTAATAAGCAGCGCGATGGCACGACAGAGGTTAAAATAAGCGGTCAAACTGGGCAAAAGTTGGCTCAGTTAGCTCAAGTCTTACCTTTGCAGTTGATTCACCCCGAAGGGTTTGATTTACTGACAGATGGACCTAAGCATCGCCGAGCATTCATTGATTGGGGAGTCTTCCACAGTGAGTCGGGTTTTTATGATGCTTGGGGTAGGGTAAAGCGCCTCAATAAACAGCGAAACGCATTATTGAAAACGGCAACCCACTATCGAGAGCTGAGCTATTGGGATCAAGAACTGGCCCGTTTAGCAGAAAACATCAGTCAGTGGCGTGCCACCTACGTTGATCAGCTTAAAGAAGTCGCCGAAGAAATCTGCGCGACCTTCCTACCTGAGTTTGAGATAAAGATTAACTACTATCGCGGCTGGGATAAAGACACCCCATACGCCGAGATATTAGAAAAGAATTTTGAAAGGGATCAGCAGCTTGGTTACACCTTTAGTGGGCCAAACAAAGCGGATCTAAAGATAAAAGTGAACGGCACTCCTGTGGAAGATGTCTTGTCACGAGGTCAATTGAAGTTGATGGTGTGTGCATTGCGAGTAGCACAAGGGCAGCACCTCACTCAGATGACAGGAAAGCAGTGTATCTATTTAATAGATGACTTCGCTTCCGAATTAGATAGCCAACGCCGCGCACGTCTTGCTGAGTGTTTAAAGGCGACCGAGGCTCAAGTTTTTGTAAGCTCTATTACCGCTGATCAGATTGCAGATATGCATGATGAAAATAGCAGGATGTTTCATGTGGAACATGGCAAAATAGAGCAAGGATAATTAGTCAGAGAGTAACTATGTCAGATAATTACGATTCATCGAGTATTAAAGTACTGAAGGGTCTGGATGCGGTTCGTAAGCGTCCTGGAATGTACATTGGCGACACGGATGATGGTACCGGTCTGCACCACATGGTCTTCGAGGTAGTAGATAACTCTATTGATGAAGCACTTGCTGGTCACTGTAATGACATCATTGTTACTATCCATGAAGACAATTCAGTATCGGTACGCGATGACGGCCGTGGTATTCCAACTGAACTACACCCAGAAGAGCAAGTGTCTGCTGCTGAAGTAATCATGACGGTTCTTCACGCTGGTGGTAAGTTCGATGATAACTCATACAAGGTATCAGGTGGCTTGCACGGTGTTGGTGTTTCAGTAGTAAACGCACTGTCTAAGCAGGTTACTCTTACTATCCACCGCGGTGGTAAAATCCATACTCAAACGTATCACCACGGTGAGCCGCAAGCTCCTCTTGCTGCTATCGGCGATACAGATAAAACAGGTACAGAAATTCGTTTCTGGCCAAGTGAAGATACATTCTCAAATGTACTTTTCCACTACGATATTCTTGCTAAGCGTCTACGTGAACTGTCGTTCCTAAACTCTGGCGTATCTATCAAGCTAATTGATGAGCGTGAAGAAGATAAATCGGATCACTTCATGTTTGAAGGTGGTATTCAGGCGTTCGTTGATCACCTAAACACCAATAAGACACCGATCATCCAAAAAATCTTCCATTTCGACCACGAACGTGAAGATGGCATCACTGTAGAAGTAGCGATGCAGTGGAATGATGGTTACCAAGAAAACATCTACTGTTTCACAAACAACATTCCTCAACGTGATGGTGGTACTCACCTTGCTGGTTTCCGTGCTGCGCTTACGCGTACTCTGAACAGCTTCATGGATAAGGAAGGCTTCTCTAAGAAAGCGAAGACAGCGACTTCAGGTGATGATGCTCGTGAAGGTCTAACTGCTGTAATTTCGGTGAAAGTACCTGATCCTAAGTTCTCAAGCCAAACTAAAGACAAACTAGTATCTTCTGAAGTGAAGTCTGCGGTTGAGCAAGCGATGGGTGAGAAACTGTCTGAGTTCCTAATTGAGAACCCGGGCGAAGCTAAGATTGTTTGTTCTAAGATTATCGATGCAGCACGTGCTCGTGATGCCGCTCGTAAAGCGCGTGAAATGACTCGTCGCAAAGGCGCTTTAGACCTAGCTGGCCTACCAGGTAAGCTTGCTGACTGTCAGGAAAAAGATCCTGCACTGTCTGAACTATACATTGTGGAAGGGGACTCTGCTGGCGGATCAGCTAAGCAGGGGCGTAACCGTAAGAACCAAGCGATTCTTCCACTTAAAGGTAAGATCTTAAACGTAGAGAAAGCACGTTTCGACAAGATGCTTTCTTCACAAGAAGTTGCAACGCTCATCACAGCACTTGGTTGTGGTATCGGCCGCGACGAATACAACCCAGACAAACTGCGTTACCACAACATCATCATCATGACCGATGCCGATGTCGATGGTTCGCACATTCGTACGCTACTGTTGACCTTCTTCTACCGTCAAATGCCAGAGCTAATCGAACGTGGTTACATCTACATCGCTCAGCCACCACTTTACAAAGTGAAGAAAGGTAAGCAAGAGCAGTACATCAAAGATGAAGATGCAATGAATCAGTACCAAGTATCATTGGCACTAGACAACGCTGCTCTACACGTTAACCCTGATGCACCAGCATTGGCAGGTGAAGCGCTAGAGAAGCTTGTTCAACAGTACAACTCTGGTATTAAGCTGGTTGAGCGCATGAGCCGCCGTTACCCACATGCACTGATGCATGAAATGATCTACATGCCTCGTCTAACTGCAGAGCAGTGTCACGATGAGTCAGCAGTAGAAACTTGGGGTAAGCAGCTGGTTGAGCAACTCAACGCGAAAGAGGTTGGTGCAAGCCAGTACTCTCTAGAAGTTGAAAAACATGAAGAGCTAGGTTTAAGCCTACCTAAGATTGTGGTTCGTACTCACGGTGTGACACACGAACATGCGCTAAGCATTGAGCTATTCAACTCGAAAGAATACGGCAAGCTAGCAAGCCTATCAGAAGCACTAGACGGTCTTATCGAAGAAGGCGCTTACATCAAACGTGGTGAGCGTACTCAAGCGGTAACGAACTTCGTTGAAGCTCTGAACTGGTTGGTTAAAGAATCTCGTCGTGGTCTAAGCCTACAACGATACAAAGGTCTAGGTGAGATGAACCCAGATCAGCTTTGGGAAACTACAATGGATCCTGAAACTCGTCGTATGATGCAAGTAACGATCGAAGATGCGGTTGGCGCTGACCAACTGTTCACGACGCTAATGGGTGACCAAGTTGAGCCTCGTCGTAACTTCATCGAAGAGAACGCACTTAAAGTAGCTAACCTAGACGTTTAGTATCTTTGATACTTCGCTCTTTCGCTTAATTTCTGTGTCAGAGGTGCTCACATACATTCGTATGCTCCGCGCCTCTTCCTTGAACTAAAACGAAATAGCTTCGTCTCAAAAAACTAAATACCTTATTTAAAAGACTGCCAGAAATGGCGGTCTTTTTTGTTTTTAAGTGATTGAAAAATAATGGGCTAGAAAAATATTTAAAAATAATCCCTTGAAACAGTTTTACTCAATCCATATATCTATTTATGAAGAGGATGACTGTCTTGCTCTACAAGAGAAGAAACAGAACCTTCATTACCGCTGACGAAGTATCGCTCAACAGAGGATAACTTTCGCAGCACACAACTTAAAAATTGATTCATTGCCATGTCCCAGCGTTGTCGCCAAACGAGGTGAAACCCGAGGAATGCGAACTGAATCCCTTAGCTGTTTACTGGATCACTCACAGGTTCGATCTCAGTAAAAATTACAGCTAATACTATTGCTTACTAAAAGGATAGCATTATGAGAACTGTAGATTTCACTCCACTTTACCGCAACGCAATCGGCTTCGATCGTCTATTCAACATGATGGAAGCGAACACATCGAAGAACTCTTCTGGCGGTTACCCTCCATACAACATCGAGCAAAAAGACGAGAACAACTACCGTATTACTATGGCCGTTGCTGGTTTTGCTGATGACCAATTAGATCTTACTCAGAAAGAGAACATGCTAATTGTTAAAGGTGAGCGTAAAGCAGAAGCAGAGAAAACCTTCGTATACCAAGGTATCGCAGAGCGTGATTTCGAGCGTAAATTCCAACTGGCAGACTACGTGAAAGTGGTAGGCGCAAGTATGGAAAATGGTCTTCTTCACATCGACCTAGAGCGCGAAATCCCAGAAGCGATGCAACCTCGTAAGATTGCTATTAATGGTAATAGCCTACTAGAAGGTTAGTTACTGTTAGCTCCTTAGAGCTAAGAATTATCGGGAAGTTAAAGTGAAAGAGCACCTAATGAGGTGCTCTTTTAGTATTTGGTCTACGGTAAGCTAAAAGCTCTGATTACTGCTCTGAGTAAGCCTTTTTCACTTCTTCAGCAATGATTGCAATACCTTTTTGCATCGCTTCATCGTCTTGTACGTAGTTCATACGTAAGCATTGGTGAGCATGATCCCACTCGTCTTCCTGGCCGATAAAGAAGTATTCACCTGGAACAATCAATACGCCGCGAGCTTTCAAGCGGTCATACAGTTCCATTGTTGTGATAGGCAGTTCATCAAACCATAGCCATAAGAAGATAGCGCCTTCAGGTTTGTGGATACGAAAACGTGGGTCGTCGATAGCGTCTTGCAGCAGTTCAACGGCGCGCAAAGACTTCTCTTTGTAGAAAGGCTTAATCACTTCGCTGCTTAAGCGCAGTAAGTCACCGTTCTCAATCATGTGGTTGGCAATAGCAGGCCCAACACTGCTTGGCGCTAAGCTGATGATGCCATTCATGTTGGTTAGCGCTTGGGTAACTTCTTCGCTCGCAATCACGATACCGCAGCGTACGCCTGGTAAACCAAGCTTAGATAGGCTCATGCACAGAATCGTATTTTCATTCCAGAACGGTTCTACATCTTCAAAGATGATGTTTGGAAATGGTAGGCCGTAAGCGTTATCGATCAGTAGTGGGATGTTGTTCTCACGTGCGAGTTTATCCAACTTACGCACTTCTTCATCGGTCAGTACATTACCCGTAGGGTTGGTTGGGCGAGACGCACAGATAGCAGCGACTGAGTCATCCACTTTTAGCTGTTCGAAATCGACATGGTATTTGAACTGGCGGTTTTCTAGCAGCTCGATCTCCGGGTGGTAAGAGATAAAGATGTCGTCATCAATCCCTGCGTCACCATAGCCGATGTATTCAGGTGCGATTGGCAGTAGGATTTTCTTGTGTGAACCGTCTGGTTGTTGACCCGCTAATAGGTTGAATAGGTAAAAGAAGCCGCTTTGACTGCCGTTAGTCAGGCTGATGTTTTTTTCGCTGATGTCCCAGCCATAAGTCTCTTTTAGCATCGCAGCTAATGACTTAATGAAGCTGTCTTTACCCTGAGGACCATCGTAGTTGGCGAGGGCGGCGATGAGTTCTCCACTGGCGAGCATGTCGGCACTGGCTTGGTTAAAGTAATCGAGCATGGCTGGGATAGCGGCTGGGTTGCCACCACCGAGCATGATAGCGCCTGGAGTGCGCAGACCATCATTCAAATCATCCATTAAACGAGTGATTCCAGAGTATCGATTAAACTTTTCACCAAACTTAGAGAACTGCATTACTTATTTTACCTAATTCATTGTGATTGCTTGTTATGTGTCAGTAAGGCAGACCTTATGCCTGCCATCAGTGTATTCCTTGAACATACCGCAATGTTTTTGCGACGCATAGCGCCAAATGCTCTAACACGAAAAAAACTTCTATAAAGTTTGGCTAATGAGTGACAGCTTGCTTATTGAACGCGCTTTTAGTGATCAAAAAAGGGAAGCCGAAGCTTCCCTTTTAATTTATGTCGTTTGATAACTGAGCGTTTTTACTTCGAGCCGGTATACACAACTAACACCTTGTCATCTTGGTATTGGCGTTCGAAGGCGTAATAGCCTTTGTTGTTACGGATGATGTGCTTACCTTGCGCGACGGCTGGGTGGCGTTGGCGGAATTGGCCAAGCGCTTGCCAGTGTTCTAGCAGCTCTGCACGTTCGTCAGTGATTTGATCCCAAGGCATGTCTGAACGCGTGCCTTGCATTGGATCGGAACCTGTTGGGCCAAAGTCACGGGCGATTTCATCACCGTAATAGATCTGTACCGCGCCCGGAGCGAGCATTAATGCGTTCGCTGCTTTGGTCTGCTTAGCAAAGTCACTGCCGTGCTGTGTCCAGAATAGCGAGGTATCGTGAGACGATAGGTAACTCAACACGTTGAACTCGCTGTCATTGTTGATCTTCTCTGCGTAGCGAAGGTAATCAGCATCAAGATCGGATAGGCACTTCAGCGCTTTAGGGGCGATGTCGCTCTGGAATTCAAAGTTGATGATCGAGTCAAAGCCGTTAGCGAAGTAATCTGACTTCACCACGCTGTGCGCCCACACTTCGCCTGTCATCCAAAATGGCAGGTCATCCAAGGCTTTGTCTGGGTTGTTTTGCTTCCATTCTGCAAGCGCTTGATTGGTGCTCTCTTTAAGCTCGGCCCAAGCGTCCAGTTCAACGTGCTTAGCGGTATCGACCCTAAAGCCATCAACACCGTATTCGCGCACCCAGTCAGACAACCAAGTGATCAGATGTTCACGAGGTGTTTTAAGTTCATCGGTCGCGCTGGTGGATTTGTTGCGATAGAAGTTCGGTAGCCCGGTGGTTTCTGTCGATTCTGTTTTGAAATCGGGCAGGTGCGCCAAAGACATAGTCAGGTTGTTGTAACCCGGAGAGTCATAAGCACCGATATCGCTGCGCAGCCATGCCTTGCCCCACCATTTTTCCCACGCTTCTTTATCGCTGTATGAGATGTAGTTATTGAAGTAGTGCCAGTTCTGACCTTTAGCGGGTTGCCAGTCTGTCCAGTTTTCGCCAAGTGTTTTCGTTGCTTCTTCATCGGTGAGGTTGAGCTTACCAAAGTCGAACTCTTGCATGTCGGCAAGGGTCGCGTAGCCAGTGTGGTTCATTACCACATCCCACACGACACGAATGCCTTTACTGTGCGCGGTATCGATGAAGGTTTTCAGCTCGTCTTCGGTACCCATGTTGTTATCAAGCTTGGTCCAATCTTGGTGGTAGTAACCATGGTAGCCATAATGCTTGAAGTCACCTCTGTCACCACCGCCAACCCAGCCGTGGATCTGTTCTAACGGAGATGTTATCCAGATAGCATTAGCACCGAGCGACTCTATGTAATCAAGCTTCTCGGTTAATCCGGCCAAGTCACCACCGTGGAAGGTGCCGATTTCTTCTTGTCCGTCTTGGCTGCGACCGTAACTGTTGTCGTTGTCAGGGTTGCCGTTATGGAAGCGGTCGGTCATCACGAAGTAAACCGTGGCGTTATCCCAACTAAACTCAGCTTTGGTTTCGGGCTCAACCTTTTCTAGCAACAAGACACCTTGGCTATTTTCTGCTGGCTGCATGGTGACGCGGCCATTAGTTACTGTGACTTGTTTGCCTGAAAGGGCATCTCTCACCAAGGTACCATCATCAAAGGTTTGAGCAACCTCGATGGTGGTTGGCTCGTCACTAGGAATCGGACAAGCAAAGCTTTGTACTTGTTGTTGCTTCGGCTTTATCTGAACCATCAGCTCATTGGTTTGTGGGTTGAGCGTAAACTGATAGGTGTTAGCGCGAAAGACCTTGATATCTAATTCAGACTTCTCGGCGCAGTCGTCTAGGCGAAGGGGTTTATTGAATTTGATGCGGTTTTCTTCAGCCAGCGCATAGTTGGTGCCACAGGTATTTTGAGTATCGCTGATAGAGAAGGTATAGCTACCTTTAGCAAGTTCCTGTTCAGCAATAACAGTGCCTTTTCCTGTCGATTCAAATACGACAGTGTTGTTATCAATCGTCAGCAATAAGCTGTCATCACTGGTTTGGCTGCATGCGCTGAGTGCGAGTATTGAAAGCGCGAGTACTGTTTTTTTCATTGTTCCCTTCCCCTGAATAAACAGGTCAGTTATAGCAAACAATGCCCTCTACAGTCTGAGCGCTGATTCATTCAGATAATCAATAACACCTCTACAAACAAATGCTTGGTTCACAAAAACAAAAAGGGAAGCTTTCGCTTCCCTTTGGGTATTTACTTTTGATTGCTCAGAGTATGACTGAGAGCAACTGTCTCACTCGTGCTTATTTTTGCAGTAGAGAGATGTCAGCAATCTGTAGGAACAGGTTACGTAGGTTGTTCAGTAGCGTTAGACGGTTCTTCTTAAGCGCTTCGTCATCAGCCATAACCATTACGTTATCGAAGAATGCATCAACAGGTTCACGTAGATCTGCAAGCTTGCTTAGGGCTTCTTGGTAGTTGCCTGTTGCGAATGCTGGCTCTAGTGCTTCCGTCATTACTTCAACGTTTTCAGCCAGTGCTTTCTCTGCATCCTCTTGAAGAAGCGTTAGGTCGATTTCAGCTGGTAGCTCGCCATCGAATTTCGCAAGGATGTTACCTACACGCTTGTTCGCTGCTGCTAGTGCTTCTGCTGCTTCCAGTTCACGGAAGTGAGAAACCGCTTTAACACGTTGGTCAAAGTCAGCTGGTTTAGTTGGACGACGTGCTAGTACCGCTTGGATGATATCAACGCTGAAACCAGCATCTTGGTACCATGCGCGGAAGCGACCTAGCATGAAGTCGATAACGTCAGCTTCTACGTTTTCGTTAGTTAGCTTGTCGCCAAGTAGCTCTTTCGCTTTACCGATCAGATCGGTTAGGTCTAGGTTATAGCCGTTTTCAACGATGATACGTAGCACACCTAGAGACGCACGACGAAGTGCAAATGGGTCAGAACCTTTTGGTGCTTGGCCAATACCGAAGATACCTACGATAGTGTCTAGCTTGTCTGCCATTGCAACTGCTGAAGAGATACCCGTGCTTGGTAGATCGTCACCAGCGAAACGAGGCATGTATTGCTCGTAAAGTGCTAGTGCAACTTGCTCGTCTTCACCATCGTGAGTCGCGTAGTGCATGCCCATTACACCTTGTGTATCCGTGAATTCGAATACCATAGATGTCATTAGGTCACACTTAGCCAGTAGGCCTGCGCGCTTAGATTTCTCAACGTCAGCATCGATTTGCTCAGCGATGTAGCCAGCAAGTTCTGTGATGCGGTCTGTTTTGTCCTTGATAGTACCAAGTTGCTTCTGGAAGATAGCTTGGTCTAGTTCAGGAAGACGGTCGATCAGCGGACGCTTACGGTCTGTGTTGAAGAAGAACTCAGCATCAGCAAGACGGGGACGTACAACTTTCTCGTTACCTTCGATAACGTGACGAGGCTCTTTAGACTCGATGTTTGATACGAAGATAAAGTTCGGAAGTAGCTTCTTGTTTTCGTCGTAAACAGGGAAGTACTTTTGGTCACCTTTCATGGTGTAAACCAAAGCTTCAGAAGGCACTTTTAGGAACTCTTCTTCAAACTTCGCTGTAAGTACTACTGGCCATTCAACCAGAGACGTTACTTCTTCAACAAGGTCATCTTCTAGGTCAGCTTTACCGCCAACCGCTGCTGCCGCTTTTTGAGAGTCAGCAAGGATGATTGCTTTACGCGCTTCGTAATCCGCCATTACTTTACCGCGCTCTTCTAGGATCGCAGGGTATTGGTCAGCAGAATCGATTGTGAACTCTTGCTCGCCCATGAAACGGTGGCCACGGATAGTACGAGCAGATGCTACGCCTAGGATTTCGCCTTCAACAAGCTCATCACCTAGTAGTACTGTCAGTGTTTTCACTGGACGGATAAATTGAATGTCTGAGTTACCCCAGCGCATTGCTTTAGGAATTGGTAGACCAGCTAGTGCTTTCGCAGCGATATCCATCACCAATTCTTGAACAGGTTTGCCAGCTACTTCTTGTTTGAAAAGAAGCCACTCGCCTTTGTCTGTTTTCAGACGGTCAGCTTGCTCAACAGTAATACCGTTACCACGAGCCCAACCTTGTGCTGCTTTAGTCGCGTTGCCTTCTGCATCGAATGCTACAGAAACAGCAGGACCACGTTTTTCAACGACTTTGTCCGCTTGGCCTTCAGCCAGAGCTGTTACTTTAAGTGCTAGACGACGAGGTGCTGCGTACCACTTGATGCCTTCGTGAGAAAGCTCAGCCGTTTTAAGACCAGCTTCAAAGTTAGAAGCAAATGCTTCTGCTAGAGAACGGAGTGCTGTTGGTGGAAGCTCTTCCGTACCTAGTTCAATTAGAAAATTCTTCGCCATGATTATTTGTCCTTCTTACACATTGGGAAGCCAAGCGCTTCACGTGACGCGTAGTACGCCTCAGCAACTGATTTAGTCAGGTTGCGGATACGAAGGATGTAACGTTGACGCTCTGTTACAGAGATAGCTTTGCGCGCATCAAGGATGTTGAATGCGTGACCTGCTTTTAGAATGCGCTCGTAAGCTGGAAGCGGAAGTGGCTTCTCAAGCTCAAGTAGCTCTTTACACTCTTTTTCGCACTGATCGAAGAAAGTGAATAGGAAATCTACGTCTGCGTGCTCGAAGTTGTATGTTGATTGCTCAACTTCGTTTTGGTGGAAGATGTCACCGTAAGTCACGTTAGAACCGTCTGGTGCTACGTTCCATACTAGGTCGTAAACCGAATCTACTTCCTGGATGTACATTGCTAGACGCTCGATACCGTAAGTGATCTCGCCAGTTACTGGCTTACACTCAAGGCCGCCAACCTGTTGGAAGTAAGTAAACTGAGTTACTTCCATGCCGTTTAGCCATACTTCCCAACCAAGGCCCCATGCGCCTAGTGTTGGGTTTTCCCAGTTATCTTCAACGAAGCGAATGTCGTGAACAAGTGGGTCAACACCAAGAACCTCTAGTGAGCCTAGGTACAACTCTTGGATATTGTCTGGCGATGGTTTTAGCGCTACTTGGAATTGGTAGTAGTGCTGCAGACGGTTAGGGTTTTCACCGTAACGGCCATCAGTAGGACGACGTGAAGGTTGTACGTAAGCTGTAGACATTGGCTCTGGGCCAAGTGCTCGTAGACATGTCATTGGGTGAGAGGTGCCTGCACCTACTTCCATATCTAGAGGTTGAACAATGGTACAACCGTTTTGAGCCCAGTAATCCTGCAGCGCGAGGATCATTCCCTGGAAGGTTTTGATATCGTATTTTTGCATAGTCAGGTTCGCGCGATTCTTTTAAATGAATGAGAAAAATAACCTCTGAGTATACCGAGATATTCGTAAAGCGAGTAGGGGTAATCTTGTTTAATTAGTGGTCTAAAATGTCGTTTAGTGGATTTTTTTGCCTTTAATGTTTGTTTTTCGGCACAAGTGGATATTTTGATAAGTTTGACACTTGTGTTTGACTACGTGGGTGATTAGAATCTCGCGGTCTTTGGGGAGTAGCTTACTTATTCATATCCTATTGAATGAGTTCGTTCGTCAACATAATTGATGCAAAATCATCATGGCGTTCGAGGCAACCACCACCTTGGTGGCGCTTAGCAAGACCTTAGACAAGCATCGTGAACCGGGATGGGGCGCGAGGTTTGTCTTTGGTTAAATATAATAATCTCCATCCCAAATGAGCATGTCGTGAGCGTTTTAGCTATTTCAATTACAACTGTGGCCCTTGCCGAGATCGGTGATAAAACCCAGTTGCTGTCCCTTTTGTTAGCCAGTCGATATCGAAAACCGATACCGATCATTGCTGCTATTTTCTTTGCCACTATCGCCAATCATGCCCTCGCTGCATGGCTCGGTGTGGTGATCGCAGATTACCTGTCGCCTGAAGTTTTAAAGTGGGTGCTGGTGGTCAGCTTCATTGCGATGGCTGGTTGGATTCTGATTCCCGATAAGTTAGACGATGATGAACAGATCTCGAACCGAGGCCCATTTGTCGCCAGTTTTATCGCTTTCTTTATTGCTGAGATTGGTGATAAAACCCAGATAGCGACCTCCATTCTAGGGGCTCAATATGCGGATGCATTAACCTGGGTGATTCTAGGTACGACCATCGGTATGTTGTTGGCGAATGTGCCTGTAGTGATCATCGGTAAATTGTCGGCAGATAAGATGCCGCTTGACCTGATTCGTAAGATCACGGCCTTGTTATTCGTCGGTTTGGCTATTGCTGCTGTGTTCTATTAATCGGTGTTATTGAGGATAATTATACTCAACCAGTGGAGTAATGTGTTGTAGGTCATACTCTTACAGTATTGTGGGGTTTATCGAGCGAACGGACATATAACTGTCATACTTGTCATGATATTTTAATCTTGTGAGTTAAGAACACGAGGGCATGATTATGTTGACGCGTTATATGGGTATTACTCCACAAAGCCAAAGCTATCTATTTACCTTTGGTTTGGCTCTGACATTACTAGGCATGGTGTTGACGGACATGTGGCTACCAATGGTGGCTGGTGCAATGATCATGACTGCGCTTGCCGTCGAAGCTTGGATTCGGGTGTCGCATATTATTCCTATGCGAAAAGACATTCGATCGCTTCAACATCAGCTTGAGCATCTGCAAAACAGATCGAGAAACGAATAAACAAAAAGCCGCTCGTACTCTGAGTTCTGCAAAGAACATAAGGTACGAGCGGCTTTTTTGATGCTTGATTCTAGGTGGGGCTTACGCCTCCAATCCCTTTCTGATCAAATACTGGTACGGCAAAGTTTCAGTCGCTTGGCCTACCAACTGGTGATCCATGAATCGACAAAAGCTCGGGATATCTCGAGTTGTCGAAGGATCGTCAGCTTTTACCAGTAACACATCGCCATCCTGCATGTTTCTAATTGTCTTCCTGACCATCATTACTGGTTCTGGGCAACGCAGGCCTTCAGCTTCTAAAGTATGGGTTGCCAGTTCAGGTTTGAATGTCATGGTTTGTATCTCTATATCTATCTAACGAGTGAATAATACGTCTGCAGAAAAAATATGCAATAAGTGCTTGGCAAACAGAATCATTTCCTATAACTTAGTTAACAAGTTGATAACAACTTGAGACAAAGGCAACTAGCTAAGGAGTGGCGATGTTGACAGGATTAGATAGATTAACAATTTATTCGGTTCTCTGTTTTATTTCTTTTTGCGCGTTAGTACTACGCTCATCGACAGAGACCTCACTGATGCCAATCTTTGGCATAGTAGCAACGATTATTGGTATTTGGGTTGAGATGCGCCGTTGGCAAGGTGTAGCCGAAGAGCAAGAGCACTAACTCGAGTACAACAAGCAAATTCCGATACGACAACATTCCGACACTATCCCCAAATTTTCTTGGGCTTCCCCGCGTAATGCGGGATTTTTTTTATCTAAAGCATGCTATAAACAACTTAGTGACTAATGATGATTGTATACAGCTAGGTAAGTGGCGTGGAATTAGAAGACATCTATCGTAGAGACCTGAATTTATTGGTCGCTTTAAAGGTATTGATTGAAGAGGGCAGTGTTAGCCAGGCTGCGATTCGTCTTAACTTAAGCCAGTCGGCAACCAGCCGAGTATTAGGGCGCTTAAGAGAGTTACTTAACGATCCCTTGTTTACGCGTCAAGGTCAGCACCTTATCCCCACCAAAAAAGCACTCGAGATCAGCCAACGCATAGATCAGCCTTTAGAATCATTTCGTCAGTTACTTAGCCCGAGTGATTTCGAACCATACTATTGCAGTGAGCGCTTTTTGATTGCGACCACTGACTACGCAATGCAAACCATCTTGCCTTATGCACTGCCGAAGATTTATGAGCAAGCGCCGAACATCTCTTTGGAGTTTGCACCGCTTCAGCATGAGCATTTGTTTAAGCAACTCAGTACCGAACGTGTCGACATGGCGATTTGCCGACCAAGTGGCAGTGTCGCACCACTACATCAAGAAGTGCTAGGGCCAGTGGGCGTGTCGTGCTTGCTATCTAAGAATCACCCTTTGGCTGACAGTTCGTTGAGCCTTGAGGATTATGTGTCTTTACCTCATGCGATGATTGCGATCAGTGATGGTGTTAAGGCGTTATTGGATAACGCTTTAGCCAATCAACAACCTCGTAAAATGGTGCTGCGCGCGTACCACCTTGAAGCCGCATTGGCGATTGTCGATAGAATGCCGCTCGTGATCACTGTACCAGCCGATCTGGCGTACTTGGTTGCAGAGCGTTACGACTTAGTCGTTAAGCCGCTGCCATTCGAGTTTATGCCATTTGATTACTCGCTGATCTGGCACTCCCGTTGTGATTCTTCTGCCTCACAACAGTGGCTAAGAAGAGTGGTAAAAGAGGAGTGTGGTGAGCTGATTCAAAAACGGATTGCGGATGTTGGCTTGGGGTAGGTTTTATATTGAATAGCAAACAGAAAAGGGTTGATAATGATCAGCCCTTTTGTTTTTTGCGTGTTGCTTTTAGAGTGCTAGCTATTACAGCTTAATAACTACACGACCAGTGATTTGACCGTTAGTGATGTCTTCTGCCGCTTGAATAGCACCATCTAGAGACACTTCTTTGGTAGCTTGAGCGTAGAAAGACTCTGGTAATAGTTCAGCCAGTTGTTCCCACGCTTTAATACGTTTTTCACGAGGGCACATTACTGAGTCCACACCTTGTAGGCGAACGTTACGCAGAATGAATGGCATTACCGTTGTTGGTAAGTCAAAGCCGCCAGCTAGACCACACATTGCTACCGCACCGTTGTAATCAATTTGCGCCAATACTTTAGCAAGTACTTTGCTGCCAACCGTATCGATAGCACCAGCCCACAGTTGTTTCTCTAGTGGTTTTGCTGGTTCTTCTAGTTCTGCACGCTCAACAATGCGTGTAGCGCCTAGTGATTTTAGAAGCTCACCATTTTCTGAAGCTCGTCCAGTCACCGCTGCTACTTTGTAACCCAGTTGGTTCAATAGAGTGATAGACACGCTGCCTACACCGCCACTTGCGCCTGTTACTAGGATTTCACCGTCTTCCGGTTTGATACCAGCATCTACGATAGCTTGTACACAAAGCATCGCAGTGAAGCCCGCTGTACCAATCGCCATTACTTTCTTAGCGTCAAGACCTGCAGGCATTGGCACTAACCAGTCACCGTTTAGGCTTGCTTTCTCAGCCATGCCGCCCCAGTGACCTTCACCAACACCCCAGCCCGTTAGAACCACTTCGTCGCCCGCTTTATAGCGAGGGTCATCAGATTGTGAAACCACACCAGAAAGGTCGATACCAGGAACCATAGGGAAGTTGCGAACAATGCGCCCTTTACCTGTAATCGCCAAACCATCTTTGTAGTTCAAAGAAGAGTAGCTTACATCGATCTTCACGTTACCTTCTGGTAGTTGAGACTCTTCAATTTGAGAAACTGATGCGATAGTTTTTTTGTCTTCTTGGTTTAGTACAAGTGCTTTAAACATGATCTGCTCCGTAGGAGGAATATTAGGAAACTGAAGTAACTTTAGTTGAATCATCCGAGAAAAAATAATGAAACATCAACATTGAATCTATGCGTTCTATGCATACATATCATTGGGTGCTTTTCTCTGACTAGACTTGCTGAACGAATCTGTACATGACTTTATAGTCAGATATAAAAAGTGCAGCTATATAAAGATAGCTGCACATAAGATTACCCGACAAGTTTTACAACCAAAGAGCGCTAAGGGCGTTCAAATACCGTTGCAATACCTTGGCCTAAACCGATACACATGGTCGCTAAGCCGTATTTCACGTCTTGTGCTTCCATTAGGTTGATTAGGGTTGTAGAGATACGAGAACCAGAACAGCCTAGTGGGTGACCAAGAGCAATCGCACCGCCGTTAAGGTTTACTTTCTCATCAACCACATCCAGTAGACCTAGGTCTTTCGCACATGGAAGAGATTGAGCAGCAAACGCTTCGTTTAGCTCAATTACACCCATATCTTCAATGGTTAGGCCCGCACGTTTTAGTGCTTTTTGGGTTGCTGGTACTGGGCCGTAACCCATGATTGAAGGATCACAGCCTGCGATAGCCATCGACTTCACGCGAGCACGAATCTTAAGGCCAAGTGCGTTGGCTTTCTCTTCGCTCATGATAAGCATTGCAGAAGCACCATCAGACAATGCTGATGAAGTACCTGCTGTTACCGTACCGTTTGCTGGGTCAAATACAGGACGCAGTTGGGATAGGCCTTCAACCGTGGTTTCAGGACGAATCACTTCGTCGTAGTCTAGGGTAAATAGAGAACCATCTGCTGCGTGAGCTTCGGTTGGCAGGATTTCATTTTTGAAACGACCTTCAACTGTTGCTGCTTGAGCGCGAGCATGTGAGCGTGCTGCGAATGCATCTTGGTCTTCACGGCTAATACCGTGCATTTTACCTAGCATCTCAGCGGTTAGGCCCATCATACCGGCAGCTTTCGCTACGTGTTTCGACATGCCAGGGTGAAAATCAACACCGTGGTTCATTGGTACGTGGCCCATGTGCTCCACACCACCGATCAGGCAGATTTCAGCATCACCAACCATGATAGAGCGAGTTGCATCATGCAGAGCTTGCATAGATGAACCACATAAACGGTTGACCGTCACCGCACCAATCTCAATCGGTAGACCAGCAAGCAAGGCAGCGTTACGTGCAACGTTGAAGCCTTGCTCTAGCGTTTGTTGTACACAACCCCAGTAAATATCTTCAATTTCGACAGGGTTTACTTCTGGGTTGCGCTCTAAAATGCCTTTCATCAAATGTGCCGACAGATCTTCAGCACGAGTGTGACGGAAAGCTCCACCTTTGGAACGTCCCATTGGGGTACGAAGGCAATCAACAACAACTACATTTTTCATTTTGCTATTCCTTTTCCAAATGTGGGTTACAGAGAACTGGCTTGTTGAGCGTCGTAAAAGCTTTCGCCTTTCGCAGCCATATCAAGCAATAGTTGAGGAACTTGGTACATTGCACCTAAGTCTTGGTAGCCTTTCGCCATTTCTACGAAGTTACCAATACCCACACTGTCTAAGTAGCGGAATACGCCGCCTCGGAATGGAGGGAAGCCTAAACCGTAAACCAGTGCCATATCCGCTTCTTGCGGTGTTGCGATGATGCCTTCTTCTAAACAAAGAACGACTTCGTTGATCATTGGAATCATCACACGTTGGATAATTGTTTGGTCATCAAAATCTTGTGGCTGTTCGCATACGTCAGCCAAGATAGGAAGAATGTCTTCAGAGAAGGTCTTCTTAGGACGACCGCGTTTGTCTACGCTGTATGTATAGAAACCGCTGCCGTTCTTCTGACCGTATTTTTCAGCAACGTAAAGTGCATCAATCGCATCACGACCTTCTTTACCCATACGCTCTGGGAAACCTTGCGCCATCACAGCTTGTGCGTGGTGTGCAGTGTCTAGGCCTACAACGTCTAGCAAGTATGCAGGGCCCATTGGCCAACCGAACTTGCGCTCCATGACTTTATCGATCTTAGTGAAGTCAGCACCGTCACGTAGCAACATGCTGAAACCGCCAAAGTAAGGGAAAAGTACACGGTTAACGAAAAAGCCTGGGCAGTCGTTAACAACGATTGGAGATTTACCCATCTTCGCTGCGTAAGCGACAACGCGATTGATTGTCTCTTCTGAAGTATGTTCACCACGGATGATCTCAACCAAAGGCATACGATGCACAGGGTTAAAGAAGTGCATGCCACAGAAGTTTTCTGGGCGCTTCAGTGATTTCGCTAACAGGTTGATTGGAATCGTAGAGGTGTTTGATGTTAGAACGGTGTCTTCACCAACCAAACCTTCCACTTCGCTCAATACGGCTGCTTTTACTTTCGGGTTTTCTACTACCGCTTCAACAATCACATCTGACTGTTCTACACCTGCGTAATGTAGGCTTGGAGTAATAGAAGACAGAATACCTGCCATCTTGAATCCATCTAGGCGACCGCGTGATAACCGTTTATTCAACAGCTTAGATGCTTCGTTCATACCTAGATCAAGCGATGCTTGTGCGATGTCTTTCATCATCACAGGCACGCCTTTCAATGCTGATTGGTAAGCAATACCGCCGCCCATGATACCTGCGCCAAGTACGGCTGCACGCTCCGTTGCTTTGTTTGCTGACTTACCCGCTTGCTTCGCTAGGCCTTTGATGTACTGGTCATTCAGGAATAAGCCAACTAATGCTTTTGCTTCTTCCGATTTCGCTAGCTTAACGAAGTGCTTACGTTCAATGTCGAGTGCTGCATCGCGATCGCTACGTGCCGCTTCCTCAATCGCAATCACAGAAGTGATTGGCGCAGGGTAATGAGGTCCTGCTTTTTGAGCGACTAGGCCTTTAGCCATGGTAAAACTCATCATCGCTTCTAGTTTGCTTAGTGAAAGCGCTGATGTTTTTTGTTTACGGCGTAGCTGCCAATCGAGTTTTTCATTGGCTGCCAGAGAAACGGTGTTGATCGCCGATTCTAATAACTGGTCTGTATCTACAATGGCGTCTAGCAAGCCAACCTTAAGCGCTTCATCAGCACGGCATGCTTTGCCTTGAGTGATAATTTCCATTGCGCTGTCAGCACCGATAACACGAGGCAGGCGCACACAACCACCAAAGCCAGGCATGATGCCAAGCTTGGTTTCAGGTAGGCCAATGCTGGTGGTCTTGTCACCGATACGGAAATCGGTAGCCAGTACACATTCACAGCCGCCGCCAAGGGCATGGCCACGCATCATTGAAAGAGTTGGGACAGGAAGGTCTTCGAGCTTACTGAAAATTGAATTCGCGAATCTTAACCATTCATCAAGTTCTGCTTCTGGCTTAGCGAATAGGCCAAGAAATTCAGTGATGTCTGCGCCTACAATGAACGCGTCTTTGTTTGAAGTTAAGATTAAACCACGTAATCCTGCGTGAGCATTAAGAGCGTCTAACGCTTTATCTAGTGATTCTAAAGTAGCAAGGTCGAGTTTGTTTACAGAGGCCGGAGCGCAGAAGCTTAATTCCGCAATACCATCTTGTAATTCCTTTACCTGTAGGGTGTTAGCTTGGTAAATCATTGTCTATCTCCATGACATACAATCCACGATTGTTTGAGAGAATCTTGTTATCTTTCTATTATTGTAGAACACCTGGTAAGACCAGTTATCTTAGTCTGTACCTCTGTTTGGTGAATTTCAATACATTTTTTAAACAATTGTTTAACATTGTGCGATGGCACAGATCCTCTAACCCTTATTATTCACGCGTGATACACTTCGCCGCTCTTATTAATTAAGTTAACGATATGAATGAACAGCCCTATTTAATACCGTCTGCGTCGGCTCTGTTTGAAGAAGAGATAAAAAAGAGCGTCTTTATTACTCATCTTGCTCATACTCCAAGTGTAGAAGCTGCCAAACAGTTCGTAGAGCAGGTAAAGAAAGAGCATTCTTCAGCGCGACATAATTGTTGGGGTTTTGTGGCGGGTCGACCTGAAGATTCAATGCTTTGGGGTTTTAGTGATGATGGTGAACCCTCAGGTACAGCGGGTAAGCCGATCTTGGCGCAACTGTCTGGTTCTGGTGTGGGTGAGTTAACGGCTGTGGTGACTCGTTATTCAGGTGGAATTAAGCTTGGAACGGGTGGTTTGGTTAAGGCCTATGGTGGAGGAGTGCAACAAGCTCTCAAGCTGCTTCAAACAATCGAGAAAAAAATAACCACAAAATTACGGCTAGAGTTAGACTATGGCTTTGTGCCAATTGCGCAATCCATCATGGCTCAGCATCAAGCTGTTGAGGTCCAAGCGGATTATGGTGTTCAAGTTGAGCTTATTATTGAAATCGAGCTCCTGCAGGTAGATTCGTTTACCCAAACCATGATCAATAAAAGCGGTGCTAAGGCACTGGTAACGAAAGTCAAAGACAACTAGGAAGTGTGAAGCATTTCGCTTCGTTCAATAGCTCATGCAATTTCGCTCAATTATTCGAATCGTCGGATTATTATTAGCACTTTTTAGTGTATCAATGCTCGCACCTGCGCTCGTCGCACTTATCTATCGAGATGGTGCGGGTGTGCCATTTGTGACGACCTTTTTCGTTCTATTGTTTTGCGGAGCAACTTGCTGGTTTCCAAACCGCCGCTATAAACATGAATTGAAAGCGCGTGATGGTTTTTTGATTGTTGTTTTGTTCTGGACGGTAATCGGTAGTGCGGGTGCGTTACCGTTTCTGATCGCTGATAATCCTAGTGTTTCGGTAACCGATGCCTTCTTTGAATCCTTTTCTGCATTAACTACCACAGGGGCGACGGTTATTGTCGGCCTTGATGATCTCCCTAAGGCAATTCTGTTTTACCGTCAGTTCCTGCAATGGTTTGGTGGTATGGGTATCATCGTATTGGCGGTAGCCATTCTTCCTGTTCTTGGCATCGGTGGTATGCAGCTGTACCGTGCTGAAATACCGGGTCCTGTTAAAGACAGTAAGATGACCCCACGTATTGCTGAAACAGCAAAAGCGCTGTGGTACATCTATCTCAGCCTAACAATTGCTTGTGCAGTAGCGTTTTGGTTGGCGGGTATGAGCTTCTTTGATGCGATCAGTCATAGCTTCTCGACTATTGCAATTGGCGGTTTCTCAACACACGATGCAAGCATGGGTTATTTTAATAGCCCGGCTATCAACATGATTACGGTTGTGTTCCTGCTTATATCTGCGTGTAACTACTCACTTCACTTCGCAGCATTTGCTTCAGGTGGTGTGCATCCTAAGTATTACTGGAAAGATCCTGAATTTCGCGCTTTTATCTTTATACAAGTAGTACTGTTCTTAGTTTGTTTCTTATTACTGCTGAATCACCACTCTTATGATTCGTACTATGATGCTTTCGATCAAGCCTTGTTCCAAACGGTATCTATATCTACAACTGCTGGTTTCACTACGACTGGTTTTTCAGAGTGGCCACTGTTCTTACCCGTACTGCTTTTGTTCTCTTCTTTTATAGGGGGATGTGCAGGTTCTACGGGTGGTGGTATGAAAGTGATTCGAATCTTACTACTTACTCTGCAAGGTGCTCGTGAAATGAAGCGTCTTGTTCACCCGCGCGCTGTCTATACCATCAAGGTTGGTGGTTCTGCACTACCACAACGTGTCGTGGATGCGGTTTGGGGCTTTTTCTCTGCATACGCTCTGGTTTTTGTGGTTTGTATGTTGGCTCTTATTGCAACTGGTATGGATGAGTTGAGTGCTTTCTCTGCCGTAGCCGCAACATTGAATAACCTCGGCCCGGGCCTTGGGGAAGTCGCGGTGCACTTTGGCGATGTGAATGACAAAGCAAAGTGGGTACTTATCGTATCTATGCTGTTTGGCCGATTAGAAATTTTCACCTTATTAATCTTATTGACCCCTACGTTTTGGCGTAGCTAAGGACAACATTGTGGCAAAAGCTCTATTTTTGTATTCAAGCCGTGAAGGCCAGACTAAGAAAATCTTGAACTATATAAAAGATGAAATGAATGAGTTCGAATGTGAGCTTCAAGATCTGCACACAATTGGTACTGTCGACTTTGCTCAATATGACAGAGTATTGATCGGTGCATCGATTCGTTACGGCCACCTTAATAAGAAGCTATATCAATTCATTGATGCCAACCTTGCTCAGTTAAAGTCAAGCAAGGTTGCGTTCTTCTGCGTGAACTTAACAGCGCGTAAAGAAGACCAAGGTAAAGATACGCCAGAAGGAAGTGCTTACATTAAGAAGTTTCTTATAAAGTCTCCGTGGCAGCCGACGTTAATCGGTGTATTTGCCGGTGCCCTCTATTACCCACGTTACAACTGGTTCGATAAAACCATGATTCGCTTCATTATGAATATGACAGGTGGCGAAACGGATACAACCAAGGAAGTTGAGTACACAAACTGGGAAAAAGTCTCTTTGTTCACTGAAAAACTAAAGAATATGTAATAGAAAAGCTTACTTTTGAGGCGTTTTGAGTTCTTTTTAATCGAACGAATAAAAAAACGAGAAAAACTTAAAAAAGGGCTTGCCAGTGTGATCGAAATCTCTATAATGCCACCTCGCTGACACGGGATGGCTTCGAAAGAAACCAAAACGAATCAGCAGGTCAAATTAGCCAAGCTAAGCGCTTGAAAAAAGTTTTGAAAATAGTGGTTGACACTAAAACTTAAATCGCTAAAATGGCCGTCCGATTTGAGCGAAGCTCAAAAAGGAAAAGCTCTTTAACAATTTAAACCTATCAATCTGTGTGGGCACTNAACTTAAATCGCTAAAATGGCCGTCCGATTTGAGCGAAGCTCAAAAAGGAAAAGCTCTTTAACAATTTAAACCTATCAATCTGTGTGGGCACTCGTTGATGAATATCAAAACGTTATTACTTAGGTAATAGCAGTTACTTCGGTAACAAAATGATTTCAATGAACTGAGTGACCAATACAAATAACCTCGGTTATTTGGCACAGTCAATTCATTAYCATTCTGTTRGAATGGTAATAGCTTTAGAATTACATGTTTACTTCGGTAARTATTAGTTTTGAAGTCAGTATTCGTTGAGTCRCAAAATCTTAAATTGAAGAGTTTGATCATGGCTCAGATTGAACGCTGGCGGCAGGCCTAACACATGCAAGTCGAGCGGAAACGACACTAACAATCCTTCGGGTGCGTTAA
>NZ_JAKEUP010000027.1:0-46762 GCF_022397895.1 Vibrio sp. Isolate33
AAAGGTTCTATCAACCCACACACTAAGTTTGAGTCTGAAGTATACGTACTTTCTAAAGACGAAGGCGGCCGTCACACTCCTTTCTTCAAAGGTTACCGTCCACAGTTCTACTTCCGTACAACTGACGTAACAGGCGACATCACTCTACCAGAAGGCGTAGAAATGGTAATGCCAGGTGACAACGTTCAAATGACTGTTGAGCTAATCGCTCCAATCGCAATGGACGAAGGTCTACGTTTCGCAATCCGCGAAGGTGGCCGTACAGTTGGTGCTGGTGTTGTAGCTAAAATCTTCGCTTAATAGCATTTAGATTTTTGCACTCTCTTCATTAGAAGAGCACGCATCCAAAAAGGGGAGCTTCGGCTTCCCTTTTTATTTTGGTTATAAGGGAAATTCATCGCACTTAATAACCGCAAACTATATTCCAATTTAAATACAGTTATTTACTGACCCGCCTTACCCCCCCCCCTTCTGTAATACAACCTTCAAAGCCATTTTTACCATTTACTCGCAAAACACTATAACCAATCGATATAACCAAACCTTAAATATGACTGGTAATAAGAATGATTCCTTTTTATATTTAACCCCAAGTTAAAGGTTTAGGTTTTAGTATGTACATTTGTTTATGCCATGGGGTTTCGGACAAGAAAATCCGCAAGCTCGTAATAGAAGAGGGCATTACTGACATAAAAGGAATTAAAAAATGTACAGCACTTGGCAGTCAATGTGGCAAGTGTGTACGTTCAGCAAAAGAAGTCATCAACGATACTGCGAAAGACCTGTTCAAACAGGCAAGCTAGTTTTGCCCAAAGGGCATTAGCTTTTTTGACACTTCTCGATTTGGTTCTACAGTTAGAAGAGCCAAAGAGGAGGGTTATGTCATGAAAGGCGATCCAATCATCATTCAACATCTCAATAAAATTCTTGGTAACGAACTCGTCGCAATAAACCAATACTTCTTGCATGCTCGAATGTACAAAGATTGGGGCTTAAAGCATCTTGCTGATAAGGAATACCACGAATCTATCGACGAAATGAAACATGCTGACCATCTAATAGAACGCATACTATTTTTAGAAGGCCTCCCAAACCTTCAAGATCTCGGTAAGCTCAAAATTGGTGAAGATACTGAAGAGATGCTTCAGTGTGATTTGTCTCTTGAGATGGAAGCGATACCTGATCTGAAAAATGCCATCGCGTACGCAGAAGATATTCACGACTATGTATCGCGAGACCTGTTTCAAGACATCCTGGAAGACGAAGAAGATCATGTCGATTGGTTAGAAACCCAGCTCGGGTTAATCAAAATGACCGGGATCCAAAATTATCTGCAAGCTCAATATGTGGATGAAGACGAAGGCTAAAACTTAGCAATTAAAAGAGGTAACAGCTGAGGCTTAAACTGAGCTGTTACCTTGCTTACAATTTTCAACGGTAGGGCACTACCGCGCAATCAAAACTCGCCACTTATCCCCTTAAATCGATTCTGCGATTATTTTTCAAACACAGCTTGCAAGTTAAAGTGTGATCTGTATAATGCATCGCACTGGCTAACGCTGGTTGTGAACCAATGAGCACTGAGGAGTAGGTCTTACCTAGTAATGTATACTCAGCTTATGTTCGCGGTTAATAAAAATAGTAAACTTCTTGTTTGCTTCAAAAGTTAACTGACAATGCGTCCTAATTTTGGATGCTACGGTTTCACATAAATCAATCGGCATTCTCTCGTTTTATCGGGTTTGAGTGGCGATATTGTTTGTGTAATTTTTAATAATTGGAGCTCTGTCTCATGCAGAACCAACGTATTCGTATCCGCCTTAAAGCGTTTGATTACAAGCTAATCGATGCTTCAACTGCGGAAATCGTTGAAACAGCAAAACGTACTGGCGCACAGGTTCGTGGTCCTATTCCACTACCTACTCGTAAAGAGCGTTTCACTGTTCTTACCTCTCCACACGTCAACAAAGATGCACGTGACCAGTACGAAATTCGTACTCACAAGCGTTTGATCGACATCGTTGAGCCAACAGATAAAACTGTTGATGCTCTAATGCGTCTTGATCTTGCAGCTGGCGTTGATGTTCAAATCAGCCTAGGTTAAGGGAGATAAGAATAATGATTGGTCTAGTCGGACGTAAAGTGGGTATGACCCGCGTATTTACTGAAGAAGGCGTTTCTATCCCAGTAACTGTTGTTGAGGTTGAAGCGAACCGTATTTCTCAAGTTAAAACTCTTGAGACAGACGGCTACGCAGCAATCCAAGTAACTACTGGTGCTAAGAAAGCTAACCGTGTAACTAAACCTGAAGCTGGTCACTTCGCGAAAGCGGGTGTAGAAGCAGGTCGCGGTCTTTGGGAATTCCGTTTAGAAAACGGCGAAGAGTTTGAAGTTGGCGCTGAGCTAAACGTAGAACTTTTCAACGAAATTAAAAAAGTAGACGTTACTGGTACATCTAAAGGTAAAGGCTTCCAAGGCGCTATCAAGCGTTGGAACTTCTCTACTCAAGATATGACTCACGGTAACTCTTTGTCTCACCGCGCACCGGGTTCAATTGGCCAATGTCAAACTCCAGGCCGCGTGTTTAAAGGCAAGAAAATGGCAGGTCACATGGGTGCTGAGCGTGTAACGACTCAAAACCTAGAGATCGTACGTGTTGACGCTGAGCGCAATCTACTCCTTATTAAAGGTGCAGTACCGGGCTCAACAGGCGGAAACGTGATCGTAAAACCTGCTGTTAAAGCATAACGTCTAGGAGTAAGTAATGGAATTGATGGTTAAAGGTGCTGATGCACTAACTGTTTCCGAGACTACTTTCGGACGTGACTTCAACGAAGCTCTTGTACACCAAGTAGTTGTTGCATATGCAGCAGGTGCTCGTCAAGGTACTCGTGCTCAAAAGACTCGTTCTGAAGTATCTGGCGGTGGCGCTAAGCCATGGCGTCAAAAAGGTACTGGCCGCGCACGTGCTGGTACAATTCGTAGCCCAATCTGGCGTACAGGTGGTGTTACTTTTGCTGCGAAACCACAAGATCACAGCCAAAAAGTAAACAAAAAAATGTACCGCGGTGCTATGAAGAGCATTCTTTCTGAGCTAGTTCGTCAAGAGCGTTTAATCGTTGTTGATAACTTCTCTGTAGAAGCACCAAAAACAAAAGAACTTGTAGCTAAGCTTAAAGAGCTTGAGCTAAGCGACGTTCTGATTGTGACTGGCGAAGTAGATGAAAATCTATTCTTAGCTGCTCGTAACCTATACAAAGTAGACGCACGTGATGTTGCTGGTGTTGATCCAGTATCACTAATCGCTTTCGACAAGGTTCTAATGACTGCTGACGCAGTTAAGCAAGTTGAGGAGATGCTAGCATGATCACTGAAGAGCGTATCTTAAAAGTTCTACGTGCTCCGCACATCTCTGAAAAAGCAACTATGGCAGCTGAGAAAGCGAACACTATCGTTTTCAAAGTAGCTAAAGATGCAACTAAGAAAGAGATCAAAGCAGCTGTAGAAAAGCTATTTGAAGTTGAAGTTAAGTCTGTAAATACTCTTGTATTAAAGGGTAAGACCAAACGTCAAGGTATGCGTGAAGGCCGTCGTTCAGACGTTAAGAAAGCCTACGTTACTTTGAAAGAAGGTCAAGATCTTGACTTCGTTGGCGGCGCGGAATAACAGGAGTAGTAAAAATGGCTATTGTTAAATGTAAGCCGACTTCCCCTGGTCGTCGTCACGTCGTTAAAGTTGTTAACGCTGACCTGCACAAGGGTAAGCCATACGCACCACTTCTAGAGAAAAACTCTAAGAACGGTGGTCGTAACAACAACGGTCGTATTACAGTACGTCACATCGGTGGTGGTCACAAGCACCATTACCGTCTGATTGACTTCAAACGTACTAAAGATGGCATCCCAGCGAAAGTTGAGCGTCTAGAATACGATCCAAACCGTAGTGCTAACATCGCTCTAGTTCTGTACGCAGACGGTGAGCGTCGTTACATCATTGCACCTAAAGGTGTTAACGCAGGTGACCAGATTCAATCTGGTGTAGATGCGCCAATCAAAGCAGGTAACACTCTGCCGATGCGCAACATCCCAGTAGGTTCTACTGTACACTGTGTTGAACTTAAGCCTGGTAAAGGTGCTCAACTAGCTCGTTCGGCTGGTGCTTATGCTCAAATCATCGCTCGCGATGGTGCATACGTAACTATCCGTCTACGTTCTGGTGAGATGCGCAAAGTACTTTCTGAAGGTCGTGCAACGATCGGTGAAGTTGGTAACTCTGAGCATATGCTACGTGAACTTGGTAAAGCTGGTGCTTCACGCTGGCGCGGCGTACGTCCAACCGTACGTGGTGTAGTAATGAACCCGGTGGATCACCCACATGGTGGTGGTGAAGGCCGCACATCTGGTGGTCGTCACCCAGTTTCTCCTTGGGGCGTTCCTACTAAGGGCTTCAAGACTCGTAAGAACAAGCGCACTGACAAGTACATCGTACGTCGTCGCACTAAATAATTTATAAAGAGGAATCGCCATGCCACGTTCTCTCAAGAAAGGTCCTTTTATTGACCTACACTTGCTGAAGAAGGTAGAGAAAGCGGTGGAAAGCGGAGACAAAAAGCCTATTAAGACTTGGTCCCGTCGCTCAATGATCATCCCAACAATGATTGGTTTGACCATCGCTGTCCATAATGGTCGTCAGCACGTTCCAGTTTTCGTTACCGAAGAAATGATCGGTCACAAACTGGGCGAATTTGCACCAACTCGTACTTATCGCGGTCATGCTGCAGATAAGAAAGCTAAGAAGAAATAAGGAGTAGATGATGGAAGCTTTAGCTAAACATAACTTTGCTCGTATTTCTCCACAGAAAGCTCGCTTAGTTGCAGACCAAATTCGCGGTAAGTCGGTAGACCAAGCTCTAGAAATTCTAACTTTCAGCAACAAAAAAGCTGCTGTATTGGTTAAGAAGGTTCTTGAGTCAGCTATCGCTAACGCGGAACATAACGAAGGTGCAGATATCGACGATCTAAATGTCGCTAAAATCTTCGTAGATGAGGGCCCTATCATGAAGCGTATTATGCCTCGTGCTAAAGGTCGTGCGGATCGTATCTTGAAGCGTTCAAGCCACATCACTATTGTTGTAGCAGATCGCTAAAGACTAGGAGAGTAAGCAATGGGTCAGAAAGTACATCCTAATGGTATTCGTCTTGGCATCGTTAAGCCTTGGAATGCTACATGGTTTGCTAATACCAACGAATTCGCTGACAACCTAGACGGCGACTTCAAGGTACGTCAGTTCCTTACCAAGGAACTACAAAAAGCATCATTATCTCGTATCGTTATCGAGCGTCCAGCTAAGAGCATCCGTGTGACTATTCACACTGCTCGTCCTGGCGTTGTTATCGGTAAGAAAGGTGAAGACGTAGAGAAGCTACGCGCAGCTGTAGCTAAAATCGCAGGTGTACCAGCGCAAATTAACATCGCTGAAGTACGTAAGCCTGAGCTAGATGGTCAGCTTGTAGCTGATAGCATCGCGTCTCAACTAGAGCGTCGTGTTATGTTCCGTCGTGCAATGAAGCGTGCGGTACAAAATGCTATGCGTCTAGGCGCTAAAGGCATCAAAGTACAAGTAGGCGGCCGTCTTGGCGGTGCTGAAATCGCACGTTCTGAGTGGTACCGTGAAGGCCGTGTGCCTCTACACACTCTACGTGCAGACATTGATTACGCAACTTCTTCGGCTCACACTCAATACGGTGTGATCGGCATTAAAGTTTGGATCTTCAAAGGTGAGATTCTAGGCGGTATGCCAGCTGCTAACGCAGTAGAGCCTAAAGGCGATAAGCCTAAGAAGCAGCGTAAAGGCCGTAAGTAAGGAGTCGAACGATGCTACAACCAAAACGTACTAAGTTCCGCAAGGTTATGACTGGTCGTAACCGTGGTCTAGCTAAAGGTACTGAAGTAAGCTTCGGCGAATTCGGTCTTAAAGCTGTTGGCCGTGGTCGTCTGACTGCACGTCAAATCGAAGCGGCACGTCGTGCTATGACACGTCACATTAAGCGTCAAGGTCAAATCTGGATTCGTGTATTCCCAGACAAGCCAATTACTGAAAAGCCTCTTGAAGTTCGTCAAGGTAAAGGTAAAGGTTCAGTTGCGTACTGGGTTGCTCAAATCCAACCAGGCAAAGTTATGTACGAGATGAATGGCGTACCTGAAGAGTTGGCACGTGAAGCGTTCCGCCTAGCGGCACGTAAACTGCCTGTTAAAACTACTTTTGTAACTAAGCAGGTGATGTGATGAAAGCACAAGATCTACGCGAAAAGAACGTTGAAGAGCTTAACGCTGAGCTATTGAATTTGCTACGTGAACAGTTCAACTTGCGCATGCAAGCTGCAACTGGTCAACTTCAGCAAACTCATACTCTAAAAGCTGTACGCCGTGACATCGCACGTGTGAAAACTGTTTTGACTGAAAAGGCAGGCGCATAATGAGCGAAACTAACCGCATCCAGCAAGGCCGTGTAGTAAGCGACAAGATGGACAAGTCTATCGTTGTTGCTATTGAACGCACTGTAAAACACCCAATTTACGGTAAGTTCATCAAACGCACGACTAAAGTACACGCACACGACGAAGACAACACTTGTGGCCTAGGCGACAAAGTTGAAATCGCTGAGTGTCGTCCTCTGTCTAAGACTAAGTCTTGGACATTGGTTAAAGTTTTAGAAAAAGCGAAGATTTAATCTTTGTAATTCTATAACTTATAAGCGGCTCCAAATTATTTTTTGGAGCCGCTTGTTTTTTGTCTACCCAATTTAAAAAAAGGGTGGTACAATTCGCGTCCCTTTTAAAGAGGCAGCCCGACCCGAGAGGGTCTAGTTTTAATATTTAGCGGAGCACTAACAATGATCCAGATGCAAAGTACACTTGACGCAGCAGATAACTCTGGCGCGCGCAAGGTAATGTGTATTAAGGTTCTGGGTGGCTCTCACCGCCGTTATGCACATATCGGTGACGTCATCAAGGTTACAGTGAAGGAAGCGATTCCTCGCGGTAAAGTAAAGAAAGGTGATGTTCTGAAGGCGGTAGTAGTGCGCACCCGTAAAGGCGTTCGTCGCCCAGACGGTTCTGTCATTCGCTTCGACAGTAATGCTTGTGTATTGTTAAACGACACTACTGAGCAACCAGTCGGCACACGTATCTTTGGTCCTGTGACTCGTGAACTTCGTAACGCGAAATTCATGAAGATTGTATCACTAGCACCTGAAGTTCTGTAAGGAGCGGCAACATGGCAGCTAAAATCCGTCGTAATGACGAAGTAATCATTCTTGCTGGTAAAGATAAAGGCAAGAAAGGTAAAGTAACTAAGGTTCTGACAACTGGTAAAGTTATCGTTGAAGGCATCAACCTTGTTAAGAAACACCAAAAGCCGGTTCCGGCTCTAGGTCAACAAGGTGGCATCGTTGAACAAGAAGCAGCTATTGACGCTTCTAACGTTGCAGTTTTTAACGCGGCTACTGGTAAAGCAGACCGTATCGGTTTCCGTATCGAAGATGGCAAGAAAGTTCGTTTCTTCAAATCTAACGGCGAAACTGTTTCTAACTAATTAGAAGTAATTTGGAGTTCTACTATGGCGAAACTGCATGATTACTACAAGTCGTCTGTAGTCGCTGAGCTTACCAAAGAGTTCAGCTACACAAGCGTCATGCAAGTCCCTAGGATTGAGAAAATCACCCTAAACATGGGCGTTGGTGAAGCAATCAACGATAAGAAACTGCTAGAAAACGCAGCAGCTGATATGGCAACGATCTCTGGTCAAAAGCCACTTATCACTAAAGCGCGTAAATCTGTAGCTGGTTTCAAAATTCGTGAAGGCTACCCAATTGGTTGTAAAGTAACCTTGCGTGGTGAGCGCATGTGGGAATTTTTAGAGCGTTTAATCTCTATCGCACTTCCACGTGTACGTGATTTCCGTGGTGTTAGCGCTAAGTCTTTTGACGGTCGCGGTAACTACAGCATGGGCGTTCGCGAGCAAATCATCTTTCCGGAAATCGACTACGATAAAGTCGATCGTGTCCGCGGTCTTGATATCACTATCACGACTTCTGCGGGTTCCGATGAGGAAGGCCGAGCTCTGCTGGCTGCCTTTAACTTCCCATTCCGTAAGTAAGGGTAGGGTTACTGTTATGGCTAAACAATCAATGAAAGCACGTGAAGCTAAACGTGCAAAACTAGTAGCTAAGTTCGCTGAAAAGCGTTCTGCGCTAAAAGTTATCATTAGCGATGTAAACGCATCTGAAGAAGATCGTTGGAATGCGGTTCTTAAACTGCAATCTCTTCCACGTGATTCAAGTGCATCACGTCAGCGCAACCGTTGCAACCAAACTGGTCGTCCACACGGTTACCTACGTAAATTCGGTCTAAGCCGCATTAAGGTTCGTGAAGCTTGCATGAAAGGCGAGATTCCGGGTCTTCGTAAGGCTAGCTGGTAATTGCCACTTAATCATTTGGAGTAAATCTTATGAGCATGCAAGATCCGATTTCGGATATGCTGACCCGCGTTCGTAACGGTCAGGCAGCAAACAAAGTTGCTGTAAAAATGCCTTCTTCAAAGCTTAAAGTTGCAATTGCTGCATTACTTAAAGCTGAAGGTTACATCGTAGACTTCGCTGTAAACAGCGAAGCAAAACCTGAGCTAGAAGTTACTCTTAAGTACTTCCAAGCTAAACCTGTAATCGAGCAAATCAAGCGCGTATCACGTCCTGGTCTAAGAGTTTATAAAAATAAAGACTCTTTACCTACAGTGATGGGTGGTCTTGGTATTGCAGTTGTTTCTACTTCCAAGGGTCTGATGTCTGACCGTGCTGCTCGTAAAGCAGGTCTTGGCGGTGAAATCATCTGTTACGTAGCTTAATAAGGAGTAGATTATGTCTCGTGTTGCTAAAGCACCTGTCGCTATTCCAGCTGGCGTAGAGGTGAAACTAAACGGCCAAGAAGTTACTGTAAAAGGTAGCAAAGGTGAGCTTACTCGCGTTCTTAACAGCGCCGTAGTTATTGCACAGGAAGAAACCAAGCTAACTTTCGGTCCGAAAGAAGGCGTTACTAACGCATGGGCACAAGCTGGTACAGCTCGCGCTCTAGTTAATAACATGGTTGTGGGTGTTACTGAGGGCTTCACTAAGAAGCTAACTCTTAAGGGTGTTGGTTACCGTGCTGCTATGAAAGGCAACTCTGTAGCTCTAACTCTTGGCTTTTCTCACCCAGTAGAGCACGCTCTACCTGAAGGTATTAAAGCTGAGTGCCCTAGCCAAACTGAGATCATCATTACTGGTTGCGATAAGCAAGTAGTAGGTCAAGTTGCGGCTGACATTCGTTCTTACCGTGCTCCTGAGCCTTACAAAGGTAAAGGTGTTCGTTACGCAGATGAAAATGTGCGTACTAAAGAAGCTAAGAAGAAGTAAGGTATCACTATGGATAAGAAAGCATCTCGCATCCGTCGTGCTACACGTGCACGTCGTAAGATTGCAGAACTTGGTGCAACTCGCCTGGTAGTACACCGTACTCCTCGCCATGTTTACGCACAAGTTATCGCGGCAAACGGCTCTGAGGTTATCGCAGCTGCTTCTACTGTAGAAAAAGCGATCCGTGAGCAAGTTAAGAACACTGGTAACGTTGATGCAGCTAAAGCAGTTGGTAAAGCTGTTGCTGAGCGCGCTCTTGAAAAAGGCGTAGCTTCAGTTGCATTTGATCGTTCTGGTTTCCAATACCACGGTCGAGTAGCGGCGCTAGCAGAATCTGCTCGCGAAGCTGGTCTGAAATTCTAAGGTAGGGTTGGAAGATGGCTAAAGAACAACAACAAGCTAATGATTTGCAAGAAAAGCTGATCGCTGTTAACCGTGTATCTAAGACGGTTAAAGGTGGTCGAATCATGAGCTTCACTGCACTAACAGTAGTTGGTGACGGTAACGGTCGCGTAGGTTTCGGTTACGGCAAAGCTCGTGAAGTACCTGCAGCGATTCAAAAAGCAATGGAAAAAGCGCGCCGTAACATGGTTACAGTATCGCTAAACGAAGGCACTCTTCACCACCCGGTGAAAGGTCGTCATTCGGGCTCTAAAGTTTACATGCAGCCAGCTGCAGAAGGTACAGGTGTTATTGCCGGTGGTGCAATGCGTGCTGTACTTGAAGTTGCGGGCGTACATAACGTACTTTCTAAAGCATACGGTTCAACGAACCCGATCAACATCGTTCGTGCAACGATTGGTGCTCTAGTAGACGTTAAGTCACCAGAAATGGTTGCTGCTAAACGTGGTCTAACTGTTGAATCTATTTCGGAGTAAGCACACGATGGCAACTATTAAAGTAACTCAAACTAAAAGCTCAATTGGTCGCCTACCTAAGCACAAAGCGTGTCTTAAAGGTCTAGGTCTTCGTCGCATCAACCATACAGTAGAACTTGAAGATACTCCGTGCGTACGCGGTATGATCAACAAGGTTTACTACATGGTTAAGATTGAGGAGTAATCAGAATGCGTTTGAATACTCTATCACCGGCTGCTGGCTCTAAACCTTCTAAGAAGCGTGTAGGTCGTGGTATCGGTTCTGGCCTTGGTAAAACAGGTGGCCGCGGTCACAAAGGTCAAAAGTCACGTTCTGGCGGCTCTGTTCGTCCAGGTTTTGAAGGCGGTCAAATGCCTCTAAAACAACGTCTACCTAAATTCGGTTTCACTTCTCGTAAGAGCCTAGTGTCTGCTGAAGTTCGTCTAGCTGAGCTAGCGAAAGTAACAGGTGACGTAGTTGATCTTAACAGCCTTAAAGCTGCTAACGTTATCACTAAGAACATCGAATTCGTTAAGATCGTTCTTTCTGGTGACCTAAGCAAAGCTGTGACTGTTAAAGGTCTACGCGTGACTAAAGGCGCTAAAGCTGCAATCGAAGCTGCAGGCGGTAAAATCGAGGAATAATCTCGAGGAACGAGGTACAGATGGCTAAGAAACCAGGACAAGATTTTCGTAGTGCTCAGAGCGGCTTAAGTGAACTAAAGTCGCGCTTATTATTCGTAATTGGTGCACTTTTAGTATTCCGAGCCGGCTCTTTTGTGCCGATCCCTGGTATTGACGCAGCTGTACTTGCCGATTTGTTCGATCAGCAAAAAGGTACCATCGTTGAAATGTTTAACATGTTCTCCGGTGGTGCTCTTGAGCGTGCATCTATATTAGCATTGGGTATCATGCCGTACATTTCGGCATCGATCGTAGTCCAATTGTTAACTGTAGTTCATCCAGCGTTAGCGGAACTCAAGAAAGAGGGTGAAGCAGGCCGTCGTAAGATAAGCCAATATACACGCTACGGCACGCTTGTACTTGCAACATTCCAAGCTATTGGTATCGCAACAGGCTTACCAAACATGGTCGACAATCTGGTTGTTATCAACCAAACCATGTTTACGCTTATTGCTACCGTGAGTTTAGTAACTGGTACCATGTTCTTAATGTGGTTAGGTGAACAAATCACTGAGCGAGGAATCGGTAATGGTATTTCCATTCTGATTTTTGCAGGTATTGTTGCTGGATTGCCTTCTGCAATCGGTCAAACAATCGAGCAAGCGCGTCAAGGTGAATTGCATGTGCTTCTTCTGCTGTTGATTGCTGTATTGTCTTTTGCTGTTATCTACTTCGTAGTTTTCATGGAACGTGGTCAACGTCGTATCGTCGTTAACTATGCGAAACGTCAACAAGGTCGTAAGGTTTTTGCAGCACAAAGCTCTCACTTGCCTCTTAAGATTAATATGGCAGGTGTTATTCCAGCGATTTTCGCATCAAGTATTATTTTGTTCCCAGGAACATTAGCACAGTGGTTTGGTCAAAATGGTGAAAGCAGCGCGTTCGGTTGGTTAACTGACGTGTCATTAGCTCTTAGCCCAGGTCAGCCTCTGTATGTAATGCTTTATGCAGCAGCTATAATCTTCTTCTGTTTCTTCTATACAGCGTTGGTGTTTAACCCACGTGAAACAGCTGATAACTTGAAGAAGTCTGGTGCATTCGTACCCGGTATCCGCCCAGGTGAGCAGACAGCGAAATATATCGATAAAGTGATGACTAGACTAACCCTTGCGGGTGCTCTATACATTACTTTTATATGTCTGATTCCTGAGTTCATGATGGTCGCGTGGAACGTTCGTTTCTACTTCGGCGGCACATCACTACTAATCGTAGTGGTAGTTATCATGGATTTCATGGCACAGGTACAGACTCATCTGATGTCACAACAGTATGATTCTGTGTTAAAGAAAGCGAATCTGAAGGGTTACGGCCGTTAATTCGGTGGTAACAATTTCGATTCCATTTACGGAGTTTAGCAATGAAAGTTCGTGCTTCCGTTAAAAAAATCTGCCGTAACTGTAAAGTTATCAAGCGTAACGGTGTCGTTCGCGTGATTTGCAGTGAGCCAAAGCATAAGCAACGCCAAGGCTAATTAGCAGAAATTTTTACTTGAAATACAAGGTAGAGTCGAGTATATTCCTCGGCCTACCTTTTGCGTGCAAAAGAAGTAGTATGCCGCAGCGTATCCATAACGGGCTTTGCTGCGGATAATTCTTTTATGAACCCCTTAGGAGTGAATAATGGCCCGTATAGCCGGCATTAACATTCCTGATCATAAGCATTCTGTAATTGCACTTACTGCAATCTACGGTATCGGTAAAACTCGCTCTCAAGCTATTCTAGCTGAAGTGGGTATTGCTGAAGATGCTAAGATCAGTGAACTAACTGAAGAGCAGATCGATCAACTGCGTGATGGTGTAGCTAAGTACACTGTAGAAGGTGATCTACGTCGTGAAGTATCGATGAACATCAAGCGTCTTATGGACCTTGGCTGTTACCGCGGTCTTCGTCATCGTCGCAGTCTACCACTACGTGGACAGCGTACTAAAACCAACGCTCGCACCCGTAAGGGTCCGCGCAAGCCGATCAAGAAATAGTCGGATAAGGTAGAGTACAATGGCAAAACAACCAACTCGCGCGCGTAAGCGCGTACGCAAGCAAGTAGCTGATGGCGTAGCGCACATTCATGCTTCTTTCAACAACACAATCGTAACTATCACTGACCGTCAAGGCAACGCTCTTGCATGGGCTACAGCAGGTGGTTCAGGTTTCCGTGGTTCTCGTAAATCTACTCCGTTCGCAGCACAAGTTGCAGCTGAGCGTTGTGGTGAAATGGCTAAAGAATATGGCCTAAAGAACTTGGAAGTTATGGTTAAGGGTCCAGGTCCAGGTCGTGAATCTACTGTTCGCGCACTGAACGCTGCTGGTTTCCGTATCACTAACATTGTTGATGCGACACCAATCCCTCATAACGGTTGTCGTCCACCTAAGAAACGTCGCGTTTAAGTTTCGTTTCTAGGAATATTGGAGAAAGATCATGGCAAGATATTTGGGTCCTAAGCTGAAGCTTAGCCGTCGCGAAGGTACTGACTTATTCCTTAAGTCTGGTGTCCGTGCGATCGATACCAAGTGTAAAATTGATAACGCACCAGGTGTACACGGCGCTCGTCGCGGTCGTCTATCTGAGTATGGCGTTCAGCTTCGTGAGAAGCAAAAAGTTCGTCGTATCTACGGCGTTCTAGAAAAACAATTCCGCAACTACTACAAAGAAGCTGCACGTCTTAAAGGCAACACGGGTGCAAACCTGCTTCAGCTTCTTGAAGGTCGTCTTGATAACGTAGTTTACCGTATGGGCTTTGGCGCTACTCGTGCTGAATCTCGTCAACTAGTTAGCCACAAGTCTATCCTAGTTAACGGTAAAGTTGTAAACGTTCCTTCTTTCAAAGTAGCGGCAAACGACGTTGTTTCTATCCGCGAGAAAGCTAAACAGCAATCTCGTATTAAAGCGGCTCTAGAAGTTGCTGAACAACGTGAAAAGCCAACTTGGATTGAAGTAGATGCTGGCAAAATGGAAGGTACATTCAAGCGTATGCCTGAGCGTTCTGACCTATCAGCTGACATCAATGAACACTTGATCGTCGAACTTTACTCTAAGTAAGGTTAAAAAAAGAGAGGACACAATGCAGGGTTCTGTAACAGAATTTCTTAAGCCGCGTCTTGTTGACATTGAACAGATCAATACGACACACGCGAAAGTAACTCTTGAGCCATTAGAGCGCGGTTTCGGCCACACTCTAGGTAATGCTCTTCGCCGCATTCTTCTATCTTCTATGCCGGGTTGTGCCGTAACAGAAGTTGAAATTGAAGGTGTGCTACACGAATACAGCACTAAAGAAGGCGTTCAGGAAGATATCCTGGAAATCCTTCTAAACCTTAAAGGTTTGGCTGTACGCGTTGCTGAAGGCAAAGATGAAGTGTTTATTACACTGAACAAATCAGGCTCAGGCCCTGTTGTTGCAGGTGACATCACCCACGATGGTGATGTAGAGATCGCTAACCCTGAGCACGTAATTTGTCACCTAACGGATGACAACGCTGAGATCGCTATGCGTATCAAAGTAGAACGTGGTCGTGGTTACGTTCCAGCTTCAGCTCGTATCCATACTGAAGAAGATGAGCGTCCAATCGGTCGTCTACTAGTTGACGCTACTTACAGCCCGGTTGATAAAATCGCTTACGCTGTAGAAGCGGCACGTGTAGAACAACGTACTGACTTAGACAAGCTTGTTATCGATATGGAAACGAACGGTACTCTAGAACCTGAGGAAGCAATCCGTCGTGCAGCTACTATTCTAGCTGAACAACTGGATGCGTTCGTAGATCTTCGTGATGTACGTGTACCTGAGGAGAAGGAAGAGAAGCCAGAATTCGATCCTATCCTACTACGTCCTGTAGACGATCTTGAACTAACAGTTCGCTCTGCTAACTGTTTGAAAGCAGAAGCGATTCACTACATCGGTGATCTTGTACAGCGCACTGAGGTTGAGCTACTTAAAACGCCAAACCTTGGTAAGAAATCTCTTACAGAGATTAAAGATGTGCTTGCTTCACGTGGTCTTTCTCTAGGCATGCGTCTAGAAAACTGGCCACCAGCGTCAATCGCTGAAGATTAATCGAAAAGTTAGAAGGATTAGGTCATGCGCCATCGTAAAAGTGGTCGTCAACTCAACCGCAACAGCAGTCATCGCAAAGCGATGTTCAGCAACATGGCTAGCTCTCTTGTTCGTCACGAAGTTATCAAAACTACCGTGCCAAAAGCAAAAGAACTACGTCGCGTAATTGAGCCATTGATTACCCTAGCTAAGACAGACAGTGTTGCTAACCGTCGTCTTGCATTTGCTCGCACTCGTGATAACGAAGTTGTAGCAAAACTATTTAATGAACTAGGCCCGCGTTTTGCGGCTCGCCAAGGTGGTTACACTCGCATTCTTAAATGTGGTTTCCGTACTGGTGATAAAGCTCCAATGGCTTACATTGAGCTTGTAGACCGCCCAGCTGCTGAAGAAGCTGCTGAGTAATCTATACTAGATTCTTAATACAAAAAGCCGAGCATTAGCTCGGCTTTTTTGTATCTATCGAATCTGATAACACGTTAAAAATTGCACCACGATGTTTGGCACTTTCACTTGCCCTTTCTAGCATGATTCTCAAAAATATCTCGTATCTCGTATCTCGTATCTCGTATCTCGTATCTCGTATCTCTTTCGTGCACAAAAAAGAGCACCGAAGTGCCCTTATCAAATTCTTAAGCTAGCTATTTGCTATTAACGGTTATTGCCATATAGCCGCAAGTGAGTCCATCAGGCCACTCGTTGCACCTTGTGACTGCAATGCCTGAAGAATGATTGGTGCAAATGTCGTAACCATTGATGGGTCCATACCTAGTCCAGAAAATGCACTTTCAACAGCACCTTGTGAGCTCAGTAGCGATGATAGACCAGTAGACTCAAGGCTCGACATGCCAGGAATCAGCGTAGCGAGTTCTTTGTTGTCGGTAGAGCCAAGTGAGTTTTGTGCAAGCGCTAACATTGAACCAATACCGCCAATAGCTTGATCGGTAGTGACAGACGCTTGGTCGGCAACAGTATCAGCAAGAGGTGTTGTTTCATTTTGTTGAGACCACATATTCACCGCTGCCATTAGTGCAGTTTGTGATAGTTGGGAATAGTTGGTATCTGATGATGAACTGGTTTGTTCAGAGTCGCTAGTACTAGCGCAAGAGACAACAGCAAGGCTGCTTAAAACTGTGATGAGTACTTTCTTCATTATTCGTCCTTAAGTAATAAAGTAATTTACTCTTTCACTATAAACGAAAAACGGCGATGTAGTCACATCGCCGTTGCATTATTTTAATTTTATTTGCCTATAGTATTTTGTTTTACTAAAGGTTTTTATAAAAATTAAAGAATAGCTAGAAGTTCAACTTCAAATACTAGAGCAGCAAATGGTGGGATTGCAGCACCTGCGCCACGCTCACCGTATGCTAGATCTTGAGGGATGTATAGCTTCCACTTTGAGCCAACAGGCATCATTTGTAGAGCTTGTACCCAACCTTGAATTACGCCAGTTACTGGGAACTCAGCTGGTTGACCGCGAGATACAGAGCTGTCGAAAACAGTACCGTCAGTTAGTTCGCCGTGGTAGTGAACACGTACTTGCTTGTCTGCAGTTGGGATTTCGCCAGTACCTTCAGTTAGTACTTCGTACTGAAGACCAGACTCAAGAACTGTTACTTCTGAACGAAGAGCGTTGTCAGCTAGGAAAGCTTCGCCGTCAGCAGCAGCAGCTTTAGCTAGTTCTTGACGTGCAGCTTCACCGCGAGTGTGTAGCTCTTGTAGTGCGTTGTTGATTTCGTCAACTTCGATAGCTGGCATGTCACCAACTAGAGCTGTTGCGATACCAGCAGCGATTGCGTCAACGTTTAGGCCTTCAAGACCAGAACCAGCAAGTTGTTGGCCCATTTGTAGACCGATACCGTAGCTAGCTTTTTGCTCTACAGTTTCAAATTTTACTTCAGACATGAAAAGTCACTCTTTTTGTCAGTACGAAAAGGGTAAGAATACCAGTATTAGCAGCGTGAAGAAACGGCTAGTCCCTGATCACTTGTGCTTTACCGCGTCCAAATCACAGGGATGTCAATTTTCTCCCTTTGAGCCTTGTTGTGACGGAAAGATCTATACTGTTGGTACTTTGGTTTTTATACTGTAGTTATTCAATGTATAGGACGCAGTGGTATGAATCGTCGTCAAAAGAAAAAACAGAAAGTTGACCACTTAGCAGAATTCAAGGATCGACTGAATCAGGTCAAACAGAAATTGAGCTCGATCGATGTAAAGAAAATGAAAGCCTCTACAGTACAAACTTGGGGTTCATTACCGAAATTACACCAAAGACTGTTGATGGTGATTTCGCCGATCGTACTAGTATTACTTTTTGTGCCGCTACCAGAACCAAAAGTAGATGCGACCCCAACCACATCGCGCGTTGCGCTTGAGATAAACACGGTTGGGTTAAGCGAACAACAAAATGCCAACAGCAACTCATCAGAGCCGAGTAACAATAACTGGCAAGAGTACCTTGTTAAGCAAGGAGATACTCTGGCGCAGGTTTTTCGAAATAACGATTTGCCACTGTCTGACTTGAACGCATTGGTACGTATCGAAGGCTCAGACAAACCACTTAGTCAGATCCGAAAAGGTCAGCTCGTTCGATTTAAGCTGGCTGAGACCGGGCAACTTGATATCCTACAGCTAGAGAAAGGTAACACATCGGTGATGTTCTTCCGCTTGTCTGATGGTGGCTTTGGCCGTAGTAAATAAGTGCTTTGCTTGAGTGATGAACTCAACAGCAAGAGCGTGATAGAAAAGAGCTAAGCACTAGCTCTTTTTTTTGGTCGCTTGAAAGGGGCGAGTGGCAAGATGATCAGCATGATACCGATAAGGGTTAATGTATCTGGAATCTCATCGAACCAAATGGCGCCAATTAGCGCGACAAACACCAAGCCTGAATATTCTGCCAAGGCAATTTGGCTTGAGTGTGCTTTTTGATAGGCGGCAACCGCAAGCCCGTTATAGCTCAAGATGAGTGTTGCGCTGAGTGCTATGTATCCTAAGTGCTCGAGAGATACCGGTTGCCAATACAGGAAGCACAATATCAATGAAGCCGGAATTGAGAACAACGTTGTCCACCATAGCGTTGTGACTACAGATTGCTCACTAGGGAGCTTTCGCACCAATACATTGAACAGGGCTAGAGTAAGCGCAGTGCCTAATGCAAACAGTGCTGCCCAATGAAATTGAGATGGCCTTAAGACAATCAGCGCACCGATGAAACCTATGGTAGTGGCGATCACCTTCCCAAGTGCAGGTTGCTCTTTGAGGAGAAACATAGAAAGAGGCAACATCAATAGGGGCGCTACGTAGAACACAGCGTTGGCGGTTGCCAACGTTAGATGAGTGATTGCTACAACCATACACCCACTGCCAATTAATATTAGTTGGCCTCGTATGAAGGTGACTTTGGCTTGCTGTAAGCGTCGTTGTTCCTTTTTCTGCTGCAGCCACAGTGGAGTTATTATCAGCAGAGAGATCAACTGTCGGAAAAAAATATATTGAAGAGGTGGTACTTCACCATTCAATAGTTTTACTGCTACATCCGAAAGCGAGGCAAACAGGTTACCTGCGATCAGTAATAGGATACCGACAGTGATATTCGACATTACTTCTCTAATCTCATATCTACGTGCGGAATATCATCTTCCAGGTACATCTCAGAGATCGTCTTGAATCCATGACTTTCATAGAAATTTTCTAGGTGCTCTTGCGCACCAATATCTATGGCCGTGCCAGGCCAAAGAGACTCACAGTGTGTTAATGCTTCTTTCAACAATTGGTGCCCTAAGCCATCGCCTCTTGCTGATTGTTTAGTTGCCACTCGGCCGATGCTGGTGTTGTCATAACTCGTGCCCGGCGGCAATAAGCGAGCACACGCCACTAGCTCCTCATCTACGTAACCGAGAAGGTGGTGAACACCAGCGAGTGTGTCTTTACCGTCAAGCTCTGGATAAGGGCAAGTTTGCTCAACCACGAATACATCTACTCGCAATTTAAGTAGTTGATAAAGCTGATGTGTTGAAAGTTCAGAGAAAGGAATTGAGCGCCAAGTGATCATGTTTACATCCAGAGGTTATCGATGCTCTGAATGTACTATGCGCGATGATTGTTGGCATTAACTATTGTTAATTCGACCTTTAATTCTGCTCAAACTGATCGCGGTTATTCCTAAATAGGCGGCAATTTGATTGTCGTTGAGGCGCTGTTCAAGGTCTGGATAGTGTTCGCAGAAAAGCTGGTAACGTTGCTCTGGGGTATAGAGGAGCATGAAGCGTTCTTTGTTTTCCTTATGCATCAGTTGTGTTTCTAACAGCTTTAAATACAAAGGGTTATTCGATGCACGCCACTCGATTACCGCATTCATTGGCAGCTCTAACATTGTGATGGGTGTCAGTGTTTCTAATAGGTAAGGGGAAGCTTGGTTTTTTATCAGACTCTCAAAGCCGATGATCCAATCTTGTTCCCAGTAGAACTCTTTGCTGTATTGCTTACCATCATTAGTGAGGTAGCAAGCATGACACAAGCCTTCAAGTACGAAGTAGATTGAGCCTGCCATCTCACCTTGGTTAATAAGGATGTGTCTGGTTGGCAGTTCAAGTGGCTTGGCGACAGCGACTAGAGATTCAATCTGACTTTCAGAGAAGTCGAAGCTTTGCAGTTGTTCGATAAAAGAGGTGTGCATGAAAATAACCTAACCCAAATAAGTGCCGAAATCATCGCACTTATTTGAGTGTAGGTACAGTTCGGGCTAAATCAGCGTCGAGCGTGTTGCTCTAGGTAGTCTTGAGCGAGTTCTCTACCCATGTATTTGCCTAAGGTTTTCAATGGTACCTTCTTAAGGTTAACCACAATTAAACCATCTAACGCATCATTAAATGATGGGTCGACGTTAAAGCACACCAGCTTGCCGTTCATCCCTAGGTATTGGCGCAATAATACCGGTAATCCTTTTCCTTGTTCCATACGAGCTAGTACTTTAGAAAGTAGGGGAACACTCGCCAATGACGACAATAGGTGATTCTGCCAGAACACATGACTACTGGTATTGAGCGGTGAAGAAGGAGAAACCAGATTGGCCTTTTCCTCATCGTAGTGGTGAATCGATAAGGTGGTTGCGATCAACAGGCGCGCATTATGGCTGTAATCATTACTGATACTGACCGGGCCAAATAGGTGAGTGTATTTGGAGTGACGAGATACAAAGGTCGCGATGCCTTTCCACAGTAGTAACAGTGAATTAAGGCTCTTTTGATAAGGCTTACTCACAACAGATCGACCAAGTTCAATGCTGTTGTCTAACGTATCGATAAACTCTTGGTTATAGTTAAACAGACTGCGGGAATAGAGTTGGTCCAACCCGTGCTCTGCGATTAACTTGTCGACCATACCCAGTCGATAAGCGCCGACTAATTCTGCCTTAGCTTTGTTCCACACAAACAGTTGGTGGTAGTAAAGGTCGTACTCATCTAAATCACAAGCAAGCCCACTGCCTTCTCCAACTTCACGGAAGCTCTCTTCTCTGACTCGACCAATCTCACGCATTAAGTTTGGAATAGATTGGCTTGGCGTGCAGTAGACCTCGAAGTCGCCTTGTTCGAGCAGTTTCATCTCTTCAGGGAGTGAGCCTATCTCTATTGCCAATACTTCGGGTGATATTGGCGCTATCACTTGGGTATCGAAAGAGGGCGCGTGGATTGGCGTGTTCGGACTATCTTGTTGACTCATTAAGTAGGTATTAAGTCGTAGGTAGTTGACGATATCCATCTCTTTTTCAAACGACTTTATCTCTGAATACGGAATCGATGAGCCAATCGAGATAGAGATAGTTGTTGCCTGTTTATTGAGGAGCTCACGCCCAAGTAGAGCGGTTCTCAACAGTGGGTGCACACGACCCGCTTGATAGAATAGCTCACTGTTTTTTCCATTGATAAAGATAGGAACCGTCGTGGCTTGATGACGTTTAACGAATTTCGCGACCGATTTGCTCCATTCGATATCCGTCAGTGTTTTAGCCCCTTTCCGGTAACTTGATACTTCCCCTGCAGGGAACACGATCAACAGCCCGCCATCGGCTAGGTGACGATTGGCATCTCGAATAGCTTTGGCATTGGTGCGTCTCGATTCTTTACTATTAAAGACATCAACACCTATGAAAAGATCATCCAGCTCAGGCAGTCGCTTGAGTAATTCATTCGCTAATACCTTCACATCCTTTCTTACCGATCCTACGAGATCTGCCAGGATCACACCTTCAATTGCGCCAAGTGGGTGGTTCGCCACAATCACGACTGGCCCTTCTTCCGGGATATTTTCTGTGCTTCCCGATGCCACCGAGTAGTCGATATTGAGCGCCGATAGGGTGTAATTCATGAATTCGAAGCTAGATAACTCGTTTTTTCGATCTTGATAGAGTCGGTCTAGCTTAGATAGCCCAGTTGCCCACTCGACAACAGACTCACCTAAACCAAAAGGCGTGTAACGTGGTAAACGAAAAGGACTATCAATCATAATGAAGCTACCTTATTGACTAAAGTTGTTTAGGAAACCGTCTTGATTCTTGAAATCTTTCACACTTAAAAACGCACCGCATAACCAGACTAGGCATGCCATGCCAAACAATAACCCGCCGTCGTAACCGACAATCTCACCCGCGGCATTGAACTCAGGCATTTGAATACCGAGCGGAGTAAACAGGTGGAAAAATATCGCGCCACTCATGATCCCCACACTCATAATGGCGCCGAGACCATGCCAACGAGTGAACAGCAGAATGGCCGCAATCAATTCAGCGAATCCAATCAAGTAGCCGCCGAATGAGCCGAACCAGCTTAAGCCTGACCATGTCGCTAGCGTGCCAAAGATATGCTCTGTCTCGTATGAGCCGGTGAACTTAAAGAACAGCGACTGAATAAACACAAAAGCGATAAATGCTGCCGGGAGATGTTTAGCAGGAGTGAATGTCATGGTTATTCCCTTACTTAATCAGCTGCGGCCAAGCTTTATCGGCTTGTTGAATATGCTGTGCACGGTCTTGCTCCCAAGTGGTTTGAATTTCTTGGTCGTAGTTAAGATAAAGTTTGTCATCAACTATGGTCCAATACTGTGGATCACCTGGTGCGAAGTCGTTTTTGGCTGAAACGGCCCATGCGCAATAACCACCATATTGAGGGGCATATTTTTCAGGATTATTAACAAATAAAGTCAGATTCTTTTCAGAAGAGAAATACCAGTCCGCACCTTTGTACTCTGTGCTGAACTTCTTGCTCCCTTCAACTGGCTTTCCAGAAGTGAAGTAAGCCACGGTATCGTAGCCATCGAGTGCCTTACTGCTAAAGAAGCCGGTATAGATTTCATCGGCAGCAAATACGTACGGGCTAACAAGTAGCATGACCATGGTGATTAGTTTTCTCATGATGGACTCCATCTATAGATTGATTGCGGGCGATAAATCGAAGGTAAAGCGCTGTTGATTTATCAGGCTTGGGTTTATCGGTTCGCAAGGTGAGCCGGGTGCATAAAACATAGAGGCTTGACCGTGCAGATTACGTAAATGGGTAAAGCTGACTGTGTGTGCGTCTTCACGATGCATACAAGTTGCTAAATGGGGCTGTTCACTGTGATGGTGAGAATGAAATTTCAGTAAGTTCTGCTGATTCTTGCCTGTTGCCATTAGCTGATCGTATTTGGCTTGTCGGTAGGCTTGCACTCGCTCTAAATCAACACCGGATGAGAACAGTGGTGAGTCGGTCTCCACTATTTGCTGTTGAATGCCATCCCACATGTAGGCAATCACCAAACCGTTGTGTTGAGTTAGGCTCGGCGCAAAAGCCAGTAAGGTAAACGGGGCAAAAGAGTGCAGGTCGAGCTTATGGAATGCCTCAGAGAGCTGACTGATATTACGACTCGATGATAGGTTTTTAAGTAACAAACCACGGCTAACTAAAGGACCGACTGGAACAATACCTTGATAGTTATTGAGTAAGCATAGCGAAAGCCCGAACTCGTTGATGCTTATCCAGCTGCCACCGCCTGTTGGGTCGAGTGGCATGATGATATCGACACCGTTGACTCGATATTGCTTCGGTGGCATCGCCAATGCTCGGGTCTTTTGCTCATCACGATTAAAAAAGACCTGATAACCATTTTCTTCAAGTAGCCAAGATACTGAACACATGATTATTGCTCCCTCAGATAACTACTGGTGGTTGGGGCATAACCAAAGGTGTTACAGGTTTCAATGTCTAGGAAGGTGGTGATCACCTTGATCATCGCGTAATGATGATTGGCATGCAGCGCCGCAAAAGTCACCTCTCTTTCTAGTGTAGAAGGTAGGCTTGCAAACACTTGAGCATCCATCGAAACCTCGGTTTGGATCATTATGGGCGCTTCGAGATCGTTGCGGTCTAACCGTTCAAGCCAATTGATCACATAGTGGATCTCTTTTACTGCAATTGAGCGGTCGTATTCTACTGGGTGACCACGACGACGAGTGTTGTAATCAACTGTCGCGTTCTCTTTTAAAATCAGCGCATGAAAAAGATCGAGCGTGTGGCGAGTATGCTCGCCAATAGAGCTTGTGACGTGCGGCTTCGCTCGTGTTAGGTAGTCGCTGTCAGAAATCGCTAATAGAAACTCTAAACCCTGATTCAATATCTCTACCGCTCCCTTGATACTAGGAGAGAAAGACGTGAGGGCGCTCGGTTGGGCTATGGGGTTCATTCATGATCCTCGTACAAAGTTAATCGGTGGTCGGATATTGTTGAACAAGACGTCGCTCTTCTTGCCACGCGTTAAATAAGCTCTTAAAAGAAGGAGGTTGATGGCCTCTCTGTTTCTGTTGAGCACCAATATCAAAAAGAATGCGGTATTGAAGAAGTAGCGTGGAAAATATCTCTCGCAGCGGTGTGTTGCGATCCCAGATGTGTCCGGCTTCACTGCTTGCACCATTAACCTCAAGGATAGTGAAATCCTCACCTCTCATTAGGCTGTGCATGTCCTTAAACTTCACGTCGAGTCGACCAAAATGAAAGCCGTCGAAGTCGTCGAATATCTCATCTAAGCGTTCTGTTAAAGCTTGAGTGATGTATTGATTGCCATCTCGGAAGATACAGCCACGGCTATGGCTACCTGCGAACGCAAGTTGGAACTCTTCGCTCTCTGCGAGTACTTGATCCAACTTGTCTTCATGTCTTGGTAGATATAGGTGACTGAGCTGCCCAGCACGCGGGCTATTTTCAATTAACTGTTTGAGTGTTGAGCTACCATCGCCCGTTACCATTGGCGAATATTTGAGGGTGATCGATATGATCTCGCCTTGTTTACTATTCGGGTAACGAACATAGAAAACGCCAGCCTCGGCTTGATAAGGCGCTTTTTCTTGCAGTAGAAAGCGAGCATGATTTGGGAAGGATTCAATATATTGCTCAAGTTGATCTTGGTTGTTGATCAGCTTTACCCCAACACCTCGGCAACCAAGATCCGGTTTCGCCACAATAGGAAAATTAAGATCCGACTGGATGAGTGCACTACGTGCATCTTCAGCTTGTTTCTTACTGCTGAGATCGGTTTTGGTTAAGGTGATAAATGGAGAGATCCAACGCTTACTTGATGATCCGGCAAGGCTCAGTATCTCGTGTTTCGATTCGCCGACCATGCCACTGAGCTTAATGCTCGGGTTGGCGATCAGTGGCAGCGCCCAATCAAAGTGCCGTAACCCTTGCATCAGGCTTTGAATCACTACTGGAGTGTAGAAGAACCACGTCGGAAGAAACTCGTAAGGAGAGACACTGCGCACGGTATCTTTTTCAAGCAGGGGCATGCCTGCATTTATTTGATGTGCTGGAATGATGCGAATATCTTGCGGTGAACTCATGATAATCCTCTAGAGTAGGTTTTATTCATTAATCGATTGCCGACTAGCAGCAAAGCGATGGCACACGGGATGACGATCCATTGATATTCAGAGGCTTGCAGCCACGCTGACGTCCCTAAATAGTAGATGGTAGAGAAGACAACGCCAGTCCAGATCGCTGTCGCGCTAATAACGGCAAACAAGAAAGTAGGCAGTGGTATGGCGAAAAAACCACTTAAGGTAAAACCAACGGTACGAAGCCCCGGTATAAAGCGGATGACAAAAAGACTGCTGAATGCGTTTTGACGTAATTTGGTGCGAAGCGATCGAAAGTATCGGTTAGTGAGGGCTTTGTAACGAACGCCTCTGAAATAACGGCCTGATTTCCCAAGGTAATAAAGGCCAAGATCACCTGTGGCAATACCGATAAAGATCGCAAGTAACGCATATTGAGGTGGGATGAGCCCTTGAGTCGCTAAACCAGCGGCCGTAACGATGGCCAGATCTTCAAGCAGGTAAGAAAGCGCGATAATGCCAAGCATCAGCCATAGCAACGACTCCTCCCCTGAATTTAACCATGCTTGAATACTCTCGACGGTGCCCATCAAATGTCCTTATCTATCCTATAGATGAATGGCTTATTGACCATTCATTGAGTGTAGTAAATTAAATAGACAGGAGGAGCTCTGAAAAACTTACAGCGAATTGCTGCTTTTTTACGTTGATTGGATTTAATGGGTGGCTTGAGGTGTGCGATTTAGATGAAGAATGAACTGGTGTTTGAGGCTCGAAAGCTAAGGCTTTAAGCTGTGAATTTAGACGAGAAAAGAAAAAGGCTGAGTCGTTAAACTCAGCCTTTTAGAAGGTTAACTATTGATTACTTAAGCAATCTATTTAGTTAGGTCAATTTGGTAAACGCCGAAACCAACATCGTCAGTCGCAACACGTTTCATTGGGTATTGACCCTTCTCTTTGATGAACTGTGCCGCTTTCTCACTTGGTGATGTTTCAAAGCGGATATCTAGCTTTTTATCCGTTTTGATTGGTGCGAATGACCAGTTGTTGTCAGCCGTTGGGCTCACTTGACCTTGCTCTTTGCTTACGCGAGAGATGTAGTTTGCAAGTACAGTGCGGTTCTCATCTGGTGCATCAAATGCGATGAAGTCTTCACCTGTACCTGGGAACTTAGCACTGTATGCACGGTAGTTGTTGGTCGCGATCAGGAAGTCTTGCTTCATGTCGATTGGCTTACCTTGGTAAGTTAGACCAACAATACGCTGTGAGTCAGGGTTAACCACTTTACAGTTTGCATCGTATTTTGCAGGTTGAGTTACGTCGATTTGGTAATCCACACCGTCGATAACATCGAAGTTGTAAGTACGGAAGTTATCCCACTCGATCAGCTGCTGTGGTGCTGTTGAGTTCACGTCGATCTGGTTGAATTGACCAGCAGAACACTCAAGCCACTCTTTTACTTCGTGACCGGTTACCTTCATCGCAACTAGCGTATTCGGGTATAGGTACAAGTCAGCTGCGTTACGGAATGTCAGTTGACCAGATTCAACTTCAGTGAAGTTTGCTGGGTCATTCTTACGGCCGCCCGCTTTGAACGGTGCCGCTGCTGAAAGTACTGGAGTACCATCTAGGTCTGGGTCACCTTGGATGAATTGCTCAACGTAATCTTTCTGTGCAAGGTTAACAATCTGTACTGTTGGATCGTCTTGTACTAGAGACAGGAAGCTGTACATCACATCGTCTGCTTTACCAATTGGTTGGTTAACAAACTCACGAGTACCTGCGTGGTCTTTTTCTAGTGCAGTTACGATGCCTTCATCAGCTGCAGCAAGCGATTTCTTCTCGATCTTGTCGTAGATAGGGCGTGCTTCAGATTGGCCTTTAACCACTTCCCACTTCCCGTCTTTTTGTGCAAGTGTTAGGTCCATAACACCTACGTGGCTACCCCAACGACCTGGCATGACTGCCGCAACACCGTTCATGGTTCCGTTTTCGTTGTCAACGCCTTGGATATTGTCGAAGCCTTTACCTGGGAATACCGCGTGAGAGTGACCGAATGCGATAGCATCTATGCCTTCTACTTCAGAAAGGTAAAGCGTAGAGTTTTCTTCACCCGCTTTGTATGGGTCTTGAGATACGCCAGAGTGAGGGATTGCAACGATAACGTCTGCACCTTCAGCCTTCATTTGAGGCACTAACTCGTTCGCAGTTTCAATGATGTCGCGAGCCGTCACTTTACCTTCAAGGTTCTTCTTATCCCACGTCATGATTTGTGGTGGAACGAAACCGATGTAACCCACTTTGATCTCATGCTCTACGCCAGCTGTATCTTCAAACGTGTGTGTCTTGATGATGTAAGGCGTGAAGTAGTGTTCTTTCGTTTCTGCGTCGTAAACGTTAGCACTGATGTATGGGAAATCAGCGTCGTTGATAGACTCTTCTAGGAACTCAAGACCGTAGTTGAATTCGTGGTTACCGATGTTCGCTGCATCGTAGCTTAGTTGGTTCATTGCTTTGTATGCCGGGTGAACTTCACCTGCAACGATGCCTTTGTCTGCCATGTAGTCACCCATTGGGCTACCTTGCAGCAAGTCACCGTTATCAACTAATACGCTGTTTGTTACTTCGCTTTGAGCTTCTTTTACTAAAGTTGCAGTACGTGCTAAGCCAATTTTCTTCGATGGCTTGTCTTTGTAGTAGTCGTAATCCATTAGGTTGGTATGGATGTCCGTTGTCTCTACGACACGCAGTTTAATCACTTCATCGGTATCTGGTGTTGTTGTGCAGCCTGCTAGAGTCAGACCAAGACCTGCAAGTACAGCCAATGATAAAGGTTTCATTGCAACTTTCATTTTGTAGCTCCAAAGTGGATAGTAGAAAATTCGTTGCGTAATGTAACAAAATGGAATGAAACAATGATTACAACGAATGTTAATTCGTGACTTAGATCGATTACTTTATGGTGTTCTGCAAGACGCCTCCCAAACCTGCTCAATCAATGCACAATTGAAATCGATAAGATTAGTCCATTCATTTCACCCGCTTATCTATAAATTTAATCCCTTATCAGCTTTTCGAATAAAAAATGAAATTTTAGAATTTCCAGTAATATGAGAGGCTCGTCATAATGCCTATATCAAGGACGTATCAGGCAGATGAATAGCAAGGATAGCTCAAAACGAAGCTTCTGTTTTCTTCTAGTGCCAATACTCCCATTCACTGAAGTGGATGAGTTAAATCCCTTGCTTGGCAAGACCAAGTAATGAATTGCTCGTAACGCGAGCCTTAAAGGAAGCACTGAAATGGACCAAGAACGTTTAACCCACCTAAAACAGCTAGAAGCGGAAAGTATTCATATTATCCGTGAAGTAGCGGCTGAGTTTGATAACCCAGTAATGATGTACTCCATCGGTAAAGATTCTTCTGTGATGCTTCATTTAGCTCGCAAAGCGTTTTACCCAGGCAAGATTCCATTCCCACTGCTACACGTTGATACGGATTGGAAATTCCGCGAGATGATTGAGTTCCGTGACCGCACAGCCAAGAAGTATGGTTTTGACCTTTTGGTACATAAGAACCCTGAAGGTCTAGCGATGGGTTGTAGCCCATTTGTGCACGGTTCTTCTAAGCACACCGACATCATGAAAACTCAGGGTCTTAAGCAGGCGTTAAACAAGTATGGGTTCGATGCTGCCTTTGGTGGTGCTCGTCGTGATGAAGAGAAATCTCGAGCGAAAGAGCGTGTTTACTCTTTCCGAGATAAGAACCACACATGGGATCCAAAGAACCAGCGTCCAGAGCTTTGGCACACTTATAACGGTCAGGTTAACAAGGGCGAAAGCATCCGTGTATTCCCTCTATCAAACTGGACTGAACTGGATATCTGGCAATACATCTATCTAGAGAGCATCGATATTGTTCCACTTTACCTTTCAGACAAGCGCCCGGTTGTTGAGCGTGATGGCATGCTGATCATGGTTGATGATGACCGTATGGAGTTGCAAGAAGGTGAAGTGATTGAAGAGAAAAGCGTTCGTTTTCGTACTTTAGGCTGTTACCCACTAACCGGAGCGGTTGAATCTGAGGCGAATACGCTAACAGGCATTATTGAAGAGATGCTGGTGGCGACGTCTAGTGAGCGTCAAGGTCGAGCGATTGACCATGATCAGTCTGGCTCAATGGAGCTGAAAAAGCGCCAAGGTTATTTCTAAGAATCTAAGGAAAGAAAAATGAATAGTGCAGTAGAAGCCGAATTGGCTGAACTAGGGATTGAAGGTTATCTAAGTCAGCATCAGCATAAATCTATGCTTAGATTTTTAACTTGTGGCTCAGTAGATGACGGTAAAAGTACGTTAATCGGTCGCTTGCTCCATGATACAAAACAGATTTATGAAGATCAGCTAGCCGCAGTTCACTCGGATAGCCAACGAGTGGGTACGACAGGTGAGAAGCCTGATTTGGCACTGCTTGTTGATGGCTTGCAGGCTGAACGTGAGCAAGGCATCACGATCGACGTAGCTTACCGCTACTTCTCGACACAAAAACGTAAATTCATTATTGCTGATACCCCAGGGCATGAGCAGTACACGCGCAACATGGCAACAGGCGCTTCAACGTGTGATCTGGCTGTGATCTTGATTGATGCTCGTAAGGGCGTTCTGGATCAAACGCGTCGTCACTCGTTTATTTCTAACCTGCTTGGTTTGAAGCATTTCATCGTTGCAGTCAACAAGATGGATCTTGTGGAATATTCTCAAGATCGTTTTGAAGAGATTCGTGATGAATACCTAGAGTTTGCTGAAAACCTAGAAGGCGAAACTAACATTCAGATCCTGCCAGTTTCGGCGCTTGAAGGCATCAACGTTGCTGCACCAAGCAAAGAGCTAGCATGGTTCGAAGGCCCATCTCTACTAGAAGTGTTAGAGAACGTCGACATTGATCAAAAGCGTTCTGCGGGTGAATTCCGTTTCCCAGTGCAGTATGTGAATCGCCCAAACTTAGATTTCCGTGGCTTTGCAGGCACAGTGGCTTCTGGCCGTGTGAGTGTTGGTGATGAAATCAAGGCGCTGCCGTCAGGCAAAACGTCTAAGGTTGCACGTATCGTGACTTTTGATGGTGACTTGGAATCTGCGCAAGCGGGCTTGGCGGTAACGCTGACCCTTGAAGATGAGATCGATATCAGCCGTGGTGATTTGATTGTGTTGGAAAACGCTCAGATTGAATCTACCAACCACGTATTGGCTGACATCGTGTGGATGACTGAGCAACCACTGCAACCGGGCAAAGCTTACGACATTAAGATCGCAGGCAAGAAAACTGTTGGTCAGGTTGAAACCGTTCGTCACCAGTATGACATCAACAACCTGTCGACCCACGCGGTTGATGAGTTGCCACTGAATGGCATTGGCTTGTGTGAATGGTCATTGAACGAGACTGTCGCGCTGGATAAATATCGTGAAAGTGCCGATACCGGTGGCTTCATCGTGATCGACCGTCTAACTAACGTGACAGTTGGCGCGGGTTTGATTCGAGACCGTTTGGACTCTGTTGAACAGCAAGTCGGTAACTTCTCTGCATTTGAACTTGAGTTCAACGCATTGGTTCGCAAACACTTCCCTCATTGGGATGCCAAAGATTTAAGCCAACTACTGAAGTCATAAACGGCTAAGTAACAGCTTATTGAATCAGGCGGAAACCGACCGTTTCCGCCATAAAGGACGGGTATATGTGGCAACAAGGATTTGTATTAGCGATTTTGCTCGGCATCATTACTTGCCTGCTCGTTACCCGTATTAAGCCAAGCTTTATCTTTGCTGGCGCGGCGTTCATTGCTTTTATGGGCGGCATGATCGATCTATCGAGCCTAGCCAATAACTTCACTAACTCATCGTTACTGACTTTAATTCTTCTTATCCTCGCATCAAGTGCGTTGGAGAAAACTCGCTTAATCAGCTGGGTTAGCCGCAATATCTCTGAAGGTCGGCTAGGCACAGTGGTTGCGAAGTTGGGTATTTCCACAGCGCTACTTTCTTCTTTTACTAATAATACGGCAGTGGTTGTCTCTTTGATCGGGGCGATCAAACGTAATCAACAGCACGCGCCATCTAAGTTACTTATACCTTTGTCATACGCCGCCATCTTGGGTGGAACACTGACATTGATCGGCACCTCAACCAACTTGATCATCAATAGCTTTGTTGAAGATGCTGGACTGCCGAGCTTGAACTTTTTCACACCCACCTTGATCGGTTTAGCGGTTTTGGTCGGCGGCGTGTTGATCCTGATTCCTCTTAGCTACTTTCTACCAAGCTACGATGATGGATCTCAAGATGATCTACCTTACTTCTTAGAAGCCAGAGTTGAGCCAGGCTCTCCGTTAGTTGGCCGCAGTGTGAGTGAGAACAACCTAAGAGCATTGAGAAAACTGTTCTTAGCGGAAGTGATTCGCGACGGTAAAACAACCGCGTCGATTGACCCTGACTTTATACTGCAAGCTCGTGACCGACTGCTGTTTTGTGGTGATGTAGAGAGTGTTGCAACGTTGCAAGAAATTCAAGGCTTAACCCTGTTTGGTCAACACCATTTGAACGGTCAGAGTTTTGTCGAAGTGGTGGTGAGCTCATCGGCAAGCTTCTGTAATAAAACCTTGAAAACCAGTCAGTTTAGAGACCGTTTCGATGCAGTTGTAGTCGCGATTCGTCGTGGTCATGAACGCCTTGAAGGTGGTCTTGGAAATATCACACTGACTGCTGGTGACACCTTAATTTTAGTACCTGGTAAGCGTTTTGAAGAGCAACGTCAGCAACACAACAAAGAGTTTGTGTTGATGAATGACTTGGATTCGAGTGCCAAGCTTGATGCTGACAAATCGACATTAGTGTTATTGGGTTTTGCTAGCGTGATTGGTTTAGCGCTTGTTGATGTCGTGCCGATTATCAAAGGGCTCGCAGGCTTCTTACTATTGCTGGTGGCATTTGGTGTGGTGCAGCTTGGTGAACTTCGTCGCCGTTTTCCGGTTGATATTGTGGTGATTGTTGGCTCAGCCCTATCTATTGCTCAACTGATGATTTCATCGGGCTTGTCTGAACGTATGGGGTTGATGTTCATGGAAGCCTTTAATGGTTGGGGTGTATTCGGGGCATTAGTCGCGACCTATTTCATGACCTTGGTGTTGACCGAACTGGTTACTAATAATGCGGCTGCAGCGCTTTCATTTCCTATCGGCTACAGCATGGCGGTAGGTTATGGCGTCGACCCAATGCCGTTCATTATGGCGGTTTTGTTTGGTGCGAGTGCTAGCTTCATTTCGCCATACGGCTACCAAACCAACTTACTTGTTTATAGCGTAGGTAATTACCACCTCACGGATTATCTACGTATCGGTATCCCAATCTCGATTGTTTACTCGGGCTTGGTACTGACCCTAATTCCTTACTTTTTCCCATTTTAATGCTGTTTATTTAAAGGACTAATTATGACCGCAGTACTCAAACCAAAAGATGAGAATGTTGTGTGGCATCAACACTCGATTGATAAAGCATTTCGCTCTAATCTGAAATCACAAAAACCAGCCGTGCTCTGGTTCACGGGGTTGTCTGGTTCTGGGAAGTCGACAGTCGCTGGAGCATTAGAAAATCGCTTGGCACAGCTTGGTTACCATACTTACTTATTGGATGGTGACAATGTGCGTCATGGCTTATGTAGCGACCTTGGCTTTTCTGAGCAAGACCGTAGAGAGAATATTCGTCGTATCGGTGAGCTCGCTAAATTGATGGCGGATGCAGGCTTGATCGTGTTGTCAGCGTTTATTTCTCCTCACCAAGCGGAAAGACAGTTGGTACGTGATTTACTGCCGGAAGGTGAGTTTCTTGAGGTGTTTGTGAACACACCACTTGAGGTATGTGAACAACGTGACCCTAAAGGTTTGTATAAGAAAGCACGCGCTGGAGAAATCCCGAACTTCACGGGTATTAGCTCAGCTTACGAGGCGCCACAGAATCCAGAGATAGATCTACCTGCGGGTGAGAAGACGCTCGATGAGTTGGTCGAACTGTGTATTGATGCTTTAGAGAAGCGTAATATTTTAGCCAATTGAGATCGCTGGTATGACTAAGGCTGCTCAGCTATTTATCTGTTTATTGCCAACGGATAAATAGCACAGCCTTGGTTTACCGAGACAAGAAACCTATCCTCTAGATTATCTTCATTCTTCTCAATACTTTCACACCGTCTATTTCCCAGACTCTATTATCTAGACGGTGTAGTTCACACTGCTTTTCACTTCTGTCTGCACCGTGAATTTTTGGCTCAATAGCGCAATCAACTGGTCGTAGTACTGCATGTTGGGTTTGTTGCCAAGTAAGGTACACAGTTCGTTGCCTGTTGGGCTGAAGCGGTAGTAAACCAACTTCACTCCTTTGGATATCGGCGCCAGTGACATGCTCTTACCTTGATAGGTCAGGTGCAGTGCTGGGTCGAAATCAATCTCACCAGACTCTAACTCTGTACCCAGAATAATGCCGAGTTCAATTAAGTGGAGTAGGCTGGAGTAGGGCAGGTTATGCCCACCAAGGTTGATGGTGTTGGTGGTGTCTCTCTTACCAAAGCTGAACAGTCCAGCATGGGATTTAAATCCAAGTAATAGCTTCCTGCTGTTATCACTACCAAAACTGCAGCCTAATGAAGCCGCTCTTTGTAAGGTCAGTGCTTCCTTTGGCGTCATGTCTTTTAAGATTTGCAGTGCCTTCATCGAAGTCGAGCCTGGATTGGTGACTTCTCTTTTCAACACCTGAGCCCATAGTCTTTGCATCGAGGTATTGTGGATCTCTTGCGCCATATCGAAAAAGCGGTACAGCCAGTCCTGATCTGGGTCTCCAGCCGCTTCATCTTTACATGAAGAGTGTGCCAGTTTCAGGATCTGCTCTAAGTTCTTTTGGCGTAATTCCTTGCGTTTCTTCTCTCGTAATAACGCTCGCTCAATCAGTGTGCTAGCGGCTTTATCGTTCGCTTTCTCGCTATGACTGATTAAGGAATCTAAACCGAAGCTTTGGGCAATGTGCAGCATTCGACTGGCACTGTCGGCAATATGAGGTTTTTTCTCATGCTTATGCTGTGTGTCGCTAGCATGCTCAATGATCACTGGCTGTTTGGTTTCTGACATAAGAGTTCCGTTAGGATGTGACTTAATACCAATCGTAGTTATTCATTGCTCGCCCTAGCTTGTTGCAACGCCATTTCTGAACACTTACTTACTGTGATTGATATAACTGTCTAAAATGTAACTCTTTATCTGATTGGTGGCTAGATTTTGCGTGCAGAGTTGAAGACTTCAACAAAATTTTACTTTTGCTAATGATAATAAAATGTTAAATTTGTTGTAATTCTCAAGGAGGAGTTATGAATCAAGTCAATGATAACAAGCTGAAGAAACAGCTTAGCATAGGGTTATTACTCGTTACTTATGTAGCTGTTCTAGCTTATTTGTCTAATTACATCGCGTAATCTAGTCAAACAATATCGTTATTAAACTGTTATTGAATGATATCTTTTATTCAGTGACGGCAGCTCATCCTTGAGCCACCCTTCTAATGACTACATGTCGTCATATTCTTCTATCGCAGTACCTTCAATAAGATAACCAGTCTGAGCTAAGTCGTGACTGATCGATTCTGTTTTCAGCGTACCGACCAAATAGATCACATCCCATAGTTGCTGAATGGGTGCACCTTGCGGGAACTTCACGTAGATAATCTGGTTTGGTGGCGGTGGCGGCACGTGGATACATGCGCCAAAGTATGGCACCAACAGAAACTCAGTGATCATGTTCTCATCGCCTTCCAATGGAATCACAAAGCCCGGGATCTTAACCTTGCTGCCGTTTAACTCAGGGCGAACCGCACCAAGTGTCGATTGCTGAGGTTTTTCCATGCTGTTGTGGTCTACCATCGGCATACCAAACGAATCTAGTTGAGCGCGCTCTGATTCTGGAATTAAGTCAATCCATTCGAGTGTTAATACCGATTCCTCATTCTGAGTGGTGTCAGCGTGAGCTGTGCTGATAAATGGGAACATAAGTAGCCCAAGTATCAGTAGGAATTTGCGTTGCATCGTAGGTTCCTGTTTTAGATTCGAATAGTCATGCCATCAGATAACGACTGACGGTAAGCCCTGAAAGCGGGAATAAAGCCGATAATGATTCCGGCAACTTGTACCAACATAAGCAGTTTCCACTCATGCGGTGTGATTGCGGATATCGATATGTTGATACCATAACTTTGTTGCACAATAGGAGCAACTACTGCGATCAGAGCAAACAACACGGCTACGCCCAATGTAATGCCTAAGAAGGTCAGGGCACTGGCTTCACTAATCAATAGACCAAACACATGACGAGGTCTTGCCCCCATCGCACGCAGAATAGCCATCTCGCGACGTCTTTCTTGCAAGCTCGTTAGTAGACTACTTAGCATCCCCAGTAAACCGGCGACCACAACAAATCCTGAAACAATCAGCAATGCTTGTTCTGCTACGGCCATCATGCCCCATAATTCATGCAGAGCAATGCCCGGCATAATTGCGCTCAACGGTTCTTGGCGGTAGTTGTTGATTTCTCTTTGCAGTGCAAAGGTTTGAATCTTCGAGTTCAGTCCAAGCATCATTGCGGTGATTTGCTGAGGCTGGAAATCGTAGGTCTTCAAGGTTTCGGCATCTGGTGTGTGGCCTAAATTAGCACCCGACTCCCAGCCAACGTGAATCGCTTCGATTGCCTCTAATGATACGTGTACAGTTTTGTCTACCGGCGTTCCGGTTGGTGCGAGTATCCCGACAATCTTGAAGGGCAGGTTATCGTGACGGCTGAACGCCACATCACTGATACCGTGTGCAAGAATGATTTGGTCACCGATTGTGTAATCCAGTTTCTTCGCGACATCGGCACCAATCACCACATCAAACAGCTGCTCAAACTCTTTACCTTGTTGGAAGGTAAGTAACTGCTTACTTCCATAGCGATAGTTTTCAAAGTAGCTATGGTTGGTACCCATCACGCGAAAGCCTTTGTGAGAGTCGCCCAGTGAAATAGGGATCGCCCACTTTACTGCGTTATGTTGGCTAAATTCTTGATAGCTTTTCCAGTCGATATTGTTGGTCGCATTACCGATTCGAAATACAGAGTAGAGCAGAAGGTTTACCTGGCCAGAACGGCCACCGACGATCAGATCAGTACCTGAAATAGTATTCGCAAAGCTGCTCTTGGCTTCGGTTCTCACGCGCTCAACACCGAGCAATAGAATGACAGACACCGCCACGGTAAGAATAGTCAGAATGGCAGTGGCTTTACGATTGAGTACGCTTTTTAAGGCTAAGTGAGTAATTACTTTCATACGACAACCTTAGCTTGGTTAACGGTTTTTAAATCTATGGTTCGAGTGAACAATTTTTCGAGTGTTGGATCGTGACTCACAAAGATGAGAGTAGAACCTGCTTGGTTGGCTTGTTCTAGCAACAGTTCGATAAAAGCTTCTCGGTTGTCATGATCCAATGCGGATGTTGGTTCATCTGCAATGATAATTTTAGGTTGGCCGATGAGGGCACGAGCCGCGGCGACACGTTGTTGTTGGCCAATACTCAGCTCAGTAACAGGTTTATCCATTAGGGCTTGAGGCAGCTTTAGTCGCAACAATAGGTCTTGAGCAGTGGCTTGCAGGCTGTTCTTACTTTCTGTGACTTGTTGCTTGCGAATAGTTGAGAACTGGCAAGGAAGCGTCACGTTGTCGATGACTGATAGGTAAGGAAGCAGGTTAAATTGTTGGAAGATATAACCTATGTGGTCGGCTCTGAATTTGTCTCTTTGACGAGGTGTAAGCTGAGTCAGGTCTTGGCCTAAGATAGAGATTTCACCTTGTTCGGCTTGGTTGATTCCAGTCAGCAGGCCTAACAATGTTGATTTGCCACAACCACTTGGTCCTTTTATGAAAAGGTGCTCTTGAGCTTGGATGTGCAGAGAAGGGATCTCTAGTGTTGGTGGTAATTCTGGCTTCCAACGAAAGCTAATATTTTCGAGTTTGACCACAAGTGATGAACTGTCAGAAGACATGCGAGCTCCAATAATTAAAGCGGTGTATCTACTGGACAGCAATTAGCAGCATAAATTCCCTAGAGCACACCGATTTGAACAGCCAAGTAAGTAGGTACTTACTTGGCTGCTTATTTACGTTTAATCCGATCTAGGCGTGATTAGAATCGGAAACTAATACGCTCCGCGTTAAGTACTTCTTGCACTTGAGCAGTGTCTGTTAGTAGGTTCACCGTCATTTTTTCAGTGTTGTTGAACTTAGAGAACCACTGAGTGCTAACTGTGTCTAGCTTAGCAACGTCTGAACATTCATAGTGGTACTCAACAGTGAACTCACCGTGGCCACCTTCTGAGTGGTCATGGCCTTCATGGTCGTGGTGGTCGTGACCTTCGTGGTCGTCATGATCGTGCTCAGCGTGGTCATGGTCTTTGTGGTCGTCATGATCGTGCTCAGCATGGTCATGGTCTTTGTGGTCGTCATGATCGTGTTCAGCATGGTCATGGCCTTCGTGGTCATCATGACCGTGTTCAGCGTGGTCGTGGCCTTCATGATCATCATGATCGCCTTCTAGCGTGTTAGTCACTGATTTAAATTTCAGAGTACAGCTCGCATTGTTAAAGCTAAACAGCTCGTCTGGCTTGTTCAGTTGTGCGATAGCTCGCTCAAACACTTTCTTTTGCTCATCGGTTTCTGGAGCATGTTCAAAGCCAACCACATCGGCACCTGGCGCTGTTACTTCAACAAGCAGTTCTTGTCCATCTTGAGCGATGTTTACTTCAACTTGACCATGTACGTGTGCACCATGAGAGCGGAATTCTTCGTTTGCTAGAACATTAGTAGAGACAGTCATGCCGATAACAACGGCTAAAATAGAAGGTTTCATGTTTTGTTTCCTGAATAAAGGTTAATTAAAAAGTAGTGGTAATTAAGTGTTTTTGACAGGAGGAGAGCGCGCTAGATAGGCGAAATAGAGGCGCTGTAGTGAGGTTACTGACTCTGTGATAACGGCAGTAAACTCTGAATGAAACTCTGGAACTTGTGGCAGCGAGTGCGCAGTAATGAACTGATTTATCGAAAACAGCTCACAGTGATGCGAGGTATGGTGCTCTGGGTCAATATCCACCATGTGTGTTGCGGCTAACACGCTTAGCATGAGCATCAGCCCAAGCAAGAAGCCTGTTTTGCGTTTCACATTGTTGGGTGTGTCTTGCCACATGAGGATGATTAACCACAGAATAAAAAAAGGATACTGTTACAATATAACAATATCCTTTGATAAGGTCTCGAAAAAGAGGTGAATATCTGATTAAAGACTCGCTTTAATCAATTCAATGACTTGCGTGACCTCTGATTCGTTAAGCGCACCTTCTTTAACAAACAAGATTTTTCCTTGTTTGTCCTGAACGATAATCGCTGAGCTCTCTTCTTTCAGAGCCCAAGATGAAGCAACGCTGCCATCTTCGTCTAACACCATAGAAGACCATGGAAATTCTTCTTTGCTGCTTTCTGCTGACGATTTAACAAAAGAACCCGTACCCCAGATAGCATCATCTTGGTTGATGATGGTGGTGGTTTGATAGCTGTCTTCTGAGAACTTCGATGCTGTGATGGCTGCCATCAATGGTGCGTTGAGCTCTTTAGAGCTGCTACGGCCAGCGATAGCTTGAACGACACGAACTTTACCTAGGAGATTGCTGGTTGCCCAAGCTTGATATCCGGTATTACCGTCGTTTAGAACGATTTCACCATAGTTGCTAACATCGACAGCAGGTAGAGTTGAACCTACAGATAGATTGTGGGCATTGGCGAAGAGTGGAGAGGCTGCGGCTAGAAAAGCCAGTAGAGTTTTGTTTTTCATTATATTTTTGTTCCGCTTATTGGTTTGCACTGGAAGTATAATATGAAATTTGAAAAATGCCTCTTTAACTTTTTTATCGTACGATGTAGAAATAAGTTGCAGGCTTGTTACCAAAAGGTATAATGCATCAATATCAAGATGAACAATAGATTATCTTGCTGTTTGCTAAAGGAATTAGCGATTAAATGTGCTTTGAATGCGGTGATGTTCAGGTGCGTGACTGTAGTACTCAAATGGAATTGAGGTTGTATTATGTTAAGAAAATTTTCTACTTACCGCCCACATCAGGTGGCGCGTTTCGTTAAAGTCCTGTTCAAGGGCCAGTTTGCCATCGAAGGTGTTGGAGAGTTTCGCTTCGACCACGGCAAGGTGCTTCTTCCTGAAGTGTCAGACAAACAAAAGCTTACTATTTTTAAAGAAGTGAACGGCACGATTGCTGCTCTGCCTATGTAATACCAATCGTAGTAAATAACTGAGCTTTATTGATTGGTCTTGCTTCAAATAGATTAACAACGAAAAGGGCTTCCTAATGGAAGCCCTTTTTTAATGGATATCGTTTGAGATAAGGTGCCTAAATGCCCTCTATTGTGGCGGGAAGCAAACCCCCGTACCACCTAGTCCGCAGTAACCGTTAGGGTTTTTAGCTAGGTATTGCTGGTGGTAGGTTTCAGCAAAAAAATATTTTCCCGCAGGTAGAACTTCCGTCGTGATCTCGTTGCCTAAAGATTCAGTCATTGCTCTTTGATATTCTTGTCTAGAGTGCTCGGCAATAGACTGTTGTTCTTCGCTGAAAGTGTAGATAGCGGAGCGGTATTGAGTTCCCAAGTCGTTGCCTTGGCGCATGCCTTGAGTTGGGTCATGACGTTCCCAGAAAGTCTCTAGTATTCGAGCTAAAGAGGTTTGTTCGCTATCGAAAATGACACGAACGACTTCAGTGTGGCCAGTTTGGCCTGTACACACTTGCTCATAAGTTGGGTTGACTGTGTATCCGCCCGCGTAGCCAACGGATGTTGAAATCACGCCATCTAATTGCCAAAACAAACGCTCAGCTCCCCAGAAGCACCCCATACCAAGCAGGACTTCTTGTTGGGAACCTGTCGGAGCATCGAGTAAGTCAGTTTGATTGACGAAGTGGCGCTCAGTAATTCGGATTGGGTCAGCATTTCCCAGTAATGCGGTTGCTGCAGAAACCAGTTGTTGTTTGTTTAGCATGTTATATTCCTTTTCGCATACGTTTACCGCGTTGGCTTTTATGAACGGTAGGCTCATATTAACTGTTGGTTTATATTGATTAAGTCTTTAAATTAGACCGCGTTATTACCAGATTTATTACAGACTCAATGCCTTTTTAGCGGTATTATTTCTTTTCACTTATTAACGTATTGATAACTTCTTCACCAATTAAACATGATAAGAAAAACTTTACCAGTTCTGATTGGCACTCTACTGTCATCGACGCTCGCTTTCGCTGACGTTTCCCTTGAAATTAAAGGGCTAGATGGAGCGCTTGAGGATAATGTTGATGCTTATCTGAGTGCAGTCCCTGAAGAAGAGTATGCCGTTTCTCTAAGGTTCCAATCTCGCGTGGAATCTATGATAAAAGAAGCGTTGAATGCGTTAGGCTACTACCAACCGACGATCACTTTCACTCACTCTGAAGACGACACCGAATTGACCGTTACGGTTGAGAAGGGGGAGCCTGTTCTTATTTATACTTCAGATATTGTGCTGAGTGGTGAAGCTGAAGACGATCCCGACTTTCTGGCGTTGATCGCTAAGAGCAACTTGTCTAAAGGTTCAATCCTGAATCACGGTAACTATGATTCCTTAAAATCGTCGATACGTAACCTTGGATTAGCGAAAGGCTATTTTGATGGTTCGTATGAGGTCAGCAAACTCGAGGTTGCCCCTGAGTTAAACCGTGCTTATGTGCGCCTTCATTATAACAGTGGTATCCGTTATCACTTTGGCACCACACAGGTTACCGGTAGCCAAATCGAAGACGATAGAGTGCAATCGCTTAAACCCTTTGAGGATGGCGAACCTTACTCCATCACCAAAGTCGGTGAGTACAACCAAAACCTGTCTAATACGGATTGGTTCTCTTCGGTGTTTGTTGAACCCGACTTAAGCCAGCTCGGTGAAGGTCGTGAAATTCCGATGAAGGTGAGCCTGGCTCCGCAAGCGCGTAACCAAATCGAAACGGGTATCGGTGTATCAACCGACCTTGGTGTTAAAGGTACCCTCAAATGGAAAAAACCTTGGGTTAACGCTCAAGGCCATAGCTTCAATAGCAGCTTATCGATCTCCAAACCTGAGCAGACGATTACCGCAGCCTACAAAATCCCGTTGGACGACGTGCTTAATGACTATTATCAAATTAAGTACGGAATGAAGAATCTAGACAACCGTGATACCAAAAGTTTGGAGTCGAACTTAGCCTTAGAAAGATATTGGCGTTTGGATAATGGCTGGCAACGTACTGTGTTCATTCGATACTTGGTCGAAAACTATGAGCAAGGTTTGCAAGATGACTTGGCGCAATTCGTATTGCCGGGCATCTCTTTCTCACGAACTCGAACGCGTGGTGGTTCTATGCCTATGTGGGGCGATAAGCAAACCATCATGCTTGAAGCGGGTGATGACACCTTGTTGTCTGAAACCAAGGTGGTGCGTTTCCAAGGGCAAACGGCATGGATCCGAAGCATTGGTAATAATCATCGTGGCTTAACTCGACTTCAATTTGGCGGTAACTTTGCCGATGAATTTGAAAAGCTGTCACCCTCGCTGAGGTTCTTTGCTGGTGGTGATAACAGCATTCGTGGTTATGGTTATGAATCCATCTCTCCTCGTGATGAAAGTGACGCATTAACAGGTGCAAAATTCCTTGCTACCAGCTCATTTGAATACCAATACCGCTTAGTTGGAAATTGGTGGGGCGCAGCTTTCTACGATATCGGTGATGCATTTAATGATAAGCCAGATTGGAAACGCGGCACTGGCGTCGGGGTTCGTTGGGCATCGCCTGTCGGTCCTGTGAGTTTAGATTTTGCTTGGGGTCTAGATGCGAAGAAAGGCGATGAGTTCCAACTGCACTTTAGTTTAGGGCCAGAATTATGATCAAAGTGATGGGCAAATGCATTAAGTGGACGTCGATTTCATTGACGTCTATTTTGCTGTTGTTGATAGCCCTGCTCGGTTTTGTATTGTTCACCAATCCAGGGTTGAACACAGTGCTATGGGGCGCTGAAAAAGCATTGCCACAACTGAAAGTGGAGAGCACCAAAGGGGCTCTGTTCCCAAGTTTCACGCTTAATAACGTTCAGTTTAAAGATGATAGCTTGCATATCGATACCAAGGTTCAAAAGCTGAACTTGGCTATTAATCCTCGCTGTTTACTCGATCCTAAGTTATGTGTCGACCGCTTAGCGATTCAAGGTTTGGACTTCGCATTTACGGAATTACCTCCAGCCTCTGAAGAAGAAACTGAACCGACTCCGCCAGTGACATCGGTGAAAACGCCGCTACCAATCGTGATCAACCGTATTGCTTTGTCTGATATCAAACTGAATATCTTGGGGCATGAGATTGAATGGGGTTTGTTTTCAACGGCGTTGAGTATGCAGGGTGAAAAGCTGACGGTATCGCCAACCTTATTCAATGATCTGAAAGTTAAGCTCGCAGAGTCGACTGAAGAATCTCCAGATGAAACGGCAGAACCAGAAGCAGCTGTTAAAACAGCGATTGAACTGCCTGAAGTCTGGATTCCGTTACAGGTTGTTCTGGAGCGTTTTGACCTCAATCGTTTCACCTTAGAACAAGAAACTCCGATTGTGGTAAACCACCTTGGACTTGAAGCTCGAGCGGGCGAAAATACGGTCGAAGTTTCCACTCTTGAACTCGATATGCCACAAGCAAGTGCAAACCTTGCGGCTAAAGTTGAGCTTAAAGACGGCTACCCATTAGAGCTTTCTTTAGATGCATTAGTGAAAGAAACCGATCTTGCGGGTCAGAAGTTATCACTGAAAGCAGAAGGCAGCGTGGCTAAGCTACAGCTCGATTCGCAGTTTTCTGACTTGATAGAAGCAAAGCTCTCTGGAGAACTTCAACCTTTAGAGCCGACTCTGCCATTTGACCTTCTTTTAGAAGATGGTCAAGCGCAATGGCCTCTTTCAGGTAAAAGTGATTACCAAGCTGCAATTGAAAAATTCAAAGCCGACGGCTCATTAGATGGCTTTAATGTGCAGCTTAAAGGTGAAGCGGATGGTAAGGAGATACCGGCCTTAACCATAGACCTAGAGGGAAAGGGCACCACAGAACAGATTGAACTTGAGCGCTTAAAACTGAACACGCTGGGTGGTGAACTCAATGGTGTGGTTAAAGCGAACTGGAAGAAGCTTGTTAACTGGCAAGCCGATGTGACGTTGAAGGATATTCAGCCAGGTCTGCAATGGCCAGAAGCTGAAGGTAACATTAGCGGCAGCATCGTTACTTCTGGTGAGTTGACCGAAGCGGGCGGTTGGGCAATTGAGCTGCCTAAGTTGGATATTGAAGGGATCTTGAGAGAATACCCTCTGGATATCGAAGGCCAGTTGTCAGCGTCGGATCGCAGCGCGAGTGGTGAACCTAAACTGAAAACCAGCGGCTTGAGCTTGGCTCACGGGGTGAACTCGATTAAGGCGCTGGGTGAGCTTGATAAACAATGGGACATGGGCGTTGATATCTTCTTCCCTGATCTCGCACGAAGTGTTCCTGAGTTGAAAGGTAGAGTGATTGGTAACATCCAACTTAGCGGCCCAACGAACGAACCTGAAGTCGACCTAGCTTTAAATGTCGATAAGATTGATTGGAATAGCGAGGCAACACTTGAGTCGTTATCACTTAATGGCTCTGTAGTTCCACTGCCATTACCGGAAGCTCAAGCTGACCTTGTATTAAAAGCGAAGAACTTAACCTACCAAGATCAAAGCGTTGAAAGTATCGATTTAACAGTGAATGGCGGTGAGAAGAAGCATACCGTAACACTTGATGTGATATCCGACATCGTGTCGACAAGTTTGGCGATTTCTGGTCAGTTAATTCAGAAACCTTCTCTGATTTGGGATGGCTCGTTAGACAGAGTCAAAATCACCACTCAGCAGGGGCCGTGGGTATTAGACCAACCTGTTGCGATTAAGGCGGATGTCGATAAGCAGTATGCCGACGTTCAAGCACACTGTTGGAAGCAATCGGGTTCGAGCGTGTGTTTGGATGAAGATATTCGAGCCGGGAAATCGGGTGAGGCTAAACTCGCGATTAACCAATTCGACTTCGAGCAAATTAAAGCCTTTGTACCTAAAGAGACGCAATTGCAGGGCTTAGTGAATGCGACCGCTCATGCCAAATGGTTGGAACAAGGTGAACCTGAGGTGACGGTAAGCGTTGATATGCCGAAAGGTCAGGTTGTTCAACAAGTTGGCGAGCCAATCACACTCGGTTGGGAAAGTGTTGCATTAAATGCACAGTTGAAAGACAACCAACTGAACGCCGACTTTAAGCTCGATGTTTCCGACAATGGTGACCTGTCTGGTACGGTGTCGTTACCGGACATTCTTGCTGAAGACAAAATGGTCGATGCGGCAATTAAGCTGACAACTTTCCATTTGGACTTCTTACAGCCAATCCTCGGCGAATACAGTCTGTTGAAGGCCGATCTGGAGAGTGACCTACAGGTAAAAGGTTCTTTGATGCATCCTCAAGTCTTTGGTCAGTTCTCTGTTGATGGCATTCAAGTTAAAGGTGATGTCACACCTGTTGATGTTAAAGACGGCCGTATTGATCTCGATTTTGATGGTTATAGCGCGAAGCTGGATGCCAATGTGGAAACGCCAGATGGTCACCTTGATATTGAAGGCTCAGGGGATTGGCAGGATCTTCAAGCATGGCACTCGAACGTGAGAGTGTTTGCTGATGAGTTGATGGTTGATATACCGCCGATGGTCAAGGTCAAGGTGGTTCCTGACATGACCATTGATGTTACGCCTGAGCTTGCAAAAATCACTGGTGATATCGCATTGCCATGGGGACGTATTGTTGTCGAAGACTTACCACCGTCAGCGGTCGGCGTCTCTTCTGATCAAGTTATCTTGAATAAAGATCTTGAGCCAGAGAATGAAGACACGATTCCATTTAATGTGATGACCAATATTAATATCTCCATTGGTGATGACTTTAAACTGTCTGCTTTCGGCCTTGAAGGTGAGCTGGTGGGTAAACTTAATGTCGCTCAAAAAGACCAAGGTCCATTTATCACCGGTGAGGTAAACATCGTCGATGGTACTTACCAATCATTCGGACAAGACCTGTTGATCGAAGAAGGTAAGATTCTAATGAATGGTCCACCGGATCAGCCATACGTAGCGATCAACGCGATACGTAACCCTGACAACACTCAGGATGACGTGACCGCTGGTATTCGAGTGACAGGCCCAGCGACAGAGCCGACGATTGAGATTTATTCTGACCCTGCAATGCCGCAAGCCAACGCGCTATCTTATATTTTACGTGGCCAAGATATTGATGGTGAGTCGAACGGTTCGATGACAACGACCTTAATTGGTTTGAGCTTAGCGAAGAGCGGTAAGGTTGTTGGCGAAATCGGTGAAGCATTTGGTGTACAAGATCTACAACTGGATACCGCAGGTTCTGGCGATGACTCACAAGTCACGGTAAGTGGTTACATTCTGCCAGGCTTACAGGTGAAGTATGGTGTGGGTATCTTTAACTCGTTGGGTGAGTTTACCGTTCGTTATCGATTAATGCAGGATCTCTACGTTGAAGCCGTATCGGGCTTAGACAGTGCGGTAGACCTCCTCTATCAGTTTGAGTTCGAGTAGAACAGTTTGATTCCGAATAGAGCGGTTTAGGTCGAGAGTGTTTAGCCGTTCATCGAATTGCCGAAATGAATGTCCTATGGAGGGGTTATGCAGCATCTTGTGTTCGTCTATGGCACCTTGAGACAAGGTCAATCCAATCACCACTATTTGCAGGATTGCGAGTTGTTGGGGCGCTTCGATACACCAGGGTCGTTTGCCCTTTTTGATTTAGGTGCCTATCCGGCGATGATTTCTGGAAAGAAAAGTGTCGCTGGCGAGGTCTATATCATTAACGACGAAATTTTGGAGTCGCTCGATCGGCTAGAAGATGTACCTGTTGAGTATCGTCGCGAGCAAATAGAGACTATATTTGGATTAGCATGGGTATATTTGTATCAGCTTGATCTAACAGCTAATAAAGAAATACTTTCGGGTAACTGGTGTAAGCGGAGCAACCCGCTATAGTGAATGAACTACTGGAAGCATTCTGACGTAATAGCTAAAAGTCTCAATGTACAGGCTAGTCTTTTCCATCAGGAGGAAATTATGAAATATCTATTATTGGTGCTATCAGTAATGTTATTTGGTTGTGCGCAAACTCCGCCACCAACGTCAATGAACACAACCGATTGGCAGAGCTTTGGCGAAGAAATGGCGCTAAAAGGAAAAACCAAACAGACTGAAGCAAGTTTGGCTGAAGCCGCGTCTTCACCATCAATTGATGCAGACTTATATGCCGCTTATGGCCAAGGTTATGAAGTGGGTAAAACTCAGTATTGTTCTCAAAACCCAAGAGCGCTAGGACGCCGTGGTGAGACTTACCTTGGTATTTGTGACGATGTCGATAAATGGTTCCGCTTCAACTATGAAAGAGGCGCGGAATCGAAGTTTGATATTCGATAATCTGACGAACAGTTAATTGTGTCTCGTCCTAAAATACGTTGACAGTATTTCTACTAAGCCAACAGCGTCAGCTGTTGGCTTTTTTCATGCACCTCATTTGGAGTTTTCATCCTGAGACTAAGGTGCGGCCTCATATTGTTATAGGTACTTATAGACTCTTTTACTAG
>NZ_JAKEUP010000028.1:0-43554 GCF_022397895.1 Vibrio sp. Isolate33
TTTATATGTCATATCGCCTCTTTCTACAGCGGCGACGACCTGTAATTTAAAGCCTAGTGTGTAATCACGCTGAGTGCGCTTAACGTAGGTATTATTTGAAGTAGTCATAATTCGTCCTCAATGTGTAAACACATTTCAGGACGGGACATTGAATAATAAAAAGCCAGCATGTAGATGCTGGCTTTTTTAATGGTGTTAATTTGAGAATGAAGCGAGAGGGTTATTCTGGGTTCAGCTCAAGAAACTCTTCTACTTTACGAACCATGTTTGTTGAACCAACAAAGAAAGGTACACGTTGGTGCAGCTCAGTTGGTTTGATGTCCATGATACGTTGAGCACCATCTGAAGCGATACCGCCTGCTTGCTCCATAAGGAAAGCAATTGGGTTGCATTCGTAAAGCAGACGCAGTTTACCTTGCGGGTGGCTTTGTGTACTTGGGTACAAGTAGATGCCGCCTTTCAGCAGGTTACGGTGGAAATCTGATACTAGAGAACCGATGTAACGTGATGTGTAAGGACGGTTGTCGCTTGGCTCATTCTCTTGGCAGTACTTGATGTACTTTTTCACACCCGTAGGGAAGCGGATGTAGTTGCCTTCGTTGATTGAGTAAATCTTGCCTTCATCTGGAATCATCATGTTTTCATGAGATAGACAGAAGGTGCCCAATGATGGGTCGTAGGTGAAGCCATTTACGCCAGCACCTGTTGTGTATACAAGCATGGTTGAAGAACCGTAAATCACGTAACCCGCGGCTACTTGCTTGTGTCCTGGCTGTAGAAAATCTTCTTGTGTCGGTGGCGTTCCGATAGGAGACACACGACGGTAGATAGAGAAAATTGTACCAACCGATACATTCACATCGATGTTTGAAGAACCATCCAATGGATCCATCAGAACAACGTATTTAGCGTTTTTGTTGAGCTCTTTGTTGAACGCGACTGCTTCGTCTTCCTCTTCACTCGCTACACCACAAACTTGGTCACGGGCTTCTAGAGCCGCTTTAAATTTGTCGTTCGCGTAAAGGTCTAGCTTTTGCTGTTCTTCACCTTGCACGTTGTCTGTACCAACAGCGCCAGTGATGTCGACTAGGCCGGCCTTGTTGATCTCACGGTTAACAATTTTTGCAGCAAGTCGAATAGACGACAAAAGGGATGATAGATCACCGCTTGCATGGGGGAAGTCACTCTGTTTCTCAACAATGAACTCACCAAGGGTGCGCATCTCAGACATGTTATTTCCTTAAACTTCTCTCAATATTAGGGGGGATTTGAGCACTGTAGATTCGGCCTCTTGAGTGGGCTTTATTCATCTAGACGCTTACCTAAATTCTAAAGGTTAGATCTTTTTAATGGTAATGAACTAAGCGACACAGATCTCACTTACTATGTCGACTCAATTTGTTTTGCATTGCCGCTCGCTTTTAATCGTCATTTAATGATAATGAGTGCAAGTAGTTTGATTTAGACATGGTTCATTTAGCCAAGCGTTTGGAAGCAATTTATGCATATTCATATCTTAGGAATTTGTGGCACCTTCATGGGTGGTGCTGCGGTATTGGCTCGTCAATTAGGTCACAAGGTTACCGGTAGTGACGCGAATGTTTATCCTCCAATGAGCACCTTGTTGGAGTCTCAAGGAATTGAAATTATTGAAGGGTTCGACCCTAGCCAATTAGAGCCAAGGCCTGACCTTGTGGTTATCGGTAATGCGATGAGCCGTGGTAATCCGTGTGTTGAGTATGTATTGGATAACAACCTTAGATACACATCTGGCCCGCAGTGGTTGCAAGAGTTCTTGCTGCACGACCGTTGGGTGCTGGCTGTATCAGGCACGCATGGCAAGACCACAACGTCTAGCATGCTGGCTTGGATATTAGAAGACTGTGGCTATGCGCCGGGCTTCTTAGTGGGTGGTGTATTAGGTAACTTTGGTATCTCAGCTCGTCTGGGCGAAAGCATGTTCTTCGTGGTCGAAGCTGACGAATACGACAGTGCTTTTTTCGATAAACGCTCTAAGTTCGTTCATTACCATCCAAGAACCTTGGTCATGAATAACCTTGAATTCGATCATGCTGACATCTTCGATGATCTTGAAGCGATCAAGCGTCAGTTCCATCACTTAGTGCGTACCGTACCAAGCAATGGCCGCATTTTCTCACCGAAGCAAGATACGGCTATTCAAGACGTTCTATCTCGCGGTTGCTGGAGTGAGACTGAATCGAGTGGTGAACTCGGTGATTGGGATGCCAAGAAGCTGGTTAAAGACGGTTCTAAATTTGAGGTTTATTTCCAAGGCGAATGTGTTGGAACAGTAGATTGGGATTTAGTCGGCGACCACAACGTGAACAATGCCTTAATGGCGATTGCAGCGGCAAGACACGTGGGTGTGACGCCTGACTTAGGGTGTGAATCGTTGGCGAAGTTCATTAACACCAAGCGTCGTTTGGAGTTTAAAGGTGAGGTGGCAGGTGTGTCTGTTTATGATGATTTTGCACATCACCCAACCGCGATTGAACTTACGCTCGGTGGTTTGCGTAATAAGGTCGACACGAAAAAAATTATTGCCGTTTTAGAGCCTCGTTCGGCCACCATGAAGCGTGGTGTGCACAAAGAAACCTTGGCTGATTCGCTTAAACAAGCGGATTCCACTTACTTATTCCAACCAGATAACATTGATTGGTCTGTACAGGATGTCGCGGATGCTTGTCATCAACCTGCACACGTCAGTGATGACATGGATGCATTCGTTGCTAAAATTGTCTCAGAGGCACAAGCGGGTGACCAAATCTTGGTAATGAGTAATGGTGGCTTTGGTGGCATTCACCAGAAATTGTTGGATGCGTTAGCCCTTAAAGGTTAACCCAAGACCTTATAATTTGAAGTAACTGAGAACATGACAAAACACGATAAAGCGATAACTCTTGCTTTCACTGGCGCATCTGGTGCGCCTTATGGACTGCGTTTACTCGAATGCTTATTAGCAGCCGATTATCAGGTGTATTTACTGATATCGTCGGCTGCGCGAGTAGTCTTAGCGACAGAGCATGAACTTAAGTTACCTGCCGGGCCGGAAGCTGCGAAACAGGCTTTGGTTAAGCATCTCGGCTGCGACCCAGAAAAGCTAGTGGTGTGTGGCAAGGATGATTGGTTCTCACCGGTTGCCTCTGGTTCAGCTGCGCCGAAGCAGATGGTAGTGTGTCCGTGTTCTGCGGGCAGCTTGGCTTCGATCGCTCATGGCTTATCGGATAACCTGATTGAGCGAGCAGCAGACGTAGTCATGAAAGAGCGAGGCCAGTTGCTATTGGTGGTTCGTGAAACGCCATTTTCTACGCTGCACTTAGAGAACATGCACAAACTCTCAACCATGGGCGTGACAATCATGCCTGCGGCTCCGGGCTTTTATCACCAACCTAAATCGATTGAAGACCTGGTTGATTTTATGGTGGCGCGCATTCTGGATCATCTTGGTATCGAGCAAGGTTTAGTGCCACGTTGGGGTTACGATCAACGTAATTGATCCAAACTTGATAGCTTATTGTTAAAATTCGAATTACAATTCTGAACACTCATCGGGGAGCGAACCATTCAAATAATGAATGCGAGCTGAGATCAAGCACAGGCTTGGGACCCGTAAACCTGAACCAGATAATGCTGGCGTAGGAATTGAGTTAGGAACAACCTCTACCGTTCTCCTCCCTCAAACCTGTGCCGCTCAGACCATGGAGAGCGTCCAGTGAAATTCACATTAACTACCCTTGCTGTTACTACAGCGATCTCTTTTTCTGCCCTCGCTGCAGACAACACTTTGACTGTATACACCTATGACTCTTTTGCTGCGGATTGGGGCCCTCGTCCTGCCGTTGAAAAAGCATTTGAAGATAAGTGTGGTTGTGATGTGAACTTTGTCGCGCTTGAAGATGGCGTGTCTATCCTTAACCGCTTGCGTCTTGAAGGCGGCAACAGCAAGGCTGACATCGTATTAGGCCTAGACAACAACCTAATGGCTGAAGCGAAGGCGACGGGTTTACTAGCTGAGCACAAGGTTGATACCTCATCAGTAACACTGCCTAATGGTTGGGATGATAAGACCTTTGTACCTTATGACTTTGGTTACTTTGCTTTTGTATATAACACAGAGAAGCTCGCAAACCCGCCTAAGAGCCTGAAAGAGCTGGTTGAGCAGCGTGATGATCTGAAAGTTATCTATCAAGATCCACGTACATCAACACCTGGCCAAGGCATGATGTTATGGATGAAATCGGTTTACGGTGATGAAGCAACGGCTGCTTGGAAGAAGCTGGCTCAGAAAACCGTGACGGTAACCAAAGGTTGGTCTGAAGCTTACTCTATGTTCCTAGAAGGTGAGTCTGACTTGGTTCTGTCTTACACGACTTCTCCGGCTTACCATATCATTGCAGAGAGCGATTCTAAGTACGCAGCAGCGAGCTTCGAAGAAGGGCATTACACTCAGGTGGAAGTGGCCGCTAAGGTTAAAGGCAGTAAGAACGAAAAGCTTGCGGATGAGTTTATGGCGTTTATCCTAAGTGATGAGTTCCAATCGGCGATGCCTACAGGTAACTGGATGTACCCAGTAACAGATGTTGAGCTACCAAAAGGCTTCGAGCAGTTAACAGTTCCACAGAAAGCACTGAGCTTTAGCTCTGCAGAAATCGCCGAGAAGCGCAAGCCTTGGATTCGTGAATGGCAGAGTGCACTTACTTTTTAACGTACTTTTAAAAAACTAGCTTTCTGTATTTAAAGGTTCATTCGTGATGTTTGGAATGAAGCATTTACGGTAAAAAAATCAATTTATGATAAAGAAAACACCTAAGGTAGGGATCTGGGTTGCGATACTCATTACCGCCTTCGTGGTTTCAGCAGTTGGGGCATTGCTTAGCAATGCCCCTTCTCTTGATATCAGCCAAGTATGGTCAGATCCTTACTATTGGCATGTAACGAAATTCAGCTTTTATCAAGCGACACTCTCAACGGTGCTGAGTGTAGGCTTTGCTATACCTATTGCACACGCTCTGTGTCGCAGACAGTTTTTTGGACGAGCCTTGTTATTAAGGTTGTTCGCGTCGACCTTGGTTCTGCCCGTATTAGTCGGCGTGTTTGGTTTGCTAGCGATTTACGGCAACAGTGGTTGGTTAGCTAAATTCTTGGCGAACTTCGACATTGAGCCACCATTCTCGATTTATGGCTTGAATGGTATTTTGTTGGCGCACGTTTTCTTCAACCTGCCTTATGCCAGCCGTTTACTTTTGCAAGCGTTAGATACTGTGCCTGCCGAGCAGCATAAACTCTGTGCTCACTTAGGCATGAGTCATTGGAACAAATTTAAATGGGTTGAATGGCCGAGGCTAAGACAGCAATTGCCGCATGTGTGTGGCTTGGTCTTCATGTTGTGCTTCACCAGCTTTGCTACCGTGATGGCGTTGGGTGGTGGTCCAAAATCAACCACCATTGAGCTAGCCATCTATCAAGCAATCAAATTCGACTTTGATCTGCAGGCTGGCGCGTTACTCGCGATATGGCAAATGCTACTGTGTGGCGTATTAGCGGTGAGTATTCAGCGTTTGTCTAAGCCTATATCTGTGACGGCTAGCCAGCTGTCGGAAGATAAGTATTTGGTTAAGGACAGCTGGTGGTCAAAAGCCTGGGATAGCTTTTGGATCATCATAGTCTCAATGCTGGTATTGCCGCCATTAGCCATGGTTATTCTAAGTGGTATTAACTCTCAGGCCCTCACTGTACTGAGCAGTGAACCATTTTGGGCTGCACTAATGACCTCGGTTCGTGTTGCTTCCCTCGCAAGTATTATCGCCGTTGGTATTGGTATTGCGATCCTGCTCACCAGTCGCGCATGGCGTTTGCAGAACAAGAACTTTCGAGCGGATAAGATTGAGCTGATTGGCACTATTATTTTGGTGACGCCGGGCTTGGTGATAAGTACAGGCCTGTTCTTATTACTGCGTTCATTTACTGATGTGTTCAGCTTGGCTTTCTTTATTGTGATCGCCGTAAACAGTTTGATGGCGCTGCCTTACGTGATTAAAACCTTAGCTCAACCTATGCTGCATCTTTCTCAACAGTATCAGTATGTGTGTGCAAGTTTAGGAATGACAGGGTTCACTCGCTTTAGGCTGGTGGAGTGGCGTGCGCTACGTAAACCGATGGCGCAAGCATTCTCAATCAGCTTTATGCTGGCGATGGGCGACTTAAGTGCGATTGCCTTATTTGGTAGCCAAGACTTTAGAACTCTGCCTTTGTATCTATTCCAACTGTTAGGCAGCTATCAAATGGAAGCGGCGGCTGTGGTGTCAGTGAGTTTGCTGTTACTGAGTGTGGGCAGTTTTAGCCTGATTGAATTTTTGTTTACTCGAAGCTCAAAGCTAAAGAGTTAAGGAACCGATGATGTTAGTGATGAAAGATGTGGATTACCACTATCACCAAGAGTTGTTTAGTTTTGATTTCCAAGCAGAGCAGGGCGACATTGTTGCTCTGATGGGACCAAGTGGTGCAGGTAAATCGACGCTACTTGCATTGGTTGCTGGCTTTATTGAGCCAACATCGGGTGAGATCTCGGTGGCAGGACAATCATTGATTGGCAAAGAAGCACACCAACGTCCGCTGGCGATGTTGTTCCAAGAACACAACCTATTTGCTCACCTCACGGTGCGTGAAAATATCGGATTAGGTCTGCATCCAGGTTTAAAGCTTACCGCAACCCAAAAGCTCGACGTTGAGCAAGCCGCTGCACAAGTGGGTGTTGCTGAATACTTGGATAGGCTGCCTGAACAATTATCTGGTGGGCAACGTCAACGTGTCGCACTGGCGCGTTGCTTTGTTCAACCACACGATATTTGGCTGCTGGATGAACCTTTCTCTGCGCTTGACCCTTTGCTACGCGAAGAGATGTTGAGCTTGGTAAAACGATTAGCAGCCGAGCGCAACATTACTGTCTTGATGGTGACACACCACTTAGGTGATGCGCGCAGCATTGCGAACAAGTTTGTGTTTGTCGCATTAGGTAAGGTGTTGGTTGAAGACTCGATAGCCGAGCTTACCGCTGACCACCCACAACCAGAACTCAGCTCGTTTGTGAAAGCGGGTGAGTGATCGCTTAGTTTTGATAGTTAATATGGTTTGCTACTGAGTACGCCGAAAACAAAAAGACCTAGCATGCGCTAGGTCTTTTCTTATCTTACAGAGTAAAGCGACAAAGATTAGTCTTCTAGCTTTAGCTCTTTTAAGATTTGGAAGATCTCACGAGAAGCCTTTGCTGGCTTGTTCGCTGATTTCTCTTTGTTAGCTTGGCGAGCTAGCTGACGAAGACGCTGACGGTCTGCTTCAGGGTACATGTCCATGACCTCTGAAATGGCAGCATCGCCTTCAGCAACAACACGATCACGCAGTTGCTCAAGCTTGTGCAGCTCAGCGGTTGCTTGCGAGTGCTTGTTACGTACTTTATCCAAAGCCGCTTGAATTGGCTCAGGATCAACATTGCGCATTACTTTACCAATGTATTGAAGTTGACGGCGCTTCGCTTCATTTTTAAAGCGTTGTGCATCTTTAATCGCTTGTGCCAAATCTTCAGACAGAGGAAACTTGTCTAATACAGAAGGCTTAAGGGAAACAAGTTCTTCCCCCAGTTTTTGTAGCGCTTCCATGTCGGTTTTCATTTCTGTCTTACTTACCCAGATGATTTCTTCTTCTGGTTCCCATGGGGCTTTTTGGTTTTTGCGAGCCATCTTTTCTGCCTATGTCACTATCTCAAACGAATATATTGCCTATTTTAGCAAGAATCTTGGGGAGAAAGCGAAATTCTTGTTATCCTACGTAATATTGACCTACAAAATTAGAATAGATATGGATGTAAAACAGCAAGTCGCCCAGCAAAGAGTTGAGCTAGAAGCCGCAGTAGCAAAAGCGTTGGACATGGCCTCTGTGAGTGCCGACGCAGCTGAAGTTGCTATTACTAAGTCAACGGGTTTAAGTGTTTCAACACGTATGTGTGAAGTGGAAAACGTTGAATTTAATAGTGATGGTGCACTTGGTATTACTGTTTATCGCGGCCAGAAAAAAGGCAGCGCATCTACATCTGATCTGAGTGAGAAGGCGATTGCTCAAACGGTAGCAGCCGCACTTGATATCGCTCAGTACACGTCTGAAGACCCTTTTGCAGGTCCAGCAGCAAAAGAATACATGGTAAAAGAAATTCCAGACTTGGATCTTTTCCACCCTGATGAACCTAATCCTGACTATGCCGCTGAGATTGCGATTGCTGCTGAGAAGCAAGCGTTAGCTTACAGCGACAAGATCAAACAGAGTGATGGCGCAAGCTACGACAGCCACTATGGCGTTAAGGTTTACGGTAACAGCCATGGCTTACTAGCAAGTTACGCTTCAAGCCGTCATAGCACGAGCTGCTGTGTGATTGGACAAGGCGCTAATGGTGAAATGGAGCGTGACTACAGCTACACCGTTGCACGTCACCGTGACGAGCTGTGGACGCCTGAGCGTGTTGGTCAGGAAGCTGCAGAAAAGACGATTAGCCGTTTGGATGCGAAAAAGCTACCAACAGGCCAATACCCAATCATGTTCGCAAATGATGTTGCGACAGGTCTTATCGGCCACCTAGTGATGGCGATCAGTGGTGGTAATCTTTACCGCAAGTCGTCGTTCTTATTGGATCATTTAGGTCAGAAAATCCTACCTGATTGGTTCAATATCTCTGAGCGTCCTCATATCCTACGTGGTTTGGCTTCAAGCCCATTTGATAGCGAAGGTGTGTTCACTCAAGATCGTGAAATCATCACTGACGGTGTGCTAGCGACTTACCTACTAACAAGCTATGCCGCACGTAAAATGGATATGACACCAACCGGTCATGCTGGTGGCATTCATAACTGGTTCGTTAAATCGACCGGTCAGAACTTTGAGCAGATGCTAAAAGAGTTGGGGACTGGCTTCCTAGTCACTGAAGTGATGGGGCAAGGCGTAAACACAGTAACGGGTGATTACTCTCGTGGCGCTGCAGGTTTCTGGGTTGAGAACGGAGAGATCCAATACCCAGTATCAGAAGTGACGATTGCGGGTAACCTAAAAGATATGTTTAATCAGATCGTTGCAGTCGGCAGCGATGTTGAAACGCGTTCACAGATTCAAACGGGTTCTATCTTGCTTGAGTCGATGAAAGTCGCGGGCGAGTGATTCAATTAACACTAGCCTGATGAATTAAAAAAAGGGAGCCGATGGCTCCCTTTTTGTTTTCTGTATTTCGCCAAAAATTGGCTAGCTGCTTATGCTAACTAGATCAGTATGGTTGCTAAGCCTAGGAACACCGATAGGCCAATAACATCAGTAACTGTTGTGAGTGCCATACCACCTGCCAATGCCGGGTCGATATTCATCTTCTTCAGCATCACAGGGATGGTTACACCAGCGATACCAGCGACAATCAAGTTGGTCATCATCGCTGCTGAGATGATGCCTCCCAGTATCCAGTTACCTTTCCAAGCTACCACGATACCACCAATGATAACGGCCCATAGAACGCCGTTGAGGAAGCCTATTGCTGCTTCTTTTAGTAGTAGTTCGCGTTTGTTACTGTCACCGATATGACCGAGCGCTAAACCACGAATCACCAGTGCAACGGTTTGGTTACCGGCAACCCCGCCCATAGAAGGTACGATAGTCATCAGAACTGCAATCGCTGCCATTTGGTCGAGCGTTGCTTCAAACATATTGGAAACAGATGCCGCCGCCAATGCCGCGAGTACATTAGCACCAAGCCAGACGCTACGACGACGAGCGGATTTTACGACCGGAGCGAAGGTATCTTCGTCATCGTCCATACCCGCCATACTCATCATGGAGTGTTCAGCATCTTCACGGATAACATCAACCACATCATCGATGGTGATACGACCCACAAGGTGCTGGTTACTATCGACGACAGGTGCAGAAACCCAGTTACGACGTTCAAACAGGCTCGCGATATCTGAAGCACTGGTTTCAACCGCGATCGCTTCGTCGGCATCATCCATCACTTCTGATACTGGAACATCAGGCTGAGTTGTGACTAGCGTAGTAAGCGATAGGTTACCGATAAGACGTTCTTCTTCATCGATAACATACAGCGCATCGGTTGCATCGGGCAGTTCGCCACGCATTCGCATGTAGCGCAGTACAACGTCGACATCGACATCACCACGAATCGTGATTACGTCGGTATTCATGATCGCACCCGCTGAATCTTCAGGATACGACAGGGCGGTTTCAACTAGAGCACGATCGACGGAGTCCATTTGAGAAAGGACTTCGCGAGAAACATCGTCGGGTAGGCTTCGAAGTACGTACGCGACGTCATCGGTTTCCATGCCTTCTGTTGCTTCTGCCAAGGTTTCGGGTGCCATTTTCGACACAAGAGCATCTTTGACGTCTTCGTTTAGTTCATCAAGAATTTCACCGTAGTCTTCTGGATCGGTGAGTTGCCAGAGTACGTCACGACTTTTGCGAGGAGAGGCTTCTAAAAGGTGTGCAATATCCTCAGGCTCCATGTCCTGAAGTTGTCGGCGTACGTGAACAAATCGGCCGTTTTCTAGGGCTTCGCTGACTTCTTGGAGGGTTTGGTGAGCTTGGTCGAATTCTAATTGCTCTGCCATATTTTCCTCCTATCTCATTATTCTAACAATGCTTGGAATAGTAACTTAATTCTGGGGCTTATTTAAATCATAAACTTAGGTAGAACTAAGATTTAATATTGGTTGATTCGCTGTTTGAGTCTTGGGTGTTGCAAATGAAGCGCTTTCGCTACTCACCTTCATCAAACTTGTCTTCAATTAGATGACAGACAGCATCCAGTGCTTGCTGTGAATCGGTGCCAGCTGCTTGAATGGTAATGTGTTGCCCTTGCGCTGATTCCAGCATAAGCAGACCCATCACGCTGTCTGCTGTCGCGCTTTTATCTTCTTCGCTATGGATAGTGATGGTCGCATCAAAGCTTTGTGCAAGCTCAACCAACTTTACGGCTGCTCTAGCGTGAAGACCCAAGCGGTTTTGGATCAGTACAGTTCGAGTTAATTCCATGGTTAGCCCTGTTGGTGCTTCTCTAGGGAGGCGTGTCTGATTTGAACTTGATGGCCAAGTTGTTCGAAGTACTCACCAATTTTCTGAGTTAGATAAACCGAGCGATGCTTACCGCCAGTACAACCAATCGCAACTGTTAGGTAGCTGCGATTATTCTTCTCTAACATTGGCAGCCACTGCTCAACAAAGCCTTGGATCTGTTGCTTGAGTTCAATTACTTCTGGGTGTTTTTCTAGGAAAGAGTGAATCGGGGCATCGAGGCCCGTTAATGGTCGTAAATCTGGTTCCCAATGAGGGTTAGGCAAGAAGCGAACATCAAACACATAGTCAGCGTCACTTGGCAGGCCATATTTAAAACCGAACGATTGAAAGACAATGATCAGTTCTTGCTTCTCTTTGCCTTCAACTTTAAAGCGAACCTTTTCACTCAATTCGTAGAGGTTGCAGTCACTACTGTCAATCACAATGCTGGCTTGCTCAGCAAGAGGTGTCAGGAGTGTCTTTTCTAAATCAATCGCTTGTTCAAGAGAGAGCTTTTCTTGGCCGATTGATAGAGGGTGGATTCTGCGTGTTTCGCTGTAGCGCTTGAGTAACGTCTGCTTGCTTGCATCGAGGAACAAGACGTTCACGTCAATATCAGTGGCAGCTTTAAGTTGCTCTAACGTGTCTGTGACTAGCTGAGGCTCTTTCGGTAGGTTACGAATATCAATGCTCACGGCAACGTTTTGATTGATTTCGCGTACCGACTCGACGAAGTCGTTGAGCAGGTTTACGGGTAGGTTATCAACACAGTAATACCCCAAGTCTTCAAGGACTCGTAGCGCAACACTTTTACCGGCCCCGGATTGGCCACTAACCACGATTAATCGCATGTTATTGCTCGCAAGTTGGCACTTGAATCATAATGTCGTAAAGCTCTTGATCGCTTTGAGCATTACGCAGCTGTTTAAGAGTTTGCTTGTCGTTAAGTCGTTCTGCCATACATGAAAGGGTTTTTAGATGCTCCTTACACTGTTCACTTGGAACAAGCAGAGCAAATAGTAGGTCGACAGGACGATTATCAATAGCATCAAATTCGATTGGATCTTGGCATTGCAGTAATACAGCAATCGCTTTATCACTGACATTCATACGAGCATGGGGAATAGCAATGCCATTACCAATACCTGTACTGCCCATTTTCTCACGGCTCAACATGCACTCAAACAGTTCTGTTGAATCTTGACCACAGCTTTCTGCTGCTATCTGACTGATGAGCTCAAGGGCTCTTTTTTTGCTTGTGCATTGGACTGCACTTTTGGTGCAGTCCAATGAAAGTACTTCGCTTAATTGCATGTTAGTGACTACTTAGCTTTTCTTTGTGCTTGTTGAGTTGGCGAACGAGTTTATCAACCAATGAATCAATCGCGGCATACATGCTTTCATCTGTTGCTGTCGCATGGATTTCCCCCTGATTTATATGCAGGGTAGCTTCTGCGATTTGATTGATTTTCTCAACTTTTAAAACAACCTGAACGCTATTGATATGATCAAAGAAGCGCTCAAGTTTGTCGAATTTGGTGTGAACATAGTCTTGCATTGAATCGGTAAGATCAACGTGATGGCCTTGAATATTGATTTGCATAGACTTTCCTTTTCAGTTGGTTACCTAGTTATAAATAGCTTAACGAAACTGCGGGCTAAATTATTTATAACAGGCGTTTACGCTGACTCGATGGGGCAATGCCCAGAGACTCACGGTATTTCGCTATCGTACGTCTAGCTACCTGAATTCCTTGGTCAGCCAGTAAAGCAGCAATCTTGCTATCACTTAGAGGTTTCGCGGTATTTTCTGCCGCGACGAGCTTCTTAATGAGCGCGCGAATTGCTGTAGATGAACATTCACCGCCATTGTCAGTACTGACATGGCTTGAGAAAAAGTATTTCAGTTCGAAGATGCCACGAGGCGTATGCATGAATTTTTGAGTCGTCACACGAGAGATTGTGGATTCATGCATATCAACGGCTAACGCAACGTCGTTAAGCACCATTGGCTTCATCGCTTCTTCGCCATGTTCGAAGAAATCACGCTGATGTTCAACAATGCATCGCGCAACTTTGAGTAGCGTCTCATTTCGGCTTTCTAAGCTTTTGATTAGCCACTTTGCTTCTTGCAAGTTTGAACGGATGTATTGGTTGTCAGCGCTGTTGCCCTTGCTACCTAGATCGGCGTACTGCTGATTCACTTTCAGCTTAGGCACGCTATCAGGGTTAATGGTCACTAACCATTTGCCAAGGTCTTTGAATACAGATACATCCGGAACCACATATTCGGTTTCATCTGGCGTAATCTTACTGCCAGGTCGTGGGTCCAGTTGTTGAATAAGCTGCAGAACCTCACGCAGTTCTGCTTCTTTCAACTTGGTCTCTTTGATAACGAGTTTGTAATCACGATTACCGAGTTGGTCGATATGGCTAGTAAGCACTAACTTAGCTTCTTCAAGCCAAGGTGTATCTTGTGGGAAGGTTGCTAGTTGCAGTAACAAGCAATCTTGAAGGTTCACGGAACCAACGCCTAACGGATCAAATTGCTGAATTCGTTTGCGAACAGCTTCAATCTCATCAAGCTCAATCTCTTCGTTATCGAAGTTTTCAAGGATGTCTTCACAAGACACGGTGAGGTAGCCATAGTCATCAATGGCGTCAATGAGCGCGAAAGCAATGCTTCGGTCAGTATCAGTGAAGGGTGTTAGATCGAGCTGCCAAAGTAGGTAATCGTGCAGGCTTTGTGTGGTTTCGCCTTGATAAACAGGCATGTCGTCATCAATCGCAATGCCAGTGTTACCCGTGTTTGCGCTGTAGACATCTTCCCAAGTTGTGTCGATTTCGAGTTCGTTGCCAATCTCTGATTTTTCGATTAAGTCTGAGCTATCAGGTAAGTCTTGCTCTGTGGCTTCAACTGTTTCTTTCTCGTCACTGCTAGGTTTTTCTTCCGATGTTGGCGTGTCTTCATTGCCTTCTTCGACATCGAGTAGTGGGTTAGATTCAAGTGCTTCTTGGATCTCTTGTTGCAAATCTAAAGTAGACAATTGCAACAAACGAATCGCTTGCTGCAATTGAGGAGTCATTGCTAACTGTTGGCCTAGCTTAAGTTGTAATGAGGGTTTCATTCAGTGTTACTTACCTAGTTATTATTCTTAGAACTCTCGATACTCTCTATATAATCATAGACGGAATTGTTCGCCTAGATAAACTTGTTTAACTTGTTCGTTATTGAGAACATCTTCAGGAGTACCCTCAGCGATCAGGTGTCCTTGGCTTACGATGTAAGCTTTTTCACACACGTCTAAAGTTTCACGAACGTTGTGGTCGGTAATCAAAACGCCTAAGCCGCGATCGCGTAGGTGAACAATGATTTTTTTGATATCGATTACTGAGATCGGGTCAACACCGGCAAACGGTTCATCCAACAAGATAAACTGAGGGTTTGCTGCTAGTGCACGAGCAATCTCAACACGACGACGCTCACCACCCGAAAGAGCCATACCATTACTGGTGCGGATATGTTGGATGTGGAACTCTTCTAGAAGGTCTTCTAGCTTATCTTGACGCTGTTCGTTGGTCATCTCATCACGGGTTTGTAAAACCGCCATGATGTTGTTCTCTACAGACAGCTTACGGAAAATAGACGCTTCTTGAGGCAGGTAACCGATGCCAAGACGTGAACGACTGTGCATTGGTAAGATACTGATGTCTCGGTCATCAATGCTGATGGTGCCTTCATCACGCGCAACCAGGCCAACAATCATGTAGAACGATGTGGTTTTACCTGCACCGTTTGGTCCAAGCAGGCCAACAATCTGACCTGACTCCACCTGCAAGCTAACGTCGGTTACTACCTTACGCTTGCTGTATGTTTTCGCTAGGTTTTTTGCTTTTAAGACAGCCATCGTTACTTATTCACTTCCGTTGGTTGTAAAACCGTTGACACACGTTTGTTCTCACCACTGTCAGCGACTAATTTCTGAGAGCCGATCTGGTAAGTGATCTTAGAGCCACGAATGATGCTGCCATCTTGAGATAGCATCGCATTCTTAGTCATGATCAATCGGTCAGCAACAAGCTGGTAATGCAGGTCGTCAGCTTCACCGTAGAGTGTCTTCCCGTCGTCAGTCAGCTGAGAGAAGGTTGCTGGCTTACCAAAGCCTTGAATTTCTTCAATCTCACCATTTACTGCGTTACGAGTAACAATAACCTTATCGGCATTGATGTTGATGCTACCTTGCTTAAGGTTTACATCACCAAGGAAAGTCACTTGGTTACTTTTCATATCCAATTGCTGGCTGTCTGAGTCAATGTAGACAGGCTGCTCGCTATCCGAAGAAAGAGCATAGACATTAGGCGCCGCAAGGGTCAAAGCGAATAAACTAAGGTGTAAGAGTTTCATATCTACCTTGAACAGAATTAAAGAGGGTTGCATTGTTGGTACCGAAGTTACCCTTCATTGCTTGTCCCTCAGTTTCAAAAAATGTACCGATCATATGGACCGGAGTCTCTGAATAAAAATCTCGGCTAGTCAGTTCAACAACCATTTTATCTGTGGTCATCGTATCGAAGCTCGCTTCTGGCAGCAGGTTCTTTGCCACTACGTTGTCATAAAAAGTGACAACTTGATTCTCATCCATAATCGCGCGATCAGCAGTGACTTGCCATTCAATCGTGTGTCCTTCACGAAATACCGAAAGGACTGGGTTTTGAAAGTGCGTGTCGCCAACCACTGAGTAGTGTTCTAAATAGGTCGATTCAACTTGATAACTACGGATACCAGATTGGTCATAGCTAATGTTGTTCAGACTTTTGCCACTAAACGCGGGCAGCTCCAAATTTGGAGCCACTTGTATCGTCGATGTTTGCTCTTTGTCGTACAGATAATAGGTCGACCAAGAGGCAATAAATATCAGTATTAAATAGATAATACGAGTAAAACTCATATGCTTAAACCTTTATGCACGTCGAGTTCATTTCTTGCTTGTAAAATAAGGTCGCAGACTTCACGTACCGCACCATGACCACCGTTAATGGTTGTCACGTAGTTTGCACGCTTTGCAAGTAGCGGGTGACCATCTGCTACACATACCTTCAAGCCAACTTTTTCCATTACAGGCCAGTCGATCAGATCGTCTCCGATGTAACCTGTATTTTCAGGGCTTACAGAAAGCTTATCGCAAATATCTTTGTATGCCTTAACTTTATCGTCTTGACCTTGGTAAATCAGCTTAATGCCCAACGCCGTCATTCTATTTTCAACAATCTGAGATTTACGGCCAGTGATGATTGCGATTTCAATGCCTGCATTCATCAGTGATTTGATGCCATAACCGTCACGAGTGTGGAAGGTTTTTAGCTCTTCACCGTTGTTGCCCATGTAGATGCGACCATCAGAGAAGACTCCATCGACATCGCAAATTAGGAGTTTGATCTCTTTTGCTACTGCAAATACATCAGCATCGACCGTGCCGTATAGAGTTTCGACTGTCTGTGTCATTACACTACTCCTGCTTTCAGTAAGTCATGCATGTTTAGCGCTCCAACCAGTTTGCCTTCTTGGCACAACATCAAGCCGTTGATGCTCTTCGCTTGCATCAAGTTAAGGCCCTCAACCGCAAGCATGTTGGGTTCTGCTACCGTCGGGTTTAGCGTCATCACATCGCCGATCTGAGTGTTATGAATATCAACGCGTTTATCTAAGATACGGCGTAAATCACCATCAGTAAAAATACCGGCCATTTGACCGTCTTCACCAACGATGGCTGTCATGCCCAAGCCTTTCTGAGATATCTCTAGTAGAGCGTCTCTTACTAGCGCATCGGGTGCTACAACAGGAAGAGCATCACCGGTGTGCATGATGTCGTCGAGTTTCAACAACAATTGACGACCTAAAGCGCCACCTGGGTGAGACAGTGCAAAATCTTGAGCGGTGAAGCCTCGCGCTTGTAAAAGTGCAACGGCTAATGCATCACCCATAACCAACGTTGCTGTGGTACTAGTCGTTGGTGCTAAGCCCAGAGGACACGCTTCTTCTGGTACTGATATTTGTAAATGGATATCAGATAAGGTCGCCATGTTCGATGCTGGCTTACCTGTCATGCTGATAATCTTGATGTTCAGGCGCTTTAATACTGGGAATAGGCTGAGGATCTCTCCTGATTCACCTGAGTTGGATATCGCAATCACAATATCGCCAGGTTCAATCATGCCTAGGTCGCCATGTGCCGCTTCGCCTGGGTGTACGAAGAAAGCCGATGTTCCGGTACTTGCCAGAGTTGCCGCGATTTTGTTGCCAATGTGGCCTGATTTGCCCATACCCATCACAACAACTTTGCCTTTGTTGTTCAAGATAAGGTCACAAGCCTTGCAAAAATCATCATTAAAATATTGGTCTAATTGAGTAAGACCTGCAACTTCGGTTTCCAAAACTTGTTTGGCAACACTGCGATAATCAAATGGCTGAGACATCAAATACTCCAAGTACGGGAAGTTAAATCAACAATTAAGCTGACATGTTCATTAATAGGTAGCTCTGGTAGGCCACGAACGTCACGATTAACACGCCGCCTTCAATACGATTCACACTGCGTGATTTTCCTAGCGCCATCACAACAAGCAATAGTGATACACCTAGCATTACCCAGAAGTCACGGCCCATTGCAAACTCGCTTAAGATTGAAGGGTTCAAGATGCCTGGGATACCCATAACGGCAAGGATGTTGAATACGTTTGAACCGATGATATTACCCACGGCCATATCATCTTCACCTTTCATTACACCAGCCAGTGATGCAGCAAGTTCAGGAAGGCTTGTACCAACGGCAATGATGGTTAAACCAATCACAAGGTCGCTCATGCCGAAGAATTTCGCGATGATCACAGCGTTATCTACTAGCATATCAGCAGCTAAAGGTAAGACGATTAGACCAATCACCACCCACATTGCGGCTTTAGGGTTACTTACGCCTTCAGGGATCTCTGATTCTTGTTCATCAAGGAAAGCATCGCCGTTCTTTTTCTCGCTGCGACTGATTTGCAACATAGCAAACAGAAACGCGGCAAAAAGAACAAACAACAACACGCCTTCATAGAAGCCTAGGTGGTTGTCCCACAATAGGGCGCCCGCTAATAGAGTGACACCGATCATTAATGGGAGTTCACGACGAATCACGCCTGAGCTAATAGATAATGGCTTAATCAGCGCTGTAATACCTAAAATCAGGGCGATGTTGGCGATGTTTGAACCTAAAACGTTACCAACGGCTGTATCTGTTTTGCCATCAAGGGCTGCAGTTGCAGAAACCATCATTTCAGGAGCCGAAGACCCCATTGCTAAGATCGTCATACCGATAACTAGTGGTGAAATACCGAAGTTTCGAGCAAGAGCAGCGGCACCGTAAACCAGCTTATCTGCACTCCACACCAAAAAACCTAGACCGATAATAAGAAACGCAATCGCTTCAAGCATGATGATTCCTAAAAATTAATAAAAAACGGAGAATTAACCGCTAATTTTGACTTGTTGCTAGTTAAAAGGGAAGTCACTCGACAAATTAATTACCAGTTAGTAGTAAAGAAATAGAATCGAATGGATAATTTCTCAATGCTTTCAAATCCCTGCCATACTTTTCTGTTTAATATGAATTAATCGAACAGTGCTTTTAATTCTAAAGTAGACTCATTATTATTGCAGCCATAAATGGCGTTTTTTAAAGCAAGGAAACAACAAAAATATGTTGAACACTGAGCTTGTGAAAGTTAAGAACCTCAGCTTTTCACGCGGTGATCGCGTTATCTTTGATGATATAAGTTTAGAGGTACCTCAAGGCAAGATAACCGCAATCATGGGGCCGTCAGGGATCGGTAAAACGACCTTGCTGCGTTTGATTGGTGGTCAATTGCCGCCAGATGAAGGCGAAATCTGGTTTGATGGCGACAATATCCCTGCATTATCACGTCGAAAGCTGTATCAAGCACGAAAAAAAATGAGCATGCTTTTCCAGTCGGGTGCACTTTTTACGGATCTCAATGTCTTTGATAATGTGGCGTTTCCACTACGTGAACACACTGAACTGAATGAAAAGTTTATTCGTACCATCGTATTACTTAAGCTTGAGGCGGTAGGGTTACGAGGGGCGGCACAGTTAATGCCGAGTGAATTGTCTGGTGGCATGGCGAGAAGAGCGGCGTTGGCACGTGCTATTGCCTTGGATCCAGAACTCATCATGTACGATGAACCGTTTGTTGGCCAAGACCCAATCACTATGGGTGTTTTGGTTGAGCTTATTCGTAACCTCAATCAAGCGTTGGGCTTAACCTCGATTGTCGTTTCTCACGATGTTCCAGAAGTAATGAGTATTGCGGATTGGGTTTACCTTATGGCCGATAGCAAAATCATTGCTGCGGGAACGCCGGAAGAGTTGCACAACAACGACGATCCGAGAGTGCAGCAATTCTTGCAAGGTGAAGCTGATGGCCCGGTGCCGTTTAGATTCCCAGCACAAAGTCTAGAAAAGGATTTGTTTTAATATGATTGCTAAAAGTATTGCGGGTGTCGGTAAACGCACACTTGCGATTTGCGAGTCATTTGGTCGAGCAAGCCTGATGTTATTCGGGGCTTTGTTTGGCATCCCGCGACTAAAAAACTTCCCTTTATTAGTAAAACAACTCTATAGCGTTGGCGTTCAGTCATTGGCTATTATTTTAGTTTCGGGTCTGTTCATTGGCATGGTACTTAGCCTGCAGGGTTATGTTGTGTTAATTGACTACGGTGCTGAGGGCAACCTTGGTCAAATGGTCGCGCTCTCATTACTACGTGAGCTTGGCCCTGTGGTGACTGCACTGCTGTTTGCAGGTCGCGCAGGTTCGGCGTTAACGGCTGAGATCGGCCTAATGAAGGCTACGGAGCAGATCTCAAGTCTTGAGATGATGGCCGTTGATCCTCTAAAACGCATTATTGCACCACGACTTTGGGCCGGGCTTATCTCAATGCCATTGCTTGCTATGATCTTTATGGCGGTAGGTATTTGGGGCGGTCAGTTAGTGGGTGTTGATTGGAAAGGTATTGACCACGGTAGTTTCTGGTCTGCGATGCAGTCTTCTGTTGAGCTAGGCCGAGATATTGGTAACAGCATGATCAAGTGTATGGTCTTCGCTATCACCGTCACTTGGATCGCACTTTTCAATGGTTATGATGCGGTACCGACCTCTGAAGGTATCAGTCAGGCAACCACACGCACAGTAGTGCACTCTTCTCTAGCGGTATTAGGGCTAGATTTTGTTCTTACCGCATTGATGTTTGGGAATTAATCATGCAACAAACTCGAAAATTAGAATTATGGGTCGGCACCTTTGTTATTGCCGGAATTTGCGCAATCTTAATCATGATCTTTCAAGTCGCTGACGTAAAAGGTATAGGTTCGAACCATACTTACAACCTAAAAGCGACCTTTGACAACATTGGTAGCCTAAAGGTTCGTTCTCCTGTGAAAGTGGGTGGTGTGGTTGTTGGCCGAGTTCAAAGCATTGAACTTGATACCGAGAGCTACCTTCCAGTGGTTCAATTGTCTATTGATTCGAAGTACTCACAATTTCCAGATACCTCTAGTGCTCAAATCTTAACATCTGGCTTAATCGGTGAGCAGTACATCAGCTTGGTGCCGGGTTTCATTTTTGATGATGAAGAGATGTTGGTTGATGGTGACTCGATTGAAGACACTAAGTCGGCATTGGTACTAGAAGATTTGATTGGCCAAGTGCTGTATAGCGTTGGTGGTTCTGATGATAGCGAAGCTAAGGAGTAGGCATATGTTAAAGATGAATAAATTATTGAAGATATGGTTTCTGACAGCCGTCGCTTTTCTGGTGTCGGCTCAAGCTTTTGCTGCAGAAGCGATTGATCGTACTCAGCCGTACCAGATGATGACTCAAGTAGCAGAAGTTGCATTTGATCGTCTGAAGAGCGAACAAGACAACATCCACCAAGACCCAGAATTATTGAAGGTCATTGTGGAAGAAGAGTTGATGCCTTATGTGAATGCGCAATATGCAGCACTTAAGTTACTAGGGCCAAACCTGAAAGGCGCGGATAGAAAAGACGTGCGTGTATTTATCGATTCATTCCGTAAATACCTGGTTTCTTCTTACGCTCAGGTACTGACTCAATATACCGATCAGACAATTGAATTTGGTCCTGAACCAAAAATCAAAGCGGATAGTCGTATTACCAGTATCAAGGTAGACATCATCGATTCGCCGCGACCAAACATCAAGCTTGAATTTAAGCTTCGCAAAGACAAAAAGTCGGGCGAGTGGAAGGCATTTGATATGGTTGCCGAAGGTATTAGCCTGTTATCGAGCAAGCAGTCAGAGTGGAATACTAAGATTCGTCAGGAAGGCATCTTACAAGTTGCCGACGAACTAGAGAAACTGGCCGCACAACCGATTCGTTTTGAGAGTAACAAATAATGAGCCATTCTCAATGGCAAGCACTAAGCTCTAAAGAGTATCAGCTGCTCGGTGATATCGACCGAGACAGTGTCCCTGCAATCTGGCGTATATTGGAAAAGTGGCAAACAACGGAATCGAGCGTTGAAATTGACCTTAGCCATATAAATCGAGTCGATTCAGCAGGAATGGTGATGCTAATTCACTTATTAGAGCATGCAAAAAATCAAAACTGTCATATAATGCTCAGTTTCGTGCCAGAACAATTACGAACGTTGTTCCAATTGAGCAATATCCAGCCAATGATGGCAGAACACATAAAAAATTAGGCAGGAGCTATTTGTGGACAGCACAAAAGTACAAGAATTATTAGCAGAGGCACTGAACCTTCAAGAGATTTTCGTGAAGGGTGAAGGCAGTCATTACGAAGTTGTTGCAGTTGATCCATGTTTTGACGGCATGAATCGAGTTAAGAAGCAGCAACTAATCTACGGCCCACTAATGGAATACATTCAACGCAATGACATCCATGCTCTTTCTATTAAGGCTTTCACGCCAGAAGAGTGGGAACGTGATAAGAAACTGATGTCACTTTAAGGTTTATGATGGAAAAGTTTCGAGTTATTGGATCGGACAAGCCGCTAAGCGGTGAAGTGACGATCTCAGGCGCAAAAAATGCAGCGCTACCTATCTTATTTGCTTCAATTCTTGCTGAAGAGCCAGTGGAAGTGAGTAATGTTCCTCACCTACGTGACATCGATACTACGATGGAACTACTAAAGCGTCTTGGCGCTAAAGTATCACGTAACGGTAGTGTTCATGTTGATGGCAGCGAAATTAATGAATTTTGTGCGCCTTACGATTTAGTAAAAACAATGCGTGCTTCTATCTGGGCTTTAGGTCCACTGGTAGCTCGTTTTGGTGAAGGCCAAGTGTCACTTCCTGGTGGTTGTGCGATTGGTGCTCGTCCAGTTGATCTGCATATCCATGGCCTAGAGCAGCTAGGTGCAACGATTAGGTTGGAAGATGGTTATGTTAAAGCAAGCGTTGATGGCCGTCTGAAAGGCGCGCACATCGTGATGGATAAAGTAAGCGTTGGCGCTACGATTACTATCATGTGTGCAGCAACACTAGCGGAAGGTACAACAGTATTAGACAACTCTGCGCGTGAGCCTGAGATTGTTGATACCGCAGACTTCCTAAACAAGCTAGGTGCTAAGATCTCTGGCGCAGGTACAGACACGATTACTATCGAAGGGGTTGAACGCCTTGGTGGTGGTCAACACTCTGTGGTTGCAGACCGTATTGAAACGGGTACGTTCCTTGTTGCAGCAGCAGTATCTGGCGGTAAAGTCGTTTGTCGTAACACTAACGCTCATCTTCTTGAAGCTGCATTAGCGAAGCTTGAAGAAGCGGGTGCGAAGGTTGAAACGGGCGAAGACTGGATCAGCCTTGATATGACAGGTCGTGAGCTGAAAGCGGTGAAAATCGTAACAGCACCTCACCCTGGTTTCCCAACCGACATGCAAGCCCAGTTTACTTTGCTTAACATGATGGCGAAGGGCAGTGGTGTTATCACTGAGACTATCTTTGAAAACCGCTTCATGCACATTCCTGAATTACAGCGAATGGGTGCAAAAGCAGAAATCGAAGGCAACACGGCTATCTGTGGCGAAACGGAAAAATTGAGCGGCGCTCAAGTAATGGCAACGGATCTTCGTGCATCAGCGAGCCTTGTTATTGCTGGCTGTATCGCTCAAGGTGAAACTATTGTTGACCGTATTTATCACATCGATCGTGGCTACGATAAGATTGAAGATAAACTGTCAGCCCTAGGCGCAAACATTACACGATTTCGTGAGTCTAGCTAACTTAGGTTAGTGAGTTCATGAATCAGTAAAATGAAAACACAAAAGTCGGAACCTTGGTTTCGGCTTTTTTATAGTTGTATTTACCGCAAGTGAATCTATTGCCAGTGTTTGTGCGAATAGATGAATCCGCTTAGCGGTTGGTGAGGAACAAAATGATAGCAATATTACGTATTTTCGCAGTGGCGATATTTGCGGTTCTTATGTTTGTGTTTGGGTGTGGTTACTGTTTACTGAGCCCACGTAACCCGAAACACGTATTTACCTTTGGCCGTTACTTCGGCCGTATGTCGAAAATTTTCGGTATGAAGTTAGAACTTCGTATCCCAGAAGATGCATACTCTCGCGGCCAACATGTTTATGTGGCGAACCACCAGAACAGCTGGGATCTATTCACGATTTCATCAGCGGTAACGCCTAAAGTTGTGACGGTTGGTAAGAAGAGCCTAGTGTGGATGCCGCTATTTGGTCAGCTTTACTGGCTGACGGGTAACATTCTTATTGACCGTGCTAACCGCAGCAAAGCAGTAGGTACCATTGATCAGGTAGTGACTAGCCTAAAAGAGAGCGATGTTTCTGTATGGATGTTCCCTGAAGGAACTCGTTCTCGTGGCCGTGGTTTGCTGCCATTCAAAACGGGTGCTTTCCACGCTGCAATTGGCGCTGGTTTACCGATTATCCCTATCGTGTGTAGCTCAACCGGTGGCGTGAAGCTAAACCGTTGGAACAATGGTCATGTGATTGTTGAGATGCTGCCACCAATCAGCACTGAAGGTTTTGATAAGTCTAACGTTCGTGAACTGGCTAACTTAGCTCGTGAGCAAATGGCTGCGAAACTTGAAGAATTAGACAAAGAAGTGGTTGAGCTCAACAAGAAGTAATTGAGCAAAACGCTGAACAATAAAAAAGGTTGCCAATAGGGCAACCTTTTTTGTATCTGCTAAACGCTCAGCTTTATGCTCAGACGTTTATTTTAGATTTAGAAAGACTATTTACGAACCGCAATAGCTTCGATCTCGATACCGACATCCTTTGGCAGACGAGCTACTTCAACACATGAACGCGCAGGGTAGTTTGCAACGCCGTGCTCATCAAAGAATTTGCCGTAAACTTCGTTTACTGTGCCGAAGTCGTTTAGGTCTTTAACGAATACCGTTAGTTTTACGATGTCTTTTACAGTCAGGCCTGAAGCTTCAACAACCGCTTGAACGTTGTCTAGAGATTGGCGAGCTTGCACTGCGATATCCGCAGATACTTCACCAGTTGCTGGGTTTACTGGGATTTGACCAGAAGTCAGTACCATGTTGCCAAGGTCAACACCTTGTACGTATGGGCCGATTGCAGCTGGAGCAGATTCTGTGTGAAGTACTTTAGTCATTGGTTTATTCCATCAGTTATTAGATAAAAATCGTTTTTCAGTGTGCCTTCAAACTTAGGCTAGGTAAAGCGCAAAATACCCCGCACAGGCGAGGTATTTGATAGTTTTTGCGTTCAAACGGGTTGCCGTATGATGTTATCTTTCTGTCACGATTTCGCGAGAGAAAACTTTTTCGCAGTACTTACACTTCAATCGAATATCTTCTTTCTTTTCAAAGATCTTAAAGCTGCTTTCAACAGGCTCGTTGTGTGTAATGCAGTTAGTGTTTGGACACTCGAACACATCGTTGATTTGCTCTGGAAGTTCTAAGGCTAACTTCTTAACCACTTCGTAATCTTCGATTTGGTTCACTGTTGCGTGAGGTGCGTAAAGCGCTAGCTTGCTTGCCTGTTCTTCTGTAATAAACACATTCTCAATCTTGAGCAGGTCTTTTCCACCTAGTGCAGATGACGGCAGATTTAGGCCAATGGTCACACGCTGGTGAGAGTTGTGCATGTCGAACAGTTTTAGCACCTTGATCCCGATGTTCGCTGGGATATGGTCGATAACAGTACCGTTTCTGATTGCTTCAACTTTTAATTGAGTCTCTTTAGACATGATATCTCTCCTCTACAGCGTTTCGTTAAGAACAAGGGCTAGCAATGCTTCACGTGCGTAAACACCGTTCTCGGCTTGCTGGAAGTAGTAAGCGTAAGGTGTTTTATCGACATCGATAGTAATTTCGTCAACACGAGGAAGAGGGTGTAGAACCTTCAGGTTATCGCGTGCGTTTTCTAGAAGTGCAGCCGTTAGGATGTACGCTGATTTGATGTGCGCGTATTCCGACTCATCAAAGCGCTCTTTTTGAACTCGCGTCATGTACAGAACATCCAGTTCAGGAATCACATCTTCCATGTCAGTTAGTAGTTGGTACTTGATGCCCGCTTCATCAAGCTCTTCACAAATGTAGTCAGGCATCGCCAACGCTTCTGGGGCTACAAAGTAGAAACAGATGTTGTCGAATTTCGCGAGTGCTTGAGTCAGAGAGTGAACCGTACGACCGTACTTAAGGTCACCAACGAATGCCACGTTTAGGTTATCTAGGCGGCCTTGTGTTTCAGCGATAGAGAACAAGTCTAATAGTGTTTGTGTCGGGTGTTGGTTTGCACCGTCACCTGCATTAATCACAGGTACGCCGTTAGAGAATTCAGAAGCTAGGCGTGCAGCACCTTCTTGAGGGTGGCGCATTACGTAAGCATCAACGTATGAAGAGATAACCTGCACTGAGTCTGCTAGCGTTTCACCTTTCTTCGCCAGTGAAGTATTACCGCCACTGTCGAAACCAATCACATCACCACCGATGCGTTGAATCGCAGTTTCAAAAGAGAGACGAGTTCGTGTTGAAGGTTCGAAGAAGCAGCTGGCAACAACTTTGTTCTTGATGAGTTCTGGGTTTGGTTCAGCTTTAAGTTGACCTGCCGTTTGAACAATTAATTCTAGCTCTTCACGAGAAAGCTCTGGAATTGAGATGATGTGCTTTTGATAGAGCGAATTCGCCATGATCTTCTTCCCCACAATAATGTATTAGCCATAAAAAAGCCCCCCATAATGGGAGGCTTTAAAAAAGTGCTGAAAAGCAGAATAGACGGCCTGGCAAGCATGCTAGCTTGCGAGCAATATTAGGTGTTTTCACAATTTTATTATGTTTTATCACAACATTGCTTGGCGTCATTTTCACTACTCTCAGACAAATTGCCGAGAATTATACGCTTTCAATTTGTGAGCGCAAGCGATTACATCAAGCTTTTGTTTACTTTCATTATTGTCTATTGACCAAGCGTTGCGACCATAACCGCCTTGATGGTGTGCATGCGATTTTCTGCTTCATCAAATACAATTGAGTAGTCAGATTCAAACACTTCGTCCGTCACTTCCAAGCCGTTCATTCCATACTTGTCAGCGACTTGCTGACCAATCACAGTGTCATTGTTGTGGAAAGCGGGTAAGCAGTGCATGAATTTCACTTGAGGGTTACCAGTGAGCTTAATAACTTCCATATTCACTTGGTAAGGCGTCATAACAGCAACACGTTCGTCCCAAGCTTCTGGCGCCTCGCCCATCGAGACCCAAACATCGGTGTAAAGGAAATCACAACCTTTCACGCCTTCAGCAACGTCTTCGGTTAGCGTGATTTTGGCACCAGTGTTTTGTGCAATGGCTTGGCACTCTTCGACAAGTTGTTCTTCTGGCCAAAAGGCTTTTGGCGCGACAAGGCGAATATCCATGCCCATTTTCGCAGCACCAACTAACAGTGAGTTACCCATGTTGTTACGCGCATCGCCTAGATAAGCAAAGCTGATTTGGTGTAGGTGTTTACCACGACCATGTTCGATCATGGTGAGGAAGTCAGCCAAGATCTGAGTCGGATGGAATTCATCGGTTAAGCCGTTCCAAACCGGCACACCAGCGTATGCGCCAAGATCTTCGACAATGCTTTGGCCAAAACCACGGTATTCAATGCCGTCGTACATACGACCTAATACTCGAGCTGTATCTTTCATTGATTCTTTCTGACCAATCTGAGAACCAGAGGGGCCTAAATAAGAGACTTGAGCGCCTTGATCAAAGGCCGCTACCTCAAAAGCACATCGAGTTCGAGTTGATGCTTTTTCAAAGATCAAAGCGATGTTTTTACCGTTAAGCTTTTTCTGCTCTGTACCTGCATACTTAGCTTTTTTCAGGTCAGCAGACAGATCGAGTAAAAACTGAATCTCTTTAGGAGTAAAGTCGAGAAGTTTTAGAAAGTTACGATTGCGAAGATTAAAGGCCATCTCTCGCTCCTTGTGTATATAGAATCAATGAAGAATTCAGTTAAACATAAAAATGCTATATTTGTGAATATTTATTTTATTTATTTAATGAAAAAGGCCAGTACGATGGTACTGGCCTAGATAAGTTATTGTGCTTGCTCTATTGAACTATCAGCTTAGATGCCGTCTCTTTCGATAGGACAGCTCATACAACGAGCGCCACCACGGCCACGACCTAACTCGTTGCCTGGAATTGTCAGAACTTCGATGCCCGCTTTGTCGTACTTCTCGTTGGTGTAAACATTGCGTTCATAGCCGATAACAGTACCCGGTTTCACTGTCAGTACGTTGTTAGCGTCATTCCACTGCTCGCGTTCAGCTTCATAGTTGTCACCGCCAGTTGTGATGATCTTCAGCTGATCAAGGCCTAGAGCCCCTTCAATTGCTGACAGGTAGTTTTCCGCTTTCTCTACACGCATCTCACCATTTTCTTTTGGTGTTAGGCGCCAAGTATCTAGATCTTTGCGAACAATCTCTGGGTAGACTGAGAAAGTGTCGATATCCATGTGGGTCATCACCGTATCAAGGTGCATACAAGAGCGGTGTTTTGGTAAATCGATAGCAATCACTTCGGTTGCTTGACCCGAACGGAACAAACTCGCTGCTAGGTTTTCAACACCTTGTGGTTTAGTACGCTCAGAGATACCAACCAGTACCGCGCCTTTACCGATAACCAGTACGTCACCGCCTTCAATATTGGCGTTGTCGTAGTGTAGATCTTCATCACCGAAGTACTTGATGAAGTCTTGTCTGGCAAACACAGGGTGCCAGCGGTAGATAGCACGCAAGTGGTTTGTTTCACGTTGACGAGCTGGTTTCATCATAGGGTTCAGCGATACACCGCCATAAACCCAGCACGAGGTATCACGCGTAAATAGGTGGTTCGGCAGTGGTTCGATAACGAAATCGAGTGGACGATGCATTTTAGGTAGCATCGACGACGATTTGATTGGGAGCTCAGAATAAGCCAAGCCACCGAGTAAGATCGTTGCTAGATGCTCATTATCCATTTGAGCAAGGTAGCTTCTTAAGTCACGGGCAAAAGTCGGCCCATAACGGAAATCTGAGATTTGAGTATTCAGCAGCCATTCACGAGCCTGAGGTACGGCAAGCGTTTCGACAAGCAAGTCGTGTAGCAGTAGTACTTCTACGTCTTGACTACGCAGTGTCTCTGCAAAAGCATCATGTTCTTCACCAGCAGCTTCAACAGCAAGCACATCATCAAATAGAAGATCATGACAGTTTGAAGGGGTGAGGTGGGTGAGTGCTCTTTCAGGTCTATTTAGGAGAACTCGTCTTAATTGACCGACTTCGGAGCCAACGTACAGCTTACTCATTTTGCATCCTTACTATTAATCCAGCGTCTATTTATGACAAGCTTGGCCGTAATATGCAAGTTTTGGAGGTTGCGTAAATACAAAGTATTTTTTGAATTTACGGTATTAAAAACCGGATTAATTTGGTTTTTTGGGGTTAAGCACTAATTGAGCGTATATCTCATGGAACAACTGTTTTGAGGATCTATGCTCAATTTTCCATGTGCGAGAAATCTATTTTGCTTATTATTCGTGACTTTTTATTCACTATTATTCACTTTTTGATAGCAAGCTGGGATTTTATGCACCTTGAAACGGGTTGAGCGTATGCATCTGTGGTGACTAAGCACGCAATTTCTATTCAAATACGCTTGAAGCGACAATAAAGATGAAATGCTAAAACAGACGTCAGTTAATAAAATGTTGAAAATTTGTTTCTGTGATTTTGATTTCACTTTTGAATTGATATTGCTCCCGCTATCTGGCGATAAACTTACCTTTCTAAGCCTGATCTGGGTGGCTTTTCTGGACGATCCGTGCCATATTTCGTGGCAATCAAATTTGATCTTTTCATAGTCAACACTCTGGAGCAGACACATGTCTCACGAAGATGAATATCTATCAGTAGCGGAATTAATTGAATTTCAAAAGGAAGAGACTCGCGACATCATTGCAGCACTAATTGAAGATGGTAGCGATCCTGAAGCTCTATACGATATCGAGCATCACCTATTTGCTGAAGATTTCGAAGTGCTTGAGAAAGCAGTTGTTGAAGCATTCAAAATGGGCTTTGAAGTGCTTGAAGCTGAAGAGACAGAAGACGAAGATGGCAACAAGCTACTTTGTTGTGATGCAACCATGCAGTCAGCTTTAGATGCAGAGGCGATCGATGCGCAAGTTGAGAAGCTTGTGAACCTTGCAGAGAAATTCGACATTATCTACGACGGTTGGGGCACTTACTACGAAGGTGAAGATGCTATCTACCCTGACGAAGATGATGAAGGCGAAGAGTAATTTCTTCCCAGTTTGAAAGAATGCCAGCCTAGAGTTGGCATTTTTTTATCCTCAGAAAAATAAATGTCTTTAAATGCATTCATTCATTATAATGCGGTCAAAATTGATCTGGCTCAAGGAATGATATGCGGTTACTTCTCGATGGTCTTTGGCAAATTTCGCCACTGACGGATCTCTCTATCCCACAAGATGACATTACCTTTCCTGCTCCATTAAGCTCAAAGCTCCCTGATAGCTTAAGTGAAGATGAAATCGCAGAGCAAGAGTGGCACCTGATGCATGACATCGAAGTTGATGATGCTATGTTGGCCTGCCCATTCGTTGAGTTAGTCGTAGCGGGTGTCGATTACTTTGCTGAAGTACGACTTAATGGTGTGGCTGTGTTTGATTGCGATGGTAGCCAAGCTGAATATCGCAAAGATATCCGCCCTTATATGCAGTCTGGCCGAAACCGTTTTGAGATCCTTTTCCTTGAAGAAGAGGAGAGCCTGTTACTCGAGGAAGATATGGATGAGTCTATATCTTCGCAGGCTATCGCTAAATCTGATTCACGCATCGGGATTTGGCAAGCACCGTACCTACAGTTCGTTCGAAACGTCAAACTAGAACAAGTCGTCACAGAGCAGATCTGGCACCACGGTGGTGGCTGTGAGTTTAAAGTGGATGTGATTTATCAGACGCTAAAAGCAGGTTTGGTATCTGCATCAATTAAGTTCAACGGCATGACACTCGTGATGCCGATAGATGTGCGAGCTGAGCATACTGGCGTTGTGTTTCAGGTGGAGGCTCCTATGGTATTTAACCTTGAGAAGCCTAACCCTAAGCACTTATACCAGTTAGAAGTTGAACTCGATGGGCAAAAAGAGAGCTCTTTCGTTGCCTTAAATCCAGCGTCTTGTGTGAGTAACTTTTTACGTTAAAAGCTAGCAACTAGCGTCTGATACTTATAACGCTTTGGCCATGACAACTTCACAAGCATCATGGCCTGTTTCTCCCCAAGCTGAATCAAGGTGTTCAAACTCCAGTTTTTCATAGAGTTTTACTGCAGCACCCAAGCATTCCGTTGTTTCTAAGTACATGTGTTGGTAACCAAGTTGCTTAGCCAGTGTTAGGCTTTGAGCTACGATGCGCTTTGCCAAACCTTGCCCTCGGGTTTGTGGTAGGAAGTACATTTTCTGCAGCTCACACACATCTGCTCGGCCTGCTAATGGCGCAAAACCACCGCCACCTACCACTTCACCTTGATATTCGATCACCCAGTACATTGCGTTCTCTTTGTTATAGACAGAGTACATGTCATCAAGGGTAGGATCAGCCACGCCATAACCTTTATCTTCGGTTAGCCCATGTTCCGCTGAAACTTTACGAATCACCTCGGCTAACTGCGGGTTATCTGATTGAGTGAGTGGGCGAAGTATGAATTCGTCAGTTTGGCAGACATTCGCTAACCCTTTTAAGTAAGCCTCCAATCCAACTTTCAGCTGTTGTTGTTCATCTTCATTGAGAGTCAGCAGCATGTCTTCGAAAAAGGTGTTTTGTTGCACGTCTAATTGACTCAACATGTTTTGCCCAAGAGACGTCAGTGTCACCAATTGGCTGCGTTTGTCTTTTGGATTTTCGATAGTCTCTACCAACTCAAGTTTGCTGAGGCCAGCCACCGTTCGACTGGCATTAGATTTATCGACATTGAGCTGTTGTGCTAATTGATTGATGGTTAAAGGTTGGAGTTGGATCTCTCCTAATGCATGAGATTGGACAGGAGTGAGCGTGACCTCACCACATTGTTTATCAAGCATACCCAGTAAGCGCACGGCTTGGCGGGAGTATTGTCTTAGCTTTCGAGCATCCATAATTTTCACCTTTAAGTAAAGTTGCGCACCGCAATTAATTTAATTGCGGTGCGCAACTTTGTCAATGGTAAATTCTCTTAATTAAGCATGTTGGTGCAAACAGAACTGAGGTTGGGCTGTTTGTCTTTCTGCTTTTCGTAGCCACACTTTCTCATGGAAGTAGTAAGCAACTGTATTTAAAGTTGGCTCAAGCAAAGCCATCACGCCGCCGATGAAGGCATCGCCAGTCAACAAGTAGACGACGGTAAAGGCAACACTAAAGTGAATGGTTGCAAAGCTTGCTGTTTTTAACTTTGTCATCCATTGACGAGCCTTAAGCGCTGGAACTTGCGCCCACGCCTTTTCATGAAAATAGAAGGCGACGGTATTCACAGAAGGCTCAATCATAGCGATTAAGCTACCAATTAAGATGTCGCCTGTTAGTACGTAAGCGACACTAAATGCGATAGTAAAATGTAATGCAGCAAAGGTTAGTGTCTTTTTCATGATAATTGCTCAGTCGTTGTGTTGTTTCGATAGAACTATTATTGAGAATTATTATCATTAAATCTAATGGGTAGTTAAGATTGTTTTGATAGGCAAAAGCTATCAATTAACTAGAGTGAGTTTGACTAGACTGGAACTTGGAGCATAAAAAAAGGCTGACCATAAAGGCCAACCTTTTTATCTAGAGCGAGAGGGTAGAAACCTCCTCGTTCATTCAGTTTTAAAGAGCAGCGATGGTCGCTTTTTGCTCTTCAAGCTTAACAAGAGTCTCTTGGTAACCTTCAAGCTTCTCACGCTCTTTCGCGATAACCGCTTCTGGTGCTTTAGCTACGAAACCTTCGTTACCTAGCTTACCTTCGATACGCTTAATCTCACCGTGAGTCTTAGCGACTTCTTTATCTAGACGAGCAAGCTCTGCATCTTTGTCGATAAGACCCGCCATCGGGATCATCAGCTCAGATTTGCCAACCAGTTTAGTTGCACAAGCCGGAGTCTCTTCGCCGTCTGCTAGAACTTTAATGTCGTCTAGTTTAGCTAGAGAGTTTAGAACGATCTTGTTCGCTTCGATACGAGCAGCGTCTTTCTCATCAGCGACTTTGATCATTACTTCTAAGCCTTGGCTTGGTGCAATGTCGTATTCCGCACGTAGGTTACGGATAGCGGTAATGAAAGTCTTAACCCATTCGATGTCTTCAACGATCTCAGCATTGAAGTTATCTTCGTTAAACTGAGGAAGCGCTTGAGTCATGATTGTCTCGCCTTCAACGCCGTCTACTAGCGGCTTAACACTCTGCCAGATAGATTCAGTGATGTAAGGAAGAACAGGGTGAGCAAGACGTAGAGTCTTCTCTAGAACCGTGATAAGCGTGTAACGAGTCGCTTGTTGTTGAGCTTCAGTACCTTTCCAAAGAACAGGTTTAGTTAGCTCTAGGTACCAGTCACAGAATTGGTTCCAGATGAATTCGTAAAGCGTGTTTGCTGCCATGTCTAGACGGTAGTTGTCTAGGTGAGCATTAAACTCTTTCGCTGCAACTTCAAACTGAGATTCAATCCACTTATCTGCTAGAGAGAATTCCATGTTTGCACGGTCTTCAACAGACAGTGACATGCCACAATCGTGCTCTTCTGTATTCATCAGTACGTAACGGCTTGCGTTCCATAGCTTGTTACAGAAGTTACGGTAACCTTCAAGACGCTTCATGTCCCAGTTGATGTCACGGCCCGTTGAAGCCATAGCAGCAAGAGTGAAACGCAGTGCGTCAGTACCGTATGGTTCGATACCGTTTTCGAAAGTTTTACGTGTTGCTTTTTCGATCTTAGCAGCCAGTTTAGGTTGCATCATGTTGCCACAACGCTTCTCTACTAGCTCTTCAAGGCCGATGCCGTCAATCATGTCGATTGGGTCAAGTACGTTACCTTTCGACTTAGACATCTTGTCGCCGTTTTCATCACGGATAAGACCTGTCATGTAAACGGTTTTGAAAGGTACTTGAGCCTTGCCATCTTCGTCTTTCACGAAGTGCATGGTCATCATGATCATACGAGCAACCCAGAAGAAGATAATATCAAAACCAGATACTAGAACTTCAGATGGGTGGAATGTTTTTAGTGCTTCAGTATCTTCAGGCCAGCCTTGTGTGCCGAACGTCCAAAGTGCAGAAGAGAACCAAGTATCCAGTACGTCGTCGTCTTGCTTAAGTACAACAACAGGCGCTAGGTTGTTCTTTTCACGAACTTCTTCTTCAGTACGACCTACGTAAACTTTACCATCGTTGTCATACCATGCTGGGATGCGGTGGCCCCACCAAAGTTGACGAGAGATACACCAGTCTTGAACGTCACGCATCCACGCGAAGTACATGTTTTCGTACTGTTTAGGCACGAACTGGATTTGACCATCTTCAACGGCTTTAACTGCAGGCTCAGCAAGAGGTGCTGTACGTACGTACCATTGGTCAGTCAGCATTGGTTCGATAACTACGCCACCACGGTCGCCGTAAGGTACGGTTAGGTCGTGATCTTTGATCTCTTCAAGAAGACCAAGTTCTTCGAATTCAGCAACAATAGCTTTACGAGCAGCAAAGCGCTCCATGCCTTGGTATTTAGCAGGGATATCTGTTGAGTAAACATCGCTCTCTTCGCCGTTGGTTGTGAATACTTCAGCAGCATCACGGATATCAGCGTTGAACGTTAGGATGTTGATCATTGGTAGGTTGTTGCGCTTACCAACTTCGTAATCGTTAAAGTCGTGAGCAGGGGTGATCTTCACACAACCTGTACCTTTTTCCATGTCTGCGTGCTCATCGCCTACGATAGGGATAAGACGGTTCACAACAGGAAGCAGGATTTCTTTACCGATAAGATCTTTGTAACGTGGATCTTCTGGGTTTACGGCTACGCCAGTATCACCAAGCATGGTTTCTGGACGCGTAGTAGCAACAACAATGTAGTCTTTGCCATCAGCTGTTTTAACACCGTTCGCAAGCGGGTAGCGGAAGTGCCACATGAAGCCTTTTTTGTCTTTGTTTTCAACTTCAAGATCAGAAATTGCAGTGTGCAGTTTAGGATCCCAGTTTACTAGACGCTTACCACGGTAGATTAGGTCTTCTTCGTATAGACGAACAAATACTTCTTGAGTCGCAGCCGATAGGCCGTCATCCATAGTGAATCGCTCACGATTCCAGTCTACAGATGCACCAAGACGACGAAGTTGTTGAGTGATCGTGCCACCTGATTCGCCTTTCCATTCCCAGATCTTGTCGATGAAAGCTTCACGGCCGTAGTCGTGTTTTGTTTTGCCTTCTTCAGCAGCAATCTTACGCTCAACAACCATTTGAGTTGCGATTCCAGCGTGGTCAGTACCCACTTGCCAAAGCGTGTTTTTGCCTTTCATACGTTGAGCACGGATAAGCGTATCCATGATCGTGTCTTGGAACGCGTGACCCATGTGTAGGCTGCCAGTGACGTTCGGTGGCGGGATCATGATGCTGTAAGCTTCTTTTGATGTGTCACCGTGTGGCTTAAAGTAGCCTTTCTCTTCCCAAGTCTGATACAGAGCTTGTTCGATTGATGTTGGGTTGTATGTCTTTTCCATAGTGCTCTTAAACGGATACTGTGAATGGTTAATCGTGGTCAAACTTCATAAGTGAAGCTTCTTGAATCTAAATCCAAAGATAGCTTTAACTATGAGGTTTGACTATGGATGTTGAATCTCGATAGTTTGTAGCTGATATCCAGCCTGGCGGTAAATTTTATACCTTTCTCGAGCGAGTTGCTTAGCTTTTTCTTCGCAAGGAACGAAGTCTATCACCTGAGCAAAGGCGTTCGCAAAGGTTGTATGATTATCGGCCAGATTAATTACTAGCTGACGATTCCAATTGTGTTTTACACCTTGGTAGCCAATTTCAATGTTGGTTGAATATTTCGGACCTTCGCCAACTAAGTTGTGCGCAATAAATTCGCTGGGTTCAACTTGCCAGAAAATCTCTGCGATACGCTCGGCATGTTCTTTGTCATTACAGTTGAGGTAAAGTTTAGCGCCTTGTTTCGCAAAGTGCTGAGCAAGAAACAGCACATAGTGAGCAAAACCTTCTTCACTGGCTTGCGGGCTATCTGATGACACTATGTAAAACGTAGCTGTCTGCATACTTAATACTCGAACTGGAAATCGTGGCTATTCATCTTACTTGCTCAATAGACTCTGACAAATAGCGCTTATTAAAAAAGGGCCCGTAGGCCCTTTTTATTATTTTGAAGATTGCTCTTCAGTCTCATGGCCGCTGCGGTTCAATAAGAATTGGACTAGCATTGAGACAGGACGACCTGTCGAGCCTTTCGCTGCGCCAGATTTCCAAGCTGTACCTGCGATATCTAGGTGAGCCCAGTGATATTTCTTAGTGAACTTAGACAGGAAGCAACCAGCAGTGATAGTACCGCCTGGGCGGCCGCCGATGTTCGCCATATCTGCGAATGGGCTGTTTAACTGCTCATGGTACTCGTCTGCCATTGGTAGACGCCATGCACGGTCACTTGCTTGCTCAGAAGCATTCACAAGTTCGTGAGACAGTGGGTTGTGGTTCGATAGAACGCCACTGATGTGGTGACCTAGAGCAATAACACATGCGCCTGTTAGTGTTGCAACGTCAACCACACAATCTGGTTCGAAACGCTCAACGTAAGTTAGCGCATCACAAAGAACCAAGCGACCTTCAGCATCAGTGTTTAGAACTTCAACTGTTTGTCCTGACATAGTCGTTAGAATGTCACCTGGGCGGTAAGCATTGCTACCAGGCATGTTTTCACAACCCGCTAGAATACCGACAACGTTGATTGGCAAGTTAAGTTTCGCCAATGCTTTCATTGTACCGAATACAGACGCCGCACCACACATGTCGTACTTCATCTCATCCATGCCTTCACCAGGCTTAAGTGAGATACCGCCTGAATCGAACGTAAGGCCTTTACCAACAAGTACAATCGGTTTTGCATCTGAATCAGGTGCGCCTTTGTACTCCATGATAGACATCATAGATTCGTTCTTAGAGCCACGACCTACCGCTAGGTAAGAAGTCATGCCCAGTTTTTCCATCTCTTCTTCACCGATGATCTTAGTCGTTACGGTTTCGAAGTCGTCAGCTAGGCGACGAGCTTGAGAGGCAAGGTATGCTGGGTTAGCAATGTTTGGTGGCATGTTGCCAAGGTCTTTAGACGCTTTCACACCAGAAGCAATAGCAAGACCGTGAGAAATCGCTTTTTCACCAAGGCTTAGCTCGCGACGTGTTGGTACGTTGAATACCAATTTACGTAGTGGGCGACGAGTCTCTGGCTTGTTGCTCTTGAATTGGTCGAATGTGTAAAGACCATCTTTAGTCGCTTCTACCGCTTGGCGAACTTTCCAGTAAGTGTCGCGGCCTTTAACGTGAAGTTCTGTAAGGAAACATACTGCTTCCATAGAACCTGTTTCGTTTAGTGTGCTGATGGTTTTTTGAATAATTTCTTTGTATTGACGCTCGCCTAGCTCACGTTCTTTACCACAGCCTACCAGTAGAACACGTTCTGAAAGTACACCAGGTACTTGATGCAGTAGTAGCATCTGGCCAGGTTTACCCTCTAGATCACCGCGACGAAGCAGTGAACTAATGTAGCCATCGCTAATCTTATCTAATTGCTCGGCTACTGGAGAAAGGCGGCGCGGTTCGAATACACCGACAACGATACATGCGCTGCGCTGTTTCTCTGGGCTGCCACTTTTTACACTGAACTCCATGCGTACTCCTACATCCTGAAGACAAATCGAACTAAATGTTAGATAATGGGTTCTTACTTGTTGGATCCTATAATGGAACTAACCTTAAAGAAGAACGCTAACACTTAGCTAAAAATTTAAAAAAATAAAAGGTTCAACGGGAAATTATAGTGATTCAATCAAAAAAACAAGTTTTGTATAGGTAATTTGAGCGTGATTATTGTTAGATATTTGATCCGCGAGACAATCAAGAGCCAATTTGCGATCTTTTTTGTTCTCTTTCTCGTGTTTCTCAGCCAAAAATTCATCAGTGTTTTAGCGGACGCCTCTGATGGTGATATCCCTGCGAGTCTCATATTGTCGATTGTTGGTCTAAATATGCCAGCAATGGGTTTGTTGATGCTGCCACTCAGTATCTATATTGGTATTTTGCTCACTTTTGGCCGCCTTTACGCTGAAAGTGAAATTGTAGTGATGAACGCTACGGGTATCGGTAATAAATTCCTGATCCAATCTGCGCTTTACTTAGCTTTGATTACTGCATCGGTTGCAGCCTTTAACTCATTTTGGTTATCTCCTTGGTCGCAAGACAAAGTTGAACAAATGTATGAAGAAGTCGCCGCAGAGAACAGTGTCGATTTGCTACCTAAGGGTAAGTTTGAAGGCACGCCAGATGGCTCGTCTGTAGTATTCATCGATGATATCGACGGTAACAAGCTAGAAAACGTGTTCGTTGCTCAAATGCGCCCACGTGATTCAGTTCTGCCGAGTGTGATGTTCTCGAAGTCAGGGGATGTAAAAGAGCTCAGTGATGGTCGCCAAGTCATCGTTATGTACGATGGTACGCGTCATGAAGGTGTACCTACACGTCTTGATTATATGGTGACGCACTTTGAAGAATACGAAGGGCTGATTGGTCAGCGTGAAGTGGAGAAAAAAGGTCGAGATTGGGAAGCGATTTCAACTCTTGAACTGATTGGTAATCCTAACAATAGTGCGAAAGCGGAATTGCAGTGGCGTATTTCATTGGTACTTTGTATTCCGTTGTTGACCATGCTTGTTGTGCCACTGTCTGCGGTAAACCCTCGACAAGGGCGCTTTGCAAAGATTGGTCCGGCTATTCTCATTTATCTGACTTACTTCTTGGCAATCAGTGCGACTAAATCTTCTATTGAAGAGGGCAGTATCCCGGCGGTAATCGGCATGTGGCCAATTAATGCGTTATTGTTATTTGTCGCGATTGGTGCAAACTTTATGGATAGCGTGCCAGTAAGGCGTTTGAAAGAAAAATTCAAGAATAAGAGGTTGGCTTAAGCCGTGTTTAAGATTCTCGATTTATATATAGGCAGAACCATCATCGCAACAACGTCGCTGGTTTTGGTGACGTTTGTTGGTCTTTCAGGGATCATCAAGTATGTAGAGCAGCTGAGAAAGGTTGGTCGTGGCACATACGATCTATTGCAAGCCCTGTATTTCGTTTTACTGAGTATTCCTCGTGATATTGAAATGTTCTTCCCAATGGCGGCATTGCTTGGTGCATTGATTGGTTTAGGTATGCTGGCTGCGAGCTCTGAGCTGGTCGTTATGCAGGCGGCAGGTTTCTCTAAGTTAGATATTGGCTTATCGGTACTCAAAACCGCTATCCCACTCATGATCGTCGTGACTCTTCTTGGTCAATGGGGCGCGCCTCAAGCTCAGAAGATGGCTCGTGACTTAAGAACTATCTCGATTGCTGGTGGTAATATTATTTCGACTCAAAGCGGTGTCTGGGCTCGTGACGCCAATGACTTCATCTTTATCGTTAAAATAGATGATGAGAAGCTTTACGGTATGAACATGTGGCGCTTTGATGAGAACAAAGCACTTAAAACGGCTATCTACTCTGAAGAAGTGGATTACGTTGGAGACAATGTTTGGACTATGAACGATGTGGAGATTACGTCGTTCGAAAATGAAATCCAGATCACTAAAGAAAGTTTACCCACTTATAGATGGGAGACATCACTAGCTCCAGATAAGCTTGCGATAGTAACGGTTAAACCAGAAGAGCTGTCTTTGAGTGGGTTGTATGATTATGTGTCTTATCTGAAGGCGTCAGAGCAAGATGCATCACGCTATGAACTGGCATTGTGGAGAAAGATAACTCAACCTATATCGATAGCAGTAATGATGTTGATGGCACTATCGTTTATCTTTGGTCCGCTGCGAAGTGTGACCATGGGAGCTAGGATTTTGTCTGGTGTTATCGCTGGCTTTACCTTCTATATATCCAGTGAGTTCTTTGGCCCAGTCAGTTTGGTTTATCAAATACCACCGGCCTTTGGTGCGATAGCCCCGAGCGTGGTGTTCCTCGGAATTGCCATTATGCTCTTGAGGCGAAAACTGTAGATAGAAAAAAGGAAGGTATAACGCCTTCCTTTTTTGATCTTGTTTGGATTTCGAATAATGGTGTTATCGAGCTTTCGGTAACACGACCACTTCCGTCTTTGCCCAGATATCGTGGAAGCCACGTTTTTGAGGGTCGAATGGAACACACAAGTTTGCTAGTCCAAAACCTGAAGTACCTAAGCGAATTAGTGCTTGAGTGATTGTAATCGCAGAGCCATCTTTGTTTTGAACTCGTAGCTTCCAAGCTCTCATCCCTAACGTTTGGCCTGCTCTTGTCCAGAAGAACACAAAGAAGTACACCCAAACCACTACTAGGTAAAAAGTGTAAGCAGGACTCCAAATAGGGTGGTTAGTTAAGAAGTCACTAACATCGGCATATCCACTATGATTGAAAACGCCAAGAGCCATGAGTGCGTGTAGCAGAGCAACAATGACGCCAGCCGCCATCATCTCAATAGCGATTACGATAAGAGCGTCATAGAACAAGGCACCAAATCGGCGCATTATCCCAGCTGGTGGCAGAGTGTTTGTTGATGTCATGGTGTTATTACTTCTTTAAAAATTGAGGCGTCAGAATATAGTTTAAGGCTTGACCTGAAAAGAGACATGACGCACAGCTTATGACTTAGTGGCGAAATTATCGGCAAACACACATGAATTCAAGTTTTTATACTTGCCACATCAGTTCGCATACGTATAATGCCAAACATCGACAGGGCAATGCCCCAAGATAATGCCGGTATGGTGAAATTGGTATACACGACGGATTCAAAATCCGTTGCCTTCGGGCGTGGCGGTTCAAGTCCGCCTACCGGTACCATATATAGAAAGGTCGCTTTTATAGCGGCCTTTCGTCGTTTTGGGCGTTTGTGAATTTGAAACCCAGCGTGTCGGCTTGGATGCAAGCCCAGTCAAGTCGCCTACTGGTACCATATTTAAATGATAAAGCCTCGACTCATGTCGGGGCTTTGTTGTATCTGGAGTTCGGAAAGCGTTGCCTTAGTGGTTACGAGATCAGTACCTGTCTAATCAGTCAGATCTTATTGTTTCATTCCTAAATCTCGCAGTTTCCCTTCGTAATTTCATTTCCTAATAAATTAATCATCTTAAATCATACTGTTACCTGTCATTCCTTCTTCTATTGTCTATGTTTAAATAAATAACAGAGGAGAGAGATATGCTGACAGTAACCCCTTACTTGTTTTTTGATGGTCGTTGTAGTGAAGCGTTGGATTTTTATCATAAGTGTTTTGGCGGTGTGGTTTTATCTAAGCAACTCTTTAGTGATGCACCACAGGTAATAGAGGGAGCTCAACCTGATTGGGTTATGCATGCTGAGTTCGAAGCATTTGGTATGAAGCTCATGATGTCTGATGGTGTAAAGGCAAAAGAACTAGAAGGGAACAACCTTGCGCTCTCTCTTGTTACTGAAGATACCGCAACTCAAGAGCAAATCTTTGAAAAGCTAAAGCAAGATGGTCGCGTAATGACGCCGTTAGCGGATACTTTTTGGGGGGCTAGGTTTGGTAAGGTCGAAGATAAGTTTGGGATACGCTGGATGGTGCATTGCGATTCTTTAAATTGAACCTGTGAAATTGGATAGTGAAATTGCTGCTTGGTTTTATTAGAATTATAAATAGAGATTATTAATCAATATTATATATAAAAATGGGCAGCATAAAGATTACCGTAGATCGCATTCAGCCCGGTCTGCATATACGACTCCCCGTAAAATGGAATGAACACCCATTTTTATTCAACAGTTTTAAAATCAAAGATGACGCCCAAGTAAAGGTAATTCGACATCTTGGGATTAAGCACGTCTATATAAACTTGAATCAAAGCGATACATCTCCTCTACCTGCTAACCATGTGATTGAGCAAGAAGCCGATACTGATTTACAAGTAAGCCTTGAAGCAGAAAGAATGTGGAAAGATAAGCATGAACGTATCGAAACTCTAAGCTCTTATCGTCGCAGAGTGAGTCATTGCGAGAAAGAGTTCGAACGTTCGCTTGCTCGCATGCGTTCTGTGATGACCAAGATCCGTAACCGACCTTTAGATGCAGTAGGGGAGGTAAAAGCTCTGGTCGATGACATTGTCGAAACATTAGTAAGCGATGATAACGTCACATTGCACCTTATGAATGCTAAAGCTGATTTTGAAGACATCTACTTTCATACACTGAATGTTTCTGTCGTCGCGCTGATGATAGGTAAAGCGAAAGGTTACAATACGCAGCAATTAAAAGACCTTTCCTTCGCAGCGTTGTTCCACGATGTAGGCAAAATCAAAATACCAGTCGCTATATTAAGAAAACAAAGTGCGCTTACGGTACCGGAAGAAAACTACTTAAAGCTTCACACTAAATATGGTGCAGATATTGTCTCAACAATTGATGACTTTCCTGAAAGGGCCAAAAAGGTGATTGCTCAACATCATGAGATGAATGATGGTTCTGGTTATCCTGAAGGCTTAAAAGAAGATGAGATAGATGAATTTGCCAAGATAATCGCAGTGGCTAATGCATTTGATAACCTTTGCCATGGTAAAACGCAATCTCAACAAATGATCCCGTATCTGGCATTGTCTCACTTATATAAGAGTTGCAAGCATCTATATAGTCAGGACAACTTGAGTTTGCTGGTCAAGTTTATGGGGGTGTACCCGCCGGGAACGGTAGTGCAGCTTTCAAATGATTCGATTGGGATTGTGATATCAGTTAATGCCAATCATATGCTTTATCCGAATGTTCTTATCTATGATCCGAGCGTACCAAGAACCCAAGCTCCGATTATTGACCTCTTTGTTAAAGAGATAAAAATCGTCAATGCCGTTCATCCAAGTAAATTACCGGAACAAGTGAGAGAGTATCTAAACCCAAGAGCTCGTTTATCTTACTTTTTTGATAACGGAGAGTAGTTATCCACAAGGTGTTGTGGGTAATTTGTTCGAAACTTGGGGTGAAAGTGGTATAAATAAGCCCTTGGTTGAAATGTCTTCGCTTAACCTCTTTTTTCAATAAAAAACGCATTTAATGCTTGCCAATAAGAGCGGCATCTCTATAATGCCGCCTCACTGACACGGCAGACGCCACAAGGCTTCAGCGCAGAATGTTAGTAAAGGCAACTAGCTTTGAGTGATTATTCGCTCCTACTTTTAGAAAGTAGAAATTAATTCCAAATAAGTGTTTGACACTGAGGATTAAGTCGCTAGAATGGCCGCCTCTTCCGAAGTGATGTAAGTCACAACGAAGAGAAGCTCTTTAACAATTTAAACCTATCAATCTGTGTGGGCACTCGTTGATGAATATCAAAACGTTTTATCGTTAGATAAAACAGATTCTTCGGAATCAAAATGATTTCAATGAACTGAGTGACCAATACAAATAACTTCGGTTATTTGGCACAGTCAATTCATTACCATTCTGTTGGAATGGTAATGGCTTTAGAATTACATGTTTCTGTTCTTTTTCGAAAGAGCGGTAAATATTAGTTTTGAAGTCAGTATTCGTTGAGTCACAAAATCTTAAATTGAAGAGTTTGATCATGGCTCAGATTGAACGCTGGCGGCAGGCCTAACACATGCAAGTC
>NZ_JAKEUP010000029.1:0-40826 GCF_022397895.1 Vibrio sp. Isolate33
GAGAGTAGGACATCGCCAGGCTTTAAATTATGAACGACTTGTCAGCGACGACAAGTAGTCCACTGCGGAGTGGTAGTTCAGTTGGTTAGAATACCGGCCTGTCACGCCGGGGGTCGCGGGTTCGAGTCCCGTCCACTCCGCCACTTATTCGATAACCTCGCCTAGTGCGAGGTTTTTTCGAATCTGAAGTAAGATAAAGTTTTAGGGGTGTAGCTCCAATTGGCAGAGCAGCGGATTCCAAATCCGCGTGTTGGGAGTTCGAATCTCTCCACCCCTGCCATATTTAAGGCTCTAGCAGAAATGCTAGAGCCTTTTTGNGAGGTTTTTTCGAATCTGAAGTAAGATAAAGTTTTAGGGGTGTAGCTCCAATTGGCAGAGCAGCGGATTCCAAATCCGCGTGTTGGGAGTTCGAATCTCTCCACCCCTGCCATATTTAAGGCTCTAGCAGAAATGCTAGAGCCTTTTTGCTTTTTACCGGTCTAAATTCCAGTCAATTAATCCCTCGTCCCGCTAATTCTGATGATGTAATGTAAGTGCTTACTAATCTCAGCCTCATTTATTCATAGCCAAACCACAAACTTCATTTCTTTATGAGAATTATTCTCAATATTTTGTTACATTTTGGTCGTTATTACTAAAAGGCAACAAATATGGATATTTCCCGTCGTAAGTTTATTCAATCATCTCTAGCTATATCTGCACTAACCGTCCTACCTGCTTGTTCAATGAAGCGGTCTGTTGATGAGCAAGGAAAGTTCGTTTATGACTTAACTGCTGAGCCTTCAACCGCTGAGTTGGTGAAGGGATTTAGTACTAATGTTTTAGCCTTTAATGGACAGATTCCAGCGCCGATTATTCGCTGTCGACAAGACGAAAAGGTAACGATTCGATTTACAAACAAGCTATCAGAACCGACCACAATTCATTGGCATGGCCTGAGAATTCCGATCGAAATGGACGGGGTTCCTTTCTTAAGTCAGCCTCCGATTATGCCTGGTGAAACCTTTGTCTATGAGTTTACGCCACCAGATGCGGGTACATTCTGGTATCACCCACACATGAATAGCGTTAAACAACTTGGTATGGGCTTGGTCGGGCTTATTATTGTTGAAGAGAGCGCGCCGGTTCAGTTCGATGAAGAGCATGCTCTGATGCTTAAACATTGGCATATCGACAAGCAAGGTCAGTGGAAAGACTTGATGATCCCTCGTCTCAGCGCTCGTATGGGCACGCCAGGAGAGTGGAGCAGCGTCAATGGTGTACATGAACCCATCTATCAATTGAAGCAGAACGCAACGACTAGGCTGCGTATCGCGAATGTTGATAACACGATTACTTATCCTATAGCCATTGAAGGGGCTGAAGCATGGGTCATTGCCATTGATGGCAACCCTGTAAAGACACCTTATAAGCTTACTCAACACAAAATTGGCCCAGGTATGCGTGTCGATCTCGGGCTGATTGCTCCAAAGGCAGGGCAGCGAGTGAATGTTTTGCAAATGAAAGGACGCTTTCCTTTTTCCTTATGTGAGTTTGAGGTTGTAGATTCCACGCTAATAGAAGGTCAAATACTTCCTTCATTGCCTCTCAATCCCGTGCCTAACTTAGATCTCGCTAACGCAGAAGAAATCGATTTTGTGTTTGAGTGGGAAGGGGCGGTCTCACCGGTATCTAAAGATGGGAAGTCGATGCCTAAGTTTTGGCTTACGAATAAACGCGCGTGGGAGGGAATGAGCAAAGACAATATTCCCGATCCGTTGGCGACTTTAGAGTTAGGCAAAACTTATATATTCGACCTTAAGAACGTTACTCAATATCACCATCCAATTCATATTCATGGTCATACATTCACTGTATTGGAACTTGATGGTAAAAAAATAGAAGAACCGTTCCATACCGACACCGTGTTACTTGGGAAAAATGGTCGAGCGAAAGCTGCGTTTGTTGCAGACAACCCTGGACGTTGGATGTACCACTGTCATGTAATTGAGCACATGAAAACAGGTTTGATGGGATATATTGAAGTTAAGTGACACCTGTAACGTTTAATATTTGCACATGCATTCTTAGTTTCTACCCTCGCTTTTATCGGCGGTAAAGCTAGAATATAGGGACTGTTATTTGGGAGGATTCATGGGACAGCTATCTATTTTAGGTTTTATTGCCATTGGTGGTGCATTTGGTGCTTGTTCGCGCTATTTGATTTCAGAGTTATGTGTAGTGATGTTAGGGCGTAGTTTTCCTTACGGTACGCTAACTGTTAACGTAATCGGCTCCTTCATTATGGGTTTGCTCATCGCCGCATTTGAAAATGAGATGGTTGCGACTGAACCATGGAGACAGATCATCGGCCTTGGTTTCCTTGGGGCACTGACTACGTTCTCTACATTTTCGATGGATAACGTACTTCTTATGCAGCAGGGCGCGTTCTTTAAGATGGGGCTCAATGTGTTGCTCAACGTGGTTCTCAGTATCTCGGCTGCATGGATCGGCTTCCAACTTTTGATAAAGTCTTAAAACTTTCTTACGATTTGTTAACAACTCGGCTTGGTTTATCCAAGCCGTTTTTATATACTCGATCGAACTTGTCGGAGTGCCATATGGCTGAGACCGTTAACTCGGGATCCGTTGAACCTGATCAGGCTAATACCTGCGAAGGGAACAAGAGTAGATATCTAACTAGAACCCTTCTAGAGATCTATCTCCAGATCACAACTGTATTTCTTACCGTGATCCCTCTTGTAGCATCTAATCCGTCAAGCATTTTTATCCCTATAAATAATGGTTAAAAGCCAAGGAAAAATGCTATGTCGAGTCGTAAACAAGCAAGACTGGAAGCGAAGAATTTCATCGATTCTTTATCCGTACAACCTTATCCAAATTCAAAAAAAGCTTATATCCAAGGATCTCGCGAGGACATTCAAGTCCCTGTACGAGAAATATCCCTCGCAGATAGCCTTGTTGGTGGTACCAAAAAAGAGCCTGTATTCGAACCTAATGAGCCGATTCATGTCTACGATACCTCAGGTGTTTATACCGATCCTACGCATGAAATAGACCTTTATAGCGGCCTTCCTAAGTTGCGAGAGCAATGGATTGAAGAGCGTGGCGATACGGAATTGCTCGATGATGTAAGCTCTGTTTACACCAAAGAACGTTTAGAGGATGTAACCCTAGACGACCTTCGTTACGGAAACTTGCCTCGAATTCGTCGCGCTACTGGCAACCAATGTGTAACTCAATTGCATTATGCTCGTCAGGGAATTATCACTCCTGAGATGGAGTACATTGCGATACGTGAGAACATGGGGCGTCAGAAGTTCGCTGATGAACAGCTTAATCACCAACACCCTGGCCATAATTTTGGCGCAAACCTGCCAAAAGAAATTACCCCTGAGTTCGTGCGTAAAGAGGTTGCTGAAGGTCGAGCTATTATCCCTTCAAATATCAATCACCCTGAATCTGAGCCGATGATTATTGGCCGAAACTTCTTAGTGAAAGTGAACGCCAATATCGGTAACTCTTCTGTTAGCTCTTCGATTGAAGAAGAGGTTGAGAAGCTAGTATGGTCGACTCGCTGGGGCGGCGATACCGTAATGGACCTTTCTACTGGCCGTAATATCCACGAGACTCGCGAATGGATTCTACGTAACAGCCCAGTGCCGATTGGTACGGTTCCTATGTATCAGGCGCTTGAGAAAGTGAATGGCGTAGCCGAAGACCTTAACTGGGAAGTGATGCGCGATACCTTGATTGAACAAGCGGAGCAGGGCGTTGATTACTTCACTATTCATGCCGGTTTGCTTCTTCGTTACGTTCCTATGACGGCTAAACGTGTGACAGGCATTGTCTCTCGTGGTGGATCTATCATCGCGAAATGGTGTCTTGCACATCATCAAGAAAGCTTCTTATACACACACTTCCGCGAGATCTGTGAGATCTGTGCGAAGTACGATGTTGCTTTATCACTAGGTGACGGCCTACGTCCTGGCTCTATTGCAGATGCCAACGATGAGGCTCAGTTCTCGGAGTTACGCACTCTAGGTGAGTTAACTAAAGTTGCTTGGGAATACGACGTTCAGGTGATCATTGAAGGTCCTGGACATGTACCTATGCATCTTATTAAAGAGAACATGGATGAGCAGTTAGAGCATTGCCATGAAGCGCCTTTCTATACGTTAGGTCCGCTGACCACTGATATTGCACCAGGTTATGATCACATTACCTCTGGAATTGGTGCAGCTATGATTGGTTGGTACGGCTGTGCGATGCTTTGTTATGTAACGCCTAAAGAGCATTTGGGCTTACCAAATAAAGAAGATGTGAAGACTGGCTTGATTACTTACAAGCTGGCAGCACATGCAGCAGACTTGGCAAAAGGGCATCCGGGCGCACAAATCCGAGATAATGCATTATCTAAAGCTCGTTTTGAATTCCGTTGGGAAGACCAATTTAATCTAGCTTTAGATCCAGAAACAGCACGCTCTTTCCACGATGAAACTCTGCCACAAGAGTCGGGCAAGGTTGCTCACTTCTGCTCTATGTGTGGACCTAAGTTCTGCTCGATGAAGATTTCTCAAGAAGTTCGAGAGTATGCGAAAGACACAGAACAAGTAGCCGCAGATCAGGCTATAGAGATTAAGATGCTAGATAACCCGTTAGAGGGAATGCGTCAAAAATCACAGGAGTTCCGTGATACTGGCTCTGAACTTTATCACCCTGCTGTAGGCGCAAAAGAAGCTCAATTAGAGGAATAATGACAGTGAAGATTCTCATCCCATCTCAATACATCGAGTTAACGGGGGAGGTTCAAAACTGTCTATTGGTTGCTAAACGACAAGGTTTAGCAACTGATGCAGTTGAGTTGGGTGTAAGCCCAACTCGATACTTCTCTATCGTTGATGCTCAACAGGCACTATCTATTGGCTTTGCTCATGATGTTGATTCATTGGCGGAGTGTCAGTTAGCGCAACTGAACCATGTTGTTGATTACAGTAATTCAGTTGCTTTAACCGATGTTTGTGCCGCTTTGACTCAAGCTTCGAATACCGTCTATATCGGAGTCTCCGATGATTCAGCTGTGTTAGATATCTGGTCACACTTAGATGCTAATCGTGTTATCAAGAGTGAAACTACAGCTCCTCAAGAATTAGATAGTCGCGGTCACTTTGCTTGGCTACTTACTTTATTGGCGTTGGAATTCCCATTGGAAGACGCGCTGGTTTTAGCTCGCGCTGCATCGAATGTTTCACGTGGAACATGGCCATCACACTATCAAAATTTTCCTATTCCTGTCCTAGAAGATGAACGACTGGATATCAGTGTTGGTTGGGCCAACCAAGGGACATCACTTTCCTTCCCTGAGTTGAGCAAAAGTAGCCTCGGTTTATACCCAGTGGTTGATGATGTTGAGTGGATAGAAAGGTTGCTTAAGCTTGGAATCAACACCGTCCAACTGCGTATTAAGAACCCTCAACAAGCCGACTTAGAGCAACAAGTCGCACGATCTATCGAACTTGGTCGAGAACATAACGCTCAGGTTTTTATTAATGATTACTGGCAGCTTGCACTTAAGCATGGTGCTTTTGGTGTGCACCTTGGGCAAGAGGATATTGAAGAATCAAACCTTTCCCAACTGAGCCAAGCGGGCATTAAGATCGGTCTATCTACTCATGGTTATTATGAGTTGCTGCGCATCGTCCAAATCAATCCAAGCTACATTGCACTAGGCCATATATTTCCGACTACGACGAAACAGATGCCATCAAAGCCTCAAGGCTTGGTGCGTTTATCTCTGTACCAACAGCTAATTGATACCATCCCATACACAGAAGAACTTACTGGTTATCCGACGGTTGCTATTGGCGGTATTGACCAATCGACTGCTGCGCAGGTTTGGGATTGTGGTGTATCGAGCTTGGCGGTTGTACGTGCGATTACATTAGCGGAAGACCCACAAAAAGTGATCGAATTCTTCGACAATCTGATGGATCCTAACTCTTCAATGACGAATAAAGAGGTTATGCGGGAGCCTAGCTATGCTGAGTGACTTTGAGTTCATTCGTTACCAACGACAAATTGCATTACCTGAGGTTGGTGAGCAAGGGCAACGAAACCTGTTAAACAGCCATGTGTTGGTGATTGGTTGTGGTGGCTTAGGTAATGCCGCTGCTCTCTATCTCGCAGCTTCTGGCGTTGGAAGAATCGTGTTGGTCGATGACGATTGTGTTGATTCATCCAACCTGCAGAGACAGGTAGCGTTCAAGGAGAGCCAATTAGGTTCACCTAAGGTCGAAGCACTTAAACAACAACTGAATGAGCTCAATGACCGCAGCCAAGTAAGAACCATCAATCAACGAATGAGTGAAAGCCAACTTGAATTAGAAGTCATGTTGGCTGATCTCGTGTTGGATTGTACTGACAACTTCGCGTCACGCCAGCAGGTTAACCGAGCTTGTTTTAAGGCTAATACACCTTTGATATCGGGTTCTGCAATCGGCTGGAAAGGTCAATTTATTGTCTTTGATTATCAGAACCAGAAAGGGTGTTATCACTGCCTTTTCCCGTTTGAGCACCATTCACAAACAACGCGTTGTAGTGATAGCGGCATCATTGGTCCAGTGGTCGGGACTATAGGTAATCTCCAAGCTCTTGCTGCTATTCAGTGTATTAGCAGTGGAGAGTTTAAAGTCGCAACACATCAACTAAAGTTGTTCGATGGCCAGACCATGAACTGGCAAAGCCTATTGGTCACGCAAGATAGCGAATGTCCGGTTTGCAACACAACAGCGATCCAACACCTACAAGAAGAAGCACAATGAGCCACATAACTATTTCTATAAACGAGCAACCAGAGCAGGTCGCGCAATCGTCGTCTCTTTCAGACATCATCCAAGCACTATCGCTACCTGATTTGGGGTGTGTATTTGCTATCAATAATGCGGTTGTACCACGCAGCCAGTGGCAACAAACCATCGTCAATGAAGGCGATTCCATCTCTCTTTTCCAAGCTATTGCAGGGGGCTAACCATGTTAACCATCGCAGATAAAACGTTTCAATCTCGTCTGTTCACTGGAACCGGCAAGTTCGCAAACAAGCATTTGATGGCGAGTGCTATTGAAGCGTCAGGTTCTCAACTGGCAACCATGGCGCTAAAGAGAGTCGATATTCGTTCTGAGCAAGATGATATTTTGCAGCCAATTATTGATGCTGGCGTAAATCTACTTCCGAATACCTCTGGTGCGAAGAACGCGAAAGATGCGATTTTCGCCGCGCACCTGGCTCGTGAAGCACTCGGAACTAACTGGCTAAAACTTGAGATTCATCCGGACCCAAAGTACTTGATGCCAGACCCAATCGAGACACTTAACGCTGCTGAGCAACTAGTGAAAGATGGCTTTGTTGTGTTGCCTTATTGCCACGCCGACCCTGTATTGTGTAAGCGCTTAGAAGAGGTAGGTTGTGCTGCTGTGATGCCACTCGGTGCGCCGATTGGTTCGAATAAGGGCATCGCGTCAGCCGACTTCCTAGAGATCATTATCGACCAAGCTAACGTCCCTGTGATCGTTGATGCTGGCATTGGTGCTCCATCACACGCTGCTCGTGCAATGGAAATGGGTGCTGACGCTGTGTTAGTGAATACAGCGATTGCTGCTTCTCAACAACCTGTTGAAATGGCGATTGCCTTTAAGTTGGCAGTTGAGGCGGGTCGTATGGCTTACCTTGCTGGGTTAGCAGGTCCGGTGTCTCATGCGGTTGCATCCAGCCCGTTAACCTCATTCCTAGACGAGTAGTATTGCCATGACGTTTGTTGATCGATTTAAACAGCTCAACTGGGATGACATTGGTATGTCCATCTTCAGTAAAACGGCGGCGGATGTTGAACGTGCTTTGAGTAAACCTAAACGCGACTTAGAAGATTTTAAGGCTTTAATTTCTCCGGCAGCAGAACCTTACTTAGAGCAGATGGCACAACAATCGTTGGCGCTAACGCGTAAGCGGTTCGGTAATACGATATCGCTGTATATTCCTTTGTACTTATCGAACTTGTGTGCGAATGCGTGTACCTACTGTGGCTTCTCAATGGAGAACCGAATCAAGCGTCGTACATTAACTTTGGATGAAATTGATGCCGAGAGTGCGGCCATCAAAAAGATGAAATTCGATAGTGTATTGTTGGTGACCGGTGAGCACGAAACTAAGGTTGGGATGAAATATTTTCGTGAGGTGCTACCGAATATCAAAGCGCAATTTAACTACCTCGCAATGGAAGTGCAGCCGCTCGATCAAGATGATTACGCGGAACTTAAAACAATCGGCTTAGATGCTGTGATGGTTTACCAAGAAACATATAGCCCAAGTACCTACGCTGAGCACCACTTGCGTGGCAACAAAATGGATTTTGAATACCGGCTTGAAACGCCTGATCGTCTGGCAAAAGCGGGTATTGATAAGATAGGGATTGGTGCTTTGATTGGCTTGGAAGACTGGCGAACAGACTGTTTCTTTGTGGCCGCTCACTTGGATTATTTAGAGCGTACTTACTGGCAAACGCGTTACTCGATTTCGTTCCCACGCCTTCGTCCTTGTGAGGGTGGTTTGCAACCTAAGTCGATTATGAGTGATAAGCAGTTGGTGCAACTTATCTGTGCTTATCGACTATTAAACCCTGAGGTGGAGTTGTCTCTTTCGACTCGTGAGTCTGCAACGTTCCGCGATAACGTGTTGCCGTTAGGTATCACTAGCATGTCTGCCGCGTCAAAAACTCAACCTGGTGGCTATGCTTCGGGTGAGGAAGAGCTTGAGCAGTTTGAGATAAGTGATGAGAGAAGTGCAGTTGATGTTGAGGCTATGATTCGTCAACGCGGCTTCGACCCGGTGTGGCGAGATTGGCACAGTGCTTACTCAGGCTAACTCACATCCTGGCGAATGTTCCACGTGAAACATCAGTAATGTGAAATCGATAAACAAAAACGGCTACCTTAGGGTAGCCGTTTTAATATCTAACTGAGTCAACTAGTTTTGGTTCAGTTACCTGCCTAGCAAGGAATTAAGCGTGAGCAAGTGGAGTGGTTGATTGGCGTAGCCATTCCAACGTATCACCTTCAACTAGTGGGCTAACATCGTTCCATACTTTCTGGTGGTAATCGTTCAGCCATGCAAGTTCAGGTCGCGTCAGTAGATCGACGTTGATGTTGCGCTTATCGATAGGGCAACGTGTTAGCGATTCAAACGTTAGTACTGAGAAGTCACCTTGAGTAGGAAGCTCAACTACCAATTCTAGGTTCTCGATGCGGATACCAAACTCATCAGCACGGTAGTAACCCGGCTCGTTTGATAACACCATACCTTCAACAAGAGGGACGTCGATCAGCTTCTTAGAGATGCTTTGCGGACCTTCATGAACACTTAGGAAATGACCAACACCGTGACCAGTACCATGATCGTAATCGAAGCCTTCTGCCCATAAGTGCTGACGCGCTAGGATATCAAGTTGGAAACCACGAGTACCTTGTGGGAAACGCGCACGTGCAATGCCGATGTGACCTTTAAGCGCTAATGTGAACTGCTGAATCATTTCGTCGCTTGGTTGGCCAATTGCAATAGTACGAGTGATGTCGGTTGTACCATCTAAGTACTGACCGCCTGAATCGACTAGGTACAGAGTATTCAGTTCTAGCTGACCTGGTTCAGGTTGATTCTCATGGTTGTAGTGACACATAGCTGCGTTGCCGCCTGCTGCTGAAATGGTGTCAAAACTTAGGTCCATCAACGTTGGATCTTGCTCGCGGAACGATTGTACTTTGTCAGCCAACACCGCTTCGTTGTGTAGGTTACCTTGCGCGACTTCAGCATCAATCCAAGACAAGAACTTGGCCATCGCAACACCATCACGAATGTGACACGCCTTCATGCCCGCTATTTCAGTTTCATTCTTAGCTGCTTTTGGCATTAAGCATGGGTCTGCTGCTTCAATGATATGAGCGCCTGCGTTTTGTAGAACAAGTGTGTACCAAGCATTGCTTGTACCTGAATCAACTGACACATTCTTACCTTCTAAAGATTGAAGACGAGCTTCAAGTTCAGATGGGTGAGAAACACGAATACCATTACCAGCGTGCGCTTCAAAGCCAGCAGGGATACGAGCTGGGTCTAAGAAGAAATCGACACTTTCATCGGCGTTAATGATGGCATTAGATAATACAACCGGTAGGCGAGACACGTCCAAACCACGAACGTTGAGTAACCAGCAAATAGAGTCTAGTTCAGTCAGGATTGCGGCATCCGCACCTTTAGCTTTTAGTAAGCCTGCAATTTCAGCGCGTTTGCTTTCACTTGATTGACCAACGGCGTCGGTCGCCATTAGGCGAACATCAGATACAACAGGCTCAGGACGATCAGACCAAAGCTCATCAATCGGGTTTGCTGTTAATGTTGTGAGTTCAACTTTATCAGCCAGTTTCGCTTGTGCGCCTTTCAACCAAGCTGCTGTGTGCATACGTGGATCGAATGCAACCTTGCTGCCTTGTGCTAGTGAATTGATGATCCAATCTAAAGCCGGCTCTTCAATAAGGTGGCGATACTCAAATAACTCTGCTGGTACCTGCTTACGAACCTGAACGGTATAGCGACCATCAACAAAAATAGCAGCGTTTTCACGAGTGATAACGGCTGCACCTGCAGAGCCAGTGAAACCAGTTAACCAGTGAAGTCGCTCGTTATGAGCTGGAACGTATTCGCCTAGGTACTCATCTTCGTGTGGGATGATAACGGCATCTAGTTGGTTTGCTTCAAGCCAAGCTCGAACCGCAGTAACGCGTTCCGCAGTGATATTGTGCATCTGTGTTTATCCTTATTGTTAGGGTCCTTGTTGACACTCACAGTCGATATAAATGCGAGGGGACTTATTAGGTCAATAAGCTAGCGCTTTTGTTCGTTTGCTGCAAACGCTGTACGCCATTTTTATCTAAGGTGCAGAGTTTTTTCTTTGATGATATCTCGCAACCAAGTTAACGCTGGGTCATTTTCTCTATCACGGTGCCAAAACAGAGTGTATGCCATCGGTGGAAATTCCATTGGTAGAGGGACAACGACTAAGTCGAGCTGCTTGGCAACAAGGTAGGTGAAGTGACTTGGTGCCGTAAACACAAAGTCAGTGTAAGTGCATAGGCTAGCCGCACTGTTGAAGTCGGGAACAGAAATAGCGATATCACGTTGGTGACCAAGGTCGGCAAGTTTGTAGTCGAGTAACCAACGATCGTTACCATCACACCTTACTTGTACATGACGCTGTGCGAGGTAGGTTTCCAGATCCCATTTGCCGCTCAGAGCAGGGTGGTTACGTCTTAGCACACACATTTGCGCATCGCGATAGATCTCTTGTTCGCAAATATCATCTGGCGGCAGCATGGTTAAACGCGCGTCGTTGATGTCGATGTCTTTACCCGTGAGTCCGATATCGAGCTCACCAAGCTGCAATTTCTTGAAGGTTTGCTCTGTCCAAGCGTGGGTGTTGATATTCACCTTAGGGGCTTGTCGAAATATCGCTGGTAAGAAATGGGGAAGAATCAGCGGGTAAACACTCTCAACAGCCGCAATGTGAAAGCTATGGTCACTGTTGTTGGGAATGAACGTCTCTGGTTGGGTCAGCACATCAAGTTGGTTGATCAGTGTTTCTAATCGAGGTTTGAGAAAGACGGCCTTTGGTGTTGGCCGCAAACCATGAGCACTTCGCGTAAAAAGAGGATCATTAAATTGCTCACGAAGTTTGGCTAATGACTTACTAACCGCTGACTGGCTTAGGCACAATCGGTGCGCGGTGCGAGTAACACTCAGCTCTTCCATCAGCACCTGCAAGCAAACTAATAGATTGAGGTCGAGGCGTGATAGTTTCTCGATATTCATGTGAGTTTCCTATTTGGAATAATGCTAATGAGTATATGCCATTTTTGTTCATATCTTTAGTTGGTTATTATGCACCTAAATTAACTCATCCGGAGAATCTTGTGCCTTCTAACGCGCTTCCAACCCCTAGTAAACTGCAGGTTGCTTTATTGGCAATGCTGGTTCTATTTAGCCCTTTGGCTATTGATATCTACCTACCAGCTCTGCCACAAATTTCGACAGCGTTTCACGTGGAACATGCACTAGCACAAGATACGATTACTTGGTTTTTATTTGCCATGGGTGTCGGCCAACTGTTTGCTGGCCCTTTGGCGGATAAGTTAGGACGTCGAACCGTTGCATTGGGAGGTGTTAGTATCTATGCATTGAGTGCTTGCTTGGCGTGGGCAGCTCAATCGATTGATATGATGCTAATAGCTCGGCTGCTACAAGGCTTAGGAGCTTGTGCGACTTCTGTAGCTGCCTTTGCAACGGTTCGCGATCTATTTGGCCCAGAGAAGAGTGGCCGAATGATTAGCTACCTCAATGGTGCGATCTGTTTTATCCCTGCATTGGCACCAATTCTTGGCGCTTGGTTAACCCATCAATTTGGCTGGCGCTCTAACTTCAGTTTTATGGCTGGTTTCGCGGTAGTCGTTGGTAGCATCTTATTCTTCCAAATGAAAGAGTCTAACCCGGCGACAGAGAAGGTCGCGGTATTCAAACTTGAGCGTTACTGGTCAGTACTGAAAACACCATCATTCCTTTTCCATGCAACCTTGTGTTTGATGGCGATGGCGGTAATTCTTGCTTATGTTACCTCAGCACCAGTCGTGTTGATGGAGAACCTAGGTTTGACGATGAACGAGTTTACCTTCTGGTTTGGTATTAACGCAGCTATCAACATCACGGCTGCATTCACAGCGCCGAAGTTTATGGACCGTTTTGGTACTTACAAGGCATTGGTTGTTGGTATCTCGACGCTGGGCTTAGCGGGGGTTATTATGTTGGTGCTTGCTGAGCACGCGACTCCAATCGCGTTCATGCTACCGATCTTCTTATCGTCAGTTGGTTTTGCTTGGATTCTTGGTGCTGCGGCAGGTAAAGCGCTGGAGCCATTTGGTGACCGAGCGGGTACAGCTGCTGCGCTGCTTGGCTTGTTCCAAATGAGTGGTTCAGGACTTCTTGTGGGTACCATGCAACGTCTTGATTTAACGTCGCAAGTGATGATCGCTCTGCAAATGTTCCTGATTGTTCCTGCATTATTAGTGCTTGCGAGCAAAGCGGGTAAGTCTTGGCATGCGACGTTTGCGAAGGCATAAGTTACAAGGGTGACAAAATATACAAATGGCGGTTTTCGAAACGTTAAAACATGGTATATTTGTCACTCATTGAAACGTTAGTCCCCAACGGAAAATACTGTAATGTCATTAACAACCTACGAAATGGCGCGCGTCTTAGAACAAATGGAAGATGCACCTGAAAAGGTCATGTTTGGTAAACTGCTTAAAGAGCTAGGCAACCAAAGTGAAGAGCGTATTCGCAGTGCGGCAAAACAAGTTCCAATCGATACTTTGCGAGATATCATTTACCAATTTCAGCGTGTGGTAGAGTCTCGTAAGGGTGAGCAGGTTCAGCTATTGGCAAAAGAACTTGCAGAGCAAGGCATCTCTGCTGAAGAGCTACAAGCTTTTCTAAATAAGTAAGCTTATTCCAGTTAAAAAAGAAACCACTCAATTGAGTGGTTTTTTGCGTTTGGGCTATAGCCATTTAGCTTTAGCTATTCAAAAGAGGTGAAAACTCATTTTAATTCCTGAACTGCGCTTTCAAAACTCTATCAAGTGAGAATGGTCCTGCACCCCACACGACAACGATAAGAATCATTAATCCCCATAACTGATGATCGTAGAAACCTTGATCCCACAATACCGGGTAAGACACGACAGCAATGATATTGAACACGAACAACACCGCAGCCATAGGTCGTGTTAATAAACCGAGCGCTAAGAACACCGGTAAAATTAACTCAGCGGCAGTCCCCATATAAGCCGCCAATTCCCAAGGTAGCAGTGGCACTTGGTACTCCAGCTCAAACAAGTAAAGCGTGCTATCCCAAGTTGCTATCTTAGTGAGCCCAGAATTAAAGAATACCCACGCCACCCAAAGGCGACAAAATAGTAGAAGCACCGGAACAAAAAGTGCCTGTGATTTCTCAATCAAACTGTCGTATTGAGCCATCATGTTCGTGACTGTGTTGTTATCCATGTTATGTCTCCAATTCGGCATTGATTGAAAAACCTGAGATGACGTTTAACGCCATAACAGTATTCAGATGTTGTAGTAATAAAGGGTCTATCGCTGAGAGTGTTTGACCTGATTGCAATTCAGTTAAGAGTTGGTGGCTCTCTTCACTCAAACTATGGCTCTCAACCTGTGAATTCTCAGCTCGGATTAACACCCCAAATTCAGCTTGATTGATGTCTAGCCCGTCAAGTTGTTGCTGATAGATAGCTTGTTCAAGCGCGATAATCGTGTAACTAGAATGAATCAGTGTTATTGCATCTTTGAGATGAAAGACCAAAGCGCCTTGTTGCTCTTGTGGTATATCGGCCAGACAAGAAAGAGGTCTCTGGTCGACATGTGCTTGTGACGAAAACCTTACCAAGCTGTCTTTCTGCCATTCATATAAAGCCACTTCACCGAGATAAGGTGCAGCCTCAATAACGGCAGGAAAGGCTTGGATAGTCTGTTCAAAATGTTCACCGTAACCACTGACATCACCAGAGGTCGATGGATAACTTAAGACATGTTGACGAGCCATCTGTTGGAAGCACTCTTCACCAACCAACATTTCAGTGAGTGGGTAGGTTGCTGCCAGAACTTCGCTCAAGCTGACCACAAAGTTATTACGGTAAATCTGGATTCGCTGTTCATCGGTAAAATGGTCGCTCACTATGTCGCAGTGCTCACCATTGTTTTGGTAGCGTAGGGCGTTAGCAAACTCCAATTGAACATCTGCTAGGGAGTGGCTCATGAGGCGCGACTCCTTTGGTTGAACTTGTCGTGTTGATACAAGATGTCACTGGCTTTGGTTGCTTCAGCCAATAAAACTTGTGGCTCTGGGATATCGAGATCCCACTCAATCAAGGTATGGCGTAAACCATGTTGTGCTACCCAGTCAGTGTAAAGTTTCCACACTTCGTCACAGACAGGTTTACTGTGTGTGTCTATCCAGATCTCACCTTGTTCAAGCTTCTTTTTGGTAAAACCTGCCAAGTGAATCTCTTCCACTTTGTCTGCAGGTATTCCGCTTAAGTACTCTTCACAACTAAAGCCATGATTAAAAGATGAGACGAAAATATTATTGAAATCGAGCAGGAGGCGACACTCTGTGCGCTTTTGTACCTCAGCCAAAAACTCCCACTCTGGAATAGTAGAATGCTTGAAGGCTAGGTAGCTCGATGGGTTCTCAATCAACATCGGGCGTTGCAGGCTATCTTGCACCTCGATGACATTGCGACAGAAGACTTCTAACGCTTCTTCTGTGTAAGGCAGCGGCAGCAAGTCATTGAAGTAATGCCCGCCAGTCTGACTCCAGCTGAGATGGTCAGAAACCAAGAATGGTTCAATATCATTAATCAGGTCTTTTAACTGCACCAGATGGTGTTGATTGATACGCTCAACAGAACCAAGAGACAATCCAACACCATGACAACTGATGTTGTGTGCGTTACGAATTTCTCTGAGTTGTTGGCGTTGCGGTGATTGAGCTAAAAAGTAGTTCTCGCTGTGAACCTCTAACCAACTCACTAGAGATGGATTTTGGCTAAAGAAGTCCAAGTGCGGTGTTCTAAGGCCAACCCCTGCATTGGGGTGAAGAGTTTGAGTCACAACGGTTCTCCTAATCGGAAGTGGAGGTGAGCTGAATATCAGCCCACCATACTAAGCAGCTCAATTATGATGATTGAGTGTTACCACCAGTTAATTTGCCACATAGTCCTTTAGGAACGACTACGAATGCATCGGATTGGTTGTCTTCTTTTGCTGTACCTGCACATGAGCTTGTTTTGGTTGCACAATCATTTTGGCCAGCTTTTGCCACGCCGTAGCATTTTTCTTTCGCTGCTGCTTCCGCAGGTGCTGATGTAAGAACTGCACCGCCAAACGCTAGTGCACTTGTGATTGCAGCTGTAACAGCAAGATTAGAATTTTTCATAGTCATTCCCTCTAGGACTTAATAGTATTTTTACATCGCAGGTTAATGAATTGTTAACTTGCTTACTAAAAAGGATAGGAAGAACTAGGAAATAATTTCATGGCATTATAAAAAATATCAATATTAATGATGATTCATTGTTTAAGCTGCTGATTTTATGATGTTAATTTTTGATTGTTTTTTCTTCTTATTATCCTAAACGCAGCCTAGTGTTTAGGTTATAATCAACTTTTATGTATAAATACCCAGTAGTGAGCATATCCAATGATAGATCCTTCGCTTTTACTCGATGGCCTAAACGACAAACAACGTGAGGCGGTCGCGGCACCTTTAGAAAACCTACTTATTCTGGCAGGTGCTGGTAGTGGTAAAACGCGAGTGTTGGTGCATCGTATCGCTTGGCTGCAAAGCGTTGAGCAAGCATCACCGTTCTCTATCATGTCAGTCACCTTCACCAACAAAGCGGCAGCAGAGATGCGTGGCCGTATTGAAGAGTTGATGATGGGTAGCTCGTCAGGCATGTGGAACGGCACCTTCCACGGTATCTGTCACCGTATCCTTCGCGCTCACTACCTAGATGCAAAACTGCCAGAAGATTTCCAGATCATCGATTCAGATGATCAGATTCGTTTGCTGCGTCGTTTAATCAAGGCGCAAAACCTCGATGAAAAACAGTGGCCTGCCAAGCAAGCTTCTTGGTGGATCAATGGCAAGAAAGATGAAGGTTTACGCCCTAGTCACATTGACGCCTACCATGATCCAGTAACTCAAACATGGTTGAAGATCTACTCTGCTTACCAAGAGGCATGTGACCGTGCTGGCTTGGTTGATTTTGCGGAGATCTTGCTAAGAGCACACGAACTGCTGCGTGATAAGAAACACATCCGAGAGCACTACCAAGCTCGCTTCAAGCACATTCTTGTCGACGAATTTCAAGATACCAACAACATCCAATACGCTTGGCTACGCATGATGGCGGGGCCTGATTGTCGTGTGATGATCGTGGGTGATGATGACCAATCTATCTATGGTTGGCGTGGTGCTAAGATCGAAAATATTCAGAAGTTCTTGGATGAATTCCCAGGAGCTTCAACGGTTCGACTAGAACAAAACTACCGTTCAACCAAAACTATTTTGCAGGCGTCGAACGAGCTTATCTCGAACAACACCGAGCGTATGGGTAAAGAGTTGTGGACTGATGGCAATGATGGCGAGCCAATCTCTGTGTACTCAGCTTACAATGAGCTCGATGAAGCGCGCTTTACGGTTAGCAAGATCAAAGAGTGGCAAGAGAAAGGTGGTGCACTCGAAGATACCGCAATGCTTTATCGTAATAACGCCCAGTCTCGTGTTCTTGAAGAAGCTTTGATTCAAGGTGGTTTGCCTTACCGAATCTACGGCGGCATGCGATTCTTCGAGCGTCAGGAAATCCGAGATGCCTTGAGCTACATGCGCTTAATGGGTAACCGTAACGACGATGCGGCTTTTGAGCGTGTGGTAAACACACCAACGCGTGGCTTAGGTGATAAAACCCTAGAGACGATTCGTTTCGCAGCGCGTGACCGTGGTGCAACGATGTGGCAAGCAAGCCTTGCTTTGATAGAAGAACAAGTACTGCCAGGCCGTGCTGCTGGTGCCTTAAGCCGTTTCATCGAGCTAATTAATGCGCTAGAAGACGACACGTTAGAGCTTAGCCTACATGAACAAACTGACCACGTGATCAAATCGTCGGGTCTGTTTGCGATGTACGAGCAAGAGAAAGGCGAGAAGTCGAAAGCACGTATCGAGAACTTGGAAGAATTAGTAACGGCAACGCGCCAGTTTGAAAAGCCGGAAGAAGCGGATGAGATGAGCATGCTGACGGCGTTCTTAACTCACGCGGCTTTGGAAGCGGGTGAAGGTCAGGCCGATGAGTTTGATGATGCAGTTCAGTTGATGACATTGCACAGTGCTAAAGGCCTAGAGTTCCCAATGGTATTCATGGTGGGTGTCGAAGAAGGCATGTTCCCAAGCCAGATGTCTGCCGAAGAAGCGGGGCGTTTAGAAGAAGAGCGTCGCCTGTGTTATGTAGGCATGACCCGTGCGATGGAGAAGCTTTACATCACTTACGCAGAAATGCGTCGTCTGTACGGTCAGGATAAATACCACAAGCCATCGCGCTTTATTCGTGAGCTGCCAGAGACCTGTCTGGATGAAGTGCGTATGAAAGCGCAAGTCAGCCGCCCTGCAAGCAGTGGCCGCTTTAGCCAAACCGCTGTGAAAGAGAACTTCAATGAAACAGGTTTTAGCTTGGGTTCTCGCGTGAAGCACCCTAAGTTTGGCGAAGGCACTATCATCAACTTCGAAGGAAGTGGTCCACAGAGTCGAGTTCAAGTGGCGTTTAACGGTGAAGGGATTAAGTGGTTAGTAACGGCTTACGCGCGTTTAGAGCAGCTTTAATCTATTACTTCAGCATCTAATAACCGTTGATTATTGAAAACAAAAAGAGCAGCTAATGGCTGCTCTTTTTTATTGCGTACCGCTTTAAGCGATCACAATACATGACTGACTAGAAGGGAGCTTACAGTGCTGCAAGTGCCGCTTCGTAGTTTGGCTCTTCAGTGATCTCTGCAACCAACTCGCTGTGTGTTACCACACCTTTTTCATCAACAACGACAACCGCACGTGTTGTTAGGCTTGCTAGTGGGCCTTCAGCAATCGCTACGCCGTAGTCTGATGCGAATGTAGGAGAACGGAAAGTCGAAGCGTGTTGAACGTCTTCAATGCCTTCTAGTTCGCAGAAGCGACCTGCAGCAAATGGTAGGTCAGCAGAAATACAAACAACAACCGTGTTCTCAAGCTCTGCCGCTTTTGCGTTGAACGTACGTACGCTCGTTGCACAAGTTGCTGTGTCGATACTTGGGAAGATGTTTAGAACCACTTTCTTGCCTGCAAGAGAAGCAAGAGTCAGTTCAGAAAGATCGCCTGCAGTCAGTGCAAAGCTTGGTGCCTGTTCGCCAGTTTGTGGGAATGTGCCAGTTAGCGGTACAGCAGCGCCTTTGAAGGTAACGTGTGACATGAATTTGTCCTTAATTTAATTATGGTTATGAAACTAGTTGAGCCTAGTAAGACTTACGTTACTCGGAAGTGGTTAAGAAGTGAATGGTTTAAATGTCAGAATTGTAATCAAAGGTCTTTGATTTATTTGTTTTAGGGGAAAAAAAGGTGAGACGACAGATAAAGAAAAACCCCGAGAGCTTGCGCTCATCGGGGTCTATAGTCTTACTCGCAGCAATCCGGCTACTAAGTGTGCTCCATGCATCAAATCCATGATAGTGTGCTGTTATCCTTCAGCGTATTCCTTTCGTCGCCTTCCTAGCGGTGTCCTTGATCTTATCCTGATCTGCCAACAATCCTCGTTAGCGCGCGTCACTTGTTCCTTGAGCGGTGTCCTTTACATCATCCTGATGTTCAGTCCTTTCCTCGTCCAGAGGTGTCCATTGTCTTTCCTTAGTAGCAACCATCCTAGTTACTATTGCGTCCATTCAATGTCCATTTCGCTATCCATGCCGATTATTCATCCTGAGTAATCGAATCTTCATCCTGAAGATAACCAAGTCCTTGGCGTTTCCTGTTCCGTGTCAGCATCCTTCCGACACCATTCATATTACCGATTCCTTATTTATCAGCAATGGTGCATAAGCGAATTTCTATATAATTATTTGAATGATAAATGTACGTATTGTTTAATTTCAATTGGTTACAATATCTAGGTGCCTAATTTCGCAGTTAAATATCGATATTTACTCACTGCCTTGTGAGAGATCTCGCACAAGGCAGGGAGTAAAAAGGGAGTATTTTCTCTTATTGGCCGATAGCGGCACCTTCACGACGAGGGTCTGCAGCACCTTCTAGACCATCTTTTGTGATGCGAATAGCGTGTAAACCTGAGTTAAGATCGCGAACGTTGACCTCAAATCCCATCTTTTCTAGCTCAGGTTTGAAGTTTTCCGCCGATGTTCCTTTTTCTAAATCTAAGGTTCCGAAACGGTTTAGGAAGTGTGGTTGGTTGATCGCTTGCTGGATATCCATGTCCCATTGGGTGTGGGCAATGATCGCTTGTGCCACATAACCTATGATACGACTGCCACCCGGAGAACCGATCGCCATGTAAGGCTTATCGTCTTGCATGATGATGGTCGGTGCCATTGAGGAGCGTGGGCGCTTACCCGGTTCAAGTCGGTTCGCGATAGGCTTGCCATCGTTATGAGTCTTGAATGAGAAGTCGGTCAGTTCGTTATTGAGTAGGAAGCCTCTCACCATCAAGCGTGAGCCAAATGCGTTCTCAATGGTGGTGGTCATCGAGACGACATTGCCATCGCTATCGACAATATTGAAGTGGCTGGTGGACGGCAGTTCAATAGACACATCTTGACTGCGTAGCATGGCATGATCCCACGGTGGGGTGCCTGATGGTGCACTCTCTAATGCCTTACCAGCGGTAATTAACTGAGCACGTTCTTGTAAATAGTCAGTATTCACTAACCCTTGGGTTGGCATTGGCACGTAATCTTGGTCTGCCATGTACATACCACGGTCTGCAAAGGCTAAACGAGAAGCGTCCGCTAACACTTGCCAAGACTTCGCGTCGTTTGGTCCCCAGGATTTCAGATCAAACTGCTCGGTCATCGCCAAGATCTGCCCAACCGTTAATGCGCCTGAACTTGGTGGTCCCATGCCACAGATATCGTAGCTCTCATAAGCGGAACAAACCGGTTCGCGTTGCTTAATTGAATACGCATCGAAGTCTTTCTGCGCCAATACGCCTGGGTTACCTTTGGCCGTTTGAACTGTGTTGATGATGTCAGCAGAAATCTCGCCTTGATAGAAAGCCTTAGCACCATCCTTTGAGATAGCGTTTAGCGTTGCCGCGTATTCTGGGTTCTTAAGTAGCGTACCTGCGGTTTTTGGGCTGCCATCGGCATTGAAGAAGTAGGCTTTAGTTGTCGCAAATCGGCTCAGTCTCTCTTGGTCATTCTCAATCAAGGTGGCTAAACGTGGACTGATGGTGAAACCTTCTTCTGCCAACTGAGCGATAGGTTTAATCAGTGATGCCCACTCTAACTTGCCGTATTTCTGGTGAGTATCCCACAGTAATTGCACCGTGCCTGGTGTCGCAACGGAGCGACCGCCAACAACGGCATCATAGAATTTAAGCGGTTGTCCGTTTTCGTCTTGGAATAGACGTGGTGTGGCATCAAGCGGCGCAGTTTCACGGCCATCGTAGGTCTTGAGCTGTTTCTCTTTACCATCAAAATAGACAAGGAACGCACCGCCACCAATACCGGATGACTGAGGTTCCACTAAGCCAAGCATAAGCTGCACGGCAACCATGGCGTCAATGGCGTTACCACCACGAGCAAGTACATCGGCGCCAGCTTGTGTGGCAAGAGGGTTGGCCGCGGTGACCATCCAATCGTTGGCTTTAACGAGTTGTTTGGTTTCTAAACCACTACTTTGTTCGGGTGCGACTGAATCGGCAGCTTGATTTGCCCAACTGACGTGAGAGGCAAAAAGTAGGGTAGAAGTGGCGAGGGTTGTTAGTTTTGTTTTCCACTGCATGATCTTCTCCTTTTAATATGCAGAGCTAGATTGGCAGTGGAAAGATCAGATAGCCAGTGCGTTGTTAACGAATTGTAATCTTGATTCGAATTTAAGCGATTAAACCGGACAGCGACTGCCAAAGAATACTCGCGCCAATCAGGCTGAATACCACGCCACATAAGCCATCGATGTATACCGTTGCTTCGTTAAGTTTCTTCTGTAGAGCCTTAGTCGAAAGCATCCACGCCAGTAGTGAAAACCAAAACAGAGACAGACCAAACAGGATAATAAGCGCAAAGCCTTTACCTGATAGAGACATGTCGGCAGGCACTAAGCTCGACATCAAGCTAATAAAGAACACCAAAGCCTTTGGGTTGAGAATATTGGTCGCAAACCCTTTCGAAAATGCCTGACGCTTGTTGGTCAGAATCAGATCTTTGGCATTGACGGTATCGTCGTCATCGTCGTGGTTCTGAATGATTTGCCAGGTGGCTTTAAGTGCACCGTAACCTAAGTACAGCAAGTAGCTACCGCCAGCCAATTGGATAATGGCAAATAGGGTTGGTTGCTGGTGGACTAGGTAACTGATTCCCGTCAGGCTCAGTAACGAATGCAGTAAGATCCCGCAAGATAAACCAAGCGCAATATACAAGCCTGTTTGTCTGCCGTGGCGTGTCGCATTTTGCACGACTAACGCAAAGTCTGGGCCGGGGCTCATCAAAGCGATGAAATGGATAGAGGCGAGGGTGATCAGTATGGTGACTTCATTCATGTCAGTTCTCAATAACGTTGCCGCTATTTTAAATAAGTAATCGTATTGAGCGTAGCTTACCGCGATTTGAAATCGAGCAATTGTAAATTATCAACACTTAGTTGATTTGTGAGGGTGGTACGCCGAATGTGGTTTTGAATGCTTTGGAGAAGTGTGCTTGATCATAGAAACCTACTTGGTGCGCGACCTTGGTGCCACAGATCCCAGATTTAATCAGGCGCATGCTCTGTTCCATACGTAAACGGCTCAGCCACGCATAAGGGGTGATGCCCATTCTGTTCTTAAAGTGGCGTTGGAACTGTGTGGTGGTTAAGCCGCACAGTTCAGATAGTTGTTCTAATCGTACTGGCTGGTCCAAATTCGCCATCAAATAGTCTTTGAGCGTATCAATCGATTGGTTGCCCAGTTTGATGTCACTCTTCGATCCAAATTTCGCATAACGATCGACGATCGTCGAGAATCCCTCGAATGGTAAGCAATCTTGAGCGAGTTGGCTGATGTTTTGATTAATTAATAGACTATGTAAGTTGCGTAATTGTAAAAATGCAGCCTGATCGGAGAGGATCAACTCAGAAAAGCCTAATGTGTGACCATTTTTCTTGGGATCGGCAAGATCTTGAAACCATTGAGGAGAAACTGCAAACACACTGACTTGATAACCCGAATCGAGTTTGGAGTGCCCATCATGCAGCTCATCAGGTGGCATGATAACAACTTGGCCAGCACCAACATGGTGGCTTGTCCCTTTATAGGCGAATTTTTGCTGCCCTTGGGTAATTAAGCCGATGTGAAAGTCCAAATGATAGTGGCGCTGAAAGGCAAACTCTTGGTATTGAGCTTGGATCAGGCTGATATCTTCTGTTGGGGTAGAGTAGTAGTGGACTTTATCCATGGTACAAAAAAGCTTGGTCAAATAGTCATCAATTCAACCAAGCTTATCTGCGTATTAAGGGATTGTCTTGTAAAAAACGATCAATATCACTGTTTCGCGCGTTTGTTCTTCTTGTTGTTACGCAGGCCATCAAAGCTGAAAATAACCAGTGCTCCCCATATAAAGGCGAAGGTAATCGCTTTATCTGAGGTAAAGGCTTCACCGTAAATAAGAACCGCCAATAAGAACATCAAGCTTGGACCGATGTACTGGAAGAAACCGAGTGTTGATAGCTTCAAGCGAGTTGCAGCGCCAGTAAAACACAGCAATGGAACCGTGGTGATCACTCCGGCAGCAACCAGTAACAGGTTGAGTTGCATCGGGTTCATCGATAAGTCTGAGGTCGGGCTATCGGCAATAAACAGTAAGTAGGTTGCGGCGAGAGGCAGCATCACCAGAGTTTCAATGAACAGACCCGTTTGCGCTTCTAAGCTGACTTTCTTACGCAGCAAGCCATAAAAACCAAAGCTAAAGGCTAGGGCAATGGCGACGATTGGTACTGAGCCGAAGGCAATCAATTGGATTAATACGCCAATCGCAGCCAGAGCCACAGCAAACCATTGCAGCTTACGTAAGCGTTCGCCGAGGAAGAGCATTCCGAGCAATACGTTAATCAGTGGGTTGATGTAATACCCCAAACTGGCATCGAGCATGTGATTGGAGTTCACCGCCCAGATAAAGATCAGCCAGTTAGCACCCACCAAAATAGACGTCGCTACCAAATAGAGCATTTTTGGTTTTGAGGTCAGGGTATCGCGGACTTTACGCCAGCTGCGGCCAATGTGTAGTAAGAAAGCGAGTAGGAAAAAAGACCATACTACACGGTGGCTGAGTATCTCTAACGGGGAAACGTCACTTAAAGATTTGAAATATATAGGGGCGATACCCCACATTGTGTAGGCGCCGACGGCAAGCAAAACTCCTTGGCGCGTACGTTGTTGTTCTTCCTGTGTCATGCATCTTTCTCTAGCACTGAGTGCTTATTAATAAGATTTATAAGAGAGTTGGTCAGTATAGGAGCGATAACCCTTTTCACCTAACAATTTGCGGTTTAATTCGCCAGCGTTCCCCTCTACAATGTGCGACTTGCTTGCCGAAGATGCTTGCTGATTTCATACCTCGATTAGGAACCACAATGACCGCCACTCTGATTGCTGAGCAAATACCAACTCCCGCGAATGATGCGCAAACCATCTTACAAGATGTGTTTGGCTATCAAAGCTTTCGCGATGGTCAGCAAGAGGTCATTGATTTGGCCGTTGAAGGCAAAGATAGCTTGGTGATTATGCCAACCGGTGGTGGTAAATCTCTGTGTTACCAAATTCCGGCGTTGGTTCGTGAAGGACTGACTCTGGTTATCTCGCCGCTGATCTCGTTGATGAAAGACCAGGTTGATCAGCTGAAAGCTAACGGCGTCGCGGCAGAGTGCATTAACTCGTCAATGCCGCGTGAGAATCTGATCTCGGTCTTTAATCGTATGAACTCAGGTCAGCTGAAAATGGTGTATGTGTCGCCAGAGCGTGTGTTGATGCGTGACTTTATCGAGCGCCTTCAAGGTTTACCGCTTTCAATGATTGCAGTCGATGAAGCGCACTGTATCTCTCAATGGGGTCACGACTTCCGCCCTGAATACGCATCATTAGGTCAGCTTAAACAATATTTTCCGCATGTGCCTTACATGGCGCTCACAGCAACCGCTGATGATGCGACGCGCAAAGATATTATCTCGCGCCTACAGCTCCTAGATCCGCACACTTACTTAGGCAGCTTTGATCGCCCTAATATTCGCTACAACTTGGTTGAGAAGCACAAACCCGTGTCACAGGTGGTTCGCTACCTAGAAATACAAAAGGGCAATTGTGGCATCATCTACTGTGGTAGCCGTAAGAAAGTGGAGATGGTGACCGAGAAGCTATGCAATAACGGTATTCGCGCCGCGGGTTATCACGCTGGTATGGACACCGATGAGCGTGCTTACGTTCAAGAAGCCTTCCAACGCGATGATATTCAGATCGTGGTCGCGACTGTTGCCTTCGGCATGGGCATCAACAAACCCAACGTACGTTTCGTGGTGCATTTTGATATCCCACGTAACATCGAGTCTTACTATCAAGAGACTGGCCGTGCAGGTCGTGATGGTTTACCTGCTGAAGCGATGATGCTGTTTGACCCGGCTGATATGGGTTGGCTGCGTCGTATGTTGGATGAGAAAGAAGAAGGCCCGCAAAAACAGGTTGAGATGCACAAGCTGAACGCGATGAGTGCTTTTGCCGAAGCGCAAACCTGTCGTCGTCAGGTTCTGCTTAACTACTTTGGTGAGTATCGTGAGAAGCAATGTGGCAACTGCGATATCTGCCTCGATCCACCTAAGCATTTTGATGCGACCCAAGAAGCGCAAAAGGCGTTGTCTTGTGTGTACCGTGTTAATCAGTCGTTTGGTATGGGCTACGTGGTTGAAGTGATGCGCGGTATGCAGAACATCCGTGTCCGCGATAATGGTCACGATAAGCTGTCTACCTACGGTATTGGCCGCGATCACAGCCATGATTACTGGATAAGTATCTTCCGTCAGCTGATTCACAAAGGTTTGTTGTTCCAAAACATCACTCGTAACTCGACATTACAGTTAACAGAAGAAGCCCGCCCGTTGTTGCGCGGTGAGATGTCTTTGGAGTTGGCTGTACCTCGTTTAGATACAGCGGTGCGTAATGCTAAGTCCGATAAACTAAGCAGTAAGAATTACGATAAGAAGCTGTTTGCGAAACTGCGTAAGCTGCGTAAGTCGATTGCAGATGAAGATGGCTTACCACCATACGTGGTATTCAGTGACGCGACCTTGATTGATATGGCTGAAGTATTGCCTACCTCATACGGTGAGATGCTGGCGGTTAACGGTGTTGGTCAACGTAAACTTGATAAGTACGCAGACCCATTCTTAGATTTGATTCAAGAACACATCACGACACACGGCTAGTTTGCAAAATCGTTTAGCTTCTAAAAACGATGAGATCATAGAAAAATAATAAGGTTGATAGGGACATGACAACACAAACAGAATTTGGCTTAAGAGAGTATTTGGCTGAGGAAGGACGTTTATTGATTACGTCTCCAAGTTTTGATTTTGATTCTTACGAAGTGTTAGGTGAAAAGCTGGTGGCATTGTTGTCCGCTTCTATAGTTGAAAAGCAATGGGATGCCGACATGCACTCTTGGTTGATCGATTTTGAAGATTGTAAGATGTTTTTAAAGTCTGAACATTACAGTGAATCAATCTGGTTTGAGTCGTTGAACGCGGAAGAGAGCCGAGAAGAGTTTGATTATCTCGCGACGCTTTTCAAGCGCGGTTTTTAACTTTTAGCACCGCTTCTAAACGTAGCTTTTAAGCCTGGCTTTTAAACTTGGTTTCTAACGCCATTTACCAATAAAAGTGAGAATAAACGTTTGCGTTTGTTCTCACCATTGCAGCCAATATTGATTAATGTATAATCGCCCGCCGCTCGATAGAGCAAATTATAGATACATTTTTAATTCACATTATTGGTAAGAGCTTTCTTAGTTTATTCGAAGAAATGACTCGATTTGGGTTCCCTCACCCCCAAACCAAACTAAAAAGGTACAGCATGAGTAACTTTACCCCTGCGCAACAGCGCAAAGCCCTAGCACTATTAGTTTTGTTCCATTTGGTCATTATTGCGTCAAGCAACTATCTGGTTCAGCTACCTTTTACCGTTTTCGGTATGCACACCACTTGGGGTGCTTTCACTTTCCCGTTTATCTTCCTAGCGACTGATCTGACTGTACGCATTTTTGGTGCGCAGCTTGCTCGTAAAATCATTTTCTTAGTGATGTTACCTGCACTGGCCGTTTCTTACTTTTTGTCAGTGGTGTTCTTTGAAGGTTCATTCCAAGGGTTTAGCCAATTAGGCGAGTTCAACCTGTTTGTTGCACGTATCGCAGCGGCAAGCTTCATGGCTTACTTGCTAGGTCAGATCTTGGATGTTCACGTTTTCAACCGTTTACGTCAGCTTAAACAGTGGTGGGTTGCCCCAACGTGCTCAACGTTATTCGGTAATGCCATTGATACCATCGCTTTCTTTGCGATTGCTTTCTACCAAAGCCCAGATCCATTTATGGCTGAGCACTGGACTGAGATTGCTTTAGTCGACTACGGCTTCAAACTGATCATCAGCTTAGGCTTGTTCGTTCCTATGTACGGCGTGCTTCTGAACTACATTGTTAAGAAGCTGACTGCGGTCAACCCTGACTTTAAAGCGACCGGTGTTAACGCTTAGTTGCTATCAAATGCGCGGTTATTCCCTTACTGTTAGGGATAACCGCGTTTCAACTCTCTTTCATCTTCTGCTTTCTTGCTTGCACTTCACGCCTTCTCGTTTGTATTTCACACCTTAGCTTCAATCACACTCTCTATATCCATACCTTTGTCTTTGATTGCTCTCTTGGGCGTCGATGCCGCATATTTCAAATTCTTACCGGTCACCTTAGTCACGCTTTTCTGTAGTAGAAGAGAGTTTGGATAAGTAATGATGTTTCCTTCTGGGTGTCGAATAAGGGTATGAAACATCTTTATGTCTAATATCTTGCCTTCAATGCCGTCTCCATCCGCTACGACGATTGAATCCCCAATGCGGTAGGGAAACACAAAGAAGATAAGAAAGCTGGCGGTGATGTTGCTTAAAATTGACCACTGAGCAATAAAACCTACGCCTATGACGGTGAATATCGAAGAGATAAAAATCGAAAAATTTCCGTAACCGATGCCACTGACAATCAAATACGTCGCGAACAAGAAACCGAAGTAAATGATACTAAAGCAGCGGTTGATAAAAGCGGTGCGTGTGGCATCGACGGTTTTCTTTTGCGCGAGGGTGATGATGGCTTTCTCTGTTGAGCGTTTAAGTAGCCAGTAGATAAAGATGAACAGCATAGCGAGCAGCAAATCGTACTCTTTGAGCGTCATAAAAATGGTTTCGATATAGCTTGGCATAGTGACCTCTGAATTGTTGAGGCTGCATTATTATGGCGTGCTACTTTCAATACATCATTAAACCATTATCGTTTTATTCTCCTGCCTATTTCTCCAGTATCTGATAGCTAAAGCAGTGTTTTATCTACCAGATAATGATTTTAACTTGCTGATATAAATAACTTTATATTCTTGTTATATCGTCTTTATCTATAGGTAACGCTTTGATGATGAAGCTATTTGACCAGTTCGTAGAATGTCCGGCCATTCACTACTGAGTTAGATTTCTGATGATACTGATAACTTTAAAATTAGCTGTATTCTGCTTTATGAAGCTAAGAAAACAGGGCTATTTAGACGGCATTTTAGGTGCGCGCAATAACGTGGAGCCGTCATAACTATGATGACTCTATTTATTGTCCAATTAATGATGCTTTGGCTAATGGTTGAACCTTTAGCTTGTTTGGCTTGGCTGAAAATAACCCGAAAAAGAGGCCGTTATGTACGTTGATTATCTTGCGTCATTTAGCATGCTCTTGCTGCTCGAAGTTATTCTCGGTGTCGACAACATTATCTTTATCTCCATCTTGGTCGAGAAGCTGCCTGTCAGGCTCAGAAGTCGCATTCGTAATCTTGGCATTGGATTAGCGGTGTTAACTCGTATTGGCTTGGTGTTTTCTGTTACTTGGCTCATGTCGCTCACTGAACCTTTTGTCACGGTGTTTGACCGAGGATTATCGGGCAAGGACTTAATCTTGATTGTTGGAGGAGCCTTCCTTTTAGTTAAGAGCTTTAAGGAGCTGTTGGGTTGGCTACTGGCGAAAGAGAAGAAGGAGAAAAGCGCACTTGAGAATAGTGTCACCATGATCGTGCTGCAGATTATCGCAATTGATGCGGTGTTCTCGTTTGACTCAGTGATTACTGCGGTTGCACTGGTTCACAATGTCGAAATCATTATCGCTGCTATCGTTATCTCTGCGATCATCATGTTGGCCGTGGCAGAGAAGATTCAGATAACCATTACCGCTTACCCAGGTTTGAAGTTGTTGGCGCTGTTATTCCTGATCTTACTCGGTGGTTTATTGGTTGTAGAAGGGTATGGGTTACATGTGGACAAAAGCTATTTGTACGTTGCATTAGCGTTTGGATTAACACTCGAAATCTGCCATATCCTGTTAGATCGGCAGCTAACGAAAGGCAAACAGTCTTCTGAACATGAACATGAACATGAACAAGATCCAGACAGCCAACTGCAAAACAGCCACGCACTATCTGGTGATATGCTCCAATGATGTTCTACTGCTAAATATTAAGCTTAACCTTGTCTAACGATAGTTATCACTCTAACTCTTTAAGCAGAGGTTCGAGGTTACTGTCGAAGAAGAGAGGTGAGGCGAGTTGTATTGCTTTAAGCGAAGAGTTGCCTTGCGTCGCTTTGATGTAGAGCTCTTTCGCTGCACTGGCATTACCACGAGACTCTTCCGCCTTCGCGAGCAACAAATAAGTCAGTATCGATTGGTTTTGTGGTGGCATCGACAATAAGATCTTCATCGCTTTTTCTGGGTCATCCTCAGAAAGGGCGATGATGGCGTTGGCATCGTAGGCGCGAGCCAACTTCCCTTCAGCCAATAAGCGCTCTAGCCTTGGCTTCGCATCTTGGTTGAGTTGAGCAATCGCCTGCTTTTTACTGCCTGAAGAGGCGTAAAAGGTATTCATTATCTTGCCGATGTAGTTCGCCACGAACACAAAATCATTGCTCGGATCTAATTCCTGCGCTTTTTCAAAGTAATCCATCACCATTGGCAGCTCTGCACGGTTATACAAAACACCTAAACCGCTGAGTGTGTACTTGAGCGCTTCGTCTTCTGTAGGTAGCTGGCTAATACTCTCTGTGAGCTCTTCTTTGGGTACTTTGATGTACAGAGAATCTAACACGTCATCGACCATGCGATACAGTGTGTGATGAAGTTCTGGTAGCTCTGTTGGGTAACGACGATTGAGGTGCGATCGATCAGAGATGTTGTTGTGATAACGCATTGTGAGTCGCGTGTGTTTGCCGTCTCGACTTGGACTGGTACCAAAGGTGAGTTTGATTGCGGCAATTTTCTGTAATGGCTCACTGTGTACGATACGAATGCCACTGTAGGCACTCACGTATTCAATAAACTTGGTGACAGTGCCGTAGAGAACCGGATCGGCTCTGATATCGTCACTGATATCGAGCACTACATAGCGAAACTCATAATGTCTGAGCTGTGTTGTTGGTGCAGCCTCTTTGTTGTTAGTACTGCTGCTGGTGGCTGAGTAGAGGATATAGCCGGACTCTAAAACGACAATCGTACCAAGCAACAAACCAATCATCAGGTTTCTTTTACTCGGCTTGGTGTCTTTCGTTTGTTCTTCGGGATGTGCTGCAGACGTTGATGGTGAAGTCTGCGTGGTGTTTTCTGTCGCTACAGGTTCTGGCTCTGTCGTTTGTTCGGTTTCGATCTTGCTTTGGATAACATCGGCTTCGAACTTATAACCACGCTTGGGTACAGTGATGATGTAGCTGCTGTGTTGTTCTGAGTTTTGCTTGAGGACTTTACGCAGCTCAAAGACGGCTTGGGTTACCACTTGGTCTGTGAGGATCATACCGCTCCACACGTGGTCGATGAGCTCGTCACGAGTGTGGGTCTGCCCAGGGTTAAGGCACAGGAACTCCAATAGTTTGGTTAAGCGTTTATCAATGGTCACTGTTTTGTTGGCAAAGAGAATCTGTCCTTCATTGGGTATGAACAGCCACTCATCCACACTAAAACACGAATTTTTCTCCAACATCCCTTTCTCCTGCATCCAAACAGAGCCTTTGTAATTCCGATCTACAATATTAACTCTATTACATAATGTAATGAATTTGTTGTAATTATCTAGTGGATTATCAGATGTGTGTGATGGGTTGAGGGTTTGATACGAAAGATACAGCAGATTGTGGTTTTCGATAGACCTAAAAAAGCTCTCAATGCAGAGAGCTTTTTGGTATTACGTTGACGGCTTTAACTTAGCAACGAGTGGCTTTATCTATGTGTTATTGCTCGGCAATAACAAGAGGCCAACCGATGTCGGTTTGTCTGTTCGACTCGATCTCTAGCTCTGCAGCGGTCAGCGGGTTGTCCGCTAGCCATTGCTTAGAAAGCGTTAAGGTCAGGTTATTGCCATCTGTCGTCAGCTTGAAATCAGGTTCTAGCGCTGGGTTACGGCGGTGAGTCAGCAAAATAGCCAAACGCAGAATACGTAAAATACGCTTACTGCTGGTGCCTGAGATAGCATGTTGCTCTGGCAATGAGGTTAATTGCTCACGGTAACGACGTGTTAATTCACCCAAGTAGTATTTCTGTGCTCGGGTAAAACCTGGCAAATCTAAATTCTGCAGTAGGTAAGCGCTGTGCTCGCCGCCTTTTTTGAAATCGATGGTTAAACCAATTTCGTGAAGTTTGGCTGCGGTTTGTAATAGAACGCTTGCTTGAGGTTCTGAAACCCAAGCTTCTCCGCCGGCTTGATCCAACAGAGTCTGTGCCACGACAGCCACTTGTTCACCGTAGCTTACGTCCATCTGGTAGCGTGATTGTACGCTCTTGATGGTACGTGCACGGATATCGTCTTGGCGTAGCTCATCAACCATCTCGTAGGCTAGGCCTTCACGGAGTGCGCCGCCTGCAAGTGTCATTGAATCGATTTCAAGCAGCTCAAAAATAGCAATAAGAATAGAAAGGCCACTTGGGAACACTAATGCGCGTTCAAGGGTTAGCCCTTCTATTTCTAGCTCTTCCAAGCGCTCAGTGATCATCGCTTGTTTCTGTAGGCGCTTAAGTTTGGCATGAGTAATAACCTCATCCATGCCTTGCGCTAACATGATTTCTTGCAGTGCCTGAACGGTACCACTGGCGCCAACACACACATCCCATCCAATGTCGGTGTAGCTATCTAGAATCGGAGCCAACGTCGACTTTGCCGCTTCAATGGCGTTGTTAAAGTTGGTTGCGGTTAATTGACGATCTTTAAAGTGGCGTTCAAGCCAAGTTACACAGCCCATTTTTAAGCTGGTTAGTGCTTTTGCTGAGAAGCCTTCACCGATGATCATCTCGGTACTTGCGCCACCAATATCGACTACCAGTCGGCGGCCACTGCCACCTGAAGTGTGTGCCACGCCTTTATAGATAGTCGCAGCTTCTTCTTCACCAGAGATAACATTGATGTCGTAACCAAGGATCTGGTTCGCTTTCTCTAGAAAGATATCCACATTGATAGCAGTACGTAGGGTCGCTGTACCTACAATGCGGATATTTTCTTTCGGAATATCTTGCAGTCGCTCTGCAAAGAGACTCAAACAGTCCCAACCGCGCTGCATGGCTTCTGTACTAAGCGCATTATTTTCATCTAAGCCTGCAGCTAAACGCACTTTGCGCTTAATTTTAGCCATGGTTTGTACGCTGCCATCGATATGACGCACAACGAGCATATGAAAACTGTTCGACCCGAGGTCGATTGCAGCGTAAAGCGGTGGTGACACTGTTTGACTCATAAGCGACTAAGCTTCCTTGTTATGACGCGGTTGGCGTGGGCGACGGTTCTGGTTTGGTTTACGGTTACCGTTGCGTGGGCCATTGTTGTTTGAACGACGCTGTTGCGGGTTACGTGTGCGTAAGCGCAATGGTGCTGGTAGATCTTCTAGTAGTGCGGAAGAGTCGTAGTCAGACACAGGGATAGCGTGCTCAATGTATTCTTCGATAGGCGGCAAGTTGATTGCGTAATCTTCACAAGCAAAGCTGATCGAGTGACCACTTGCGCCAGCACGACCTGTACGGCCGATACGGTGAACGTAATCTTCACAATCGTCTGGTAGGTCGAAGTTGAATACGTGTGTTACTTGAGGAATGTGTAGGCCACGTGCCGCAACGTCGGTTGCCACAAGTAGGTCAACATCACCTTTAGTGAATTGCTCAAGAATCTTTTCACGTTTCTTCTGAGGAACATCGCCAGTTAGCAGGCCAACACGGTGACCATCTGCTGCTAGGTGACCCCAAACAGACTCACACTTGTGCTTAGTGTTAGCAAAGATGATAGCGCGCTCTGGCCATTCTTCTTCAACTAGCGTCTGCAGCAGTGCCATCTTGTGTTCGTTTGAAGGGTAGAACAGCTCTTCTTTGATGCGGTGACCTGTTTTACGCTCTGGCTCAACAACAACATGCTCTGGGTTGTGCATGTGTTCGAACGCTAGCTCTTGTACGCGGTAAGAAAGCGTCGCAGAGAACAACATGTTCAGGCGATCTTTTGGCTCAGGCATACGGCGGAACAAGAAGCGGATGTCTTTGATGAAACCAAGATCGAACATGCGATCAGCTTCGTCAAGAACAACAGCTTGAATGTGGTTAAGGTTAAATACCTTCTGCTTGTAGAAGTCGATGATACGGCCAGTAGTACCAATTAAGATATCTGCGCCTTCTTCGATTTTACCTAGCTGCTTGTCGTAGCTTTCGCCACCGTAAGCCAATGCTGCTTTGATACCCGTACTTGCAACAAGAGAATCAGCATCGTTGTAGATCTGAATCGCGAGTTCACGCGTTGGTGCCATAATAATCGCACGTGGCTGGTTAGGCTTACGCCCTTCATGCTCAGGTGTTTTTAGCAGGTGGTTGAAAGTAGCAGTAAGAAACGCAAGCGTTTTACCAGTACCCGTTTGGGCCTGGCCTGCAATGTCTTGGCCGGTGAGCAGTACCGGGAGCGCCAAGGCTTGGATCGGGGTACAATAATCGAACCCTTTTTTCTCCAATCCTTCAATGACTTGCGGAAGTAAATCCAAGTCGGCGAACTTTTGCTCTGTGATATGCGTCTTTTTCATTGCTATAGAATATCAGCTTAAGCTTGCAATACGAAAGTAAATACATTCCAATAGGGCATCTATTTACTGGTTATCATCCAACCAGTTCTAAAAAATACATTGGAGTGGAAGATGAGTGATAAGATTTTGCAGCTAACTGATGACGGTTTTGATAACGATGTAATCAATGCTGCAGGCCCGGTTCTTGTTGATTTTTGGGCTGAATGGTGTGGTCCTTGTAAGATGATTGCTCCGATTCTTGATGAAATCGCAGACGAGTACGAAGGCAAGCTCACTATCGGTAAACTTAATATCGACCAAAATGCTGGCACACCACCAAAGTTTGGTATTCGCGGCATTCCAACGCTACTTCTTTTCAAAGATGGCGGCGTAGCAGCGACTAAAGTTGGTGCATTATCTAAAACTCAACTTAAAGAGTTCTTAGACGCTAACCTTTAATCAGGTCAGCATTTGAAAAGAAACCGTGCAGTTAACAAATGCGCGGTTTTGTTTTTTCTAAGCTATGGACTAGTCTTAGTTTTAGTGCTAATTTATCGCACGTTAATTGAACGAATTTCTCTTCTTGGTCGATCCTGTGACCAACTCCTTCTTAACTTAAGAAAACAGATCCTATTTTGACTAAACAAACTTCCACCACTATGAATCTTACTGAACTGAAGAACAGACCTGTGTCTGAGCTTGTTAAACTTAGCGAAAGCTTAGGTCTTGAGAATCAAGCTCGTCTAAGAAAACAAGACATTATCTTCTCCATCCTTAAAGCACATGCAAAAAGTGGTGAAGACATCTTTGGTGATGGTGTTCTAGAAATTCTTCAAGACGGTTTTGGTTTCCTACGTAGTGCCGACAGTTCATACCTGGCTGGCCCTGATGATATCTACGTATCTCCAAGCCAAATTCGTCGTTTTAACTTACGTACTGGTGATTCAATTGGCGGTAAGATTCGTCCACCTAAAGACGGTGAACGTTACTTTGCACTGCTAAAAGTAAACACTGTTAACTACGATAAGCCAGACAACGCTCGTAACAAGATTCTTTTCGAAAACCTTACTCCTCTTCACGCCAACGAACGTATGGTGATGGAACGTGGTAACGGTGCGACTGAAGATATTACGGCTCGTATTCTTGACCTTGCGTCTCCAATTGGTAAAGGTCAGCGTGGTCTGATTGTTGCTCCGCCAAAAGCGGGTAAAACAATGCTTCTACAGAACATCGCTCAGAGCATCGCTCACAATCACCCTGAATGTGAACTGATGGTTCTTCTGATCGATGAGCGTCCAGAAGAAGTAACAGAAATGCAGCGCCTAGTTAAAGGTGAAGTAGTTGCTTCAACATTCGATGAGCCAGCATCTCGCCACGTACAAGTAGCAGAAATGGTTATCGAGAAAGCGAAACGCCTTGTTGAACACAAGAAAGACGTTGTTATCCTTCTGGATTCTATTACTCGTCTAGCTCGTGCTTACAACACCGTGATTCCTTCATCTGGTAAAGTTCTTACTGGTGGTGTAGACGCTAACGCACTTCACCGTCCTAAGCGTTTCTTCGGTGCAGCACGTAACGTAGAAGAAGGCGGTAGCTTAACTATCATCGCTACAGCACTGGTTGATACTGGTTCTAAAATGGATGAAGTTATCTACGAAGAATTCAAAGGTACAGGTAACATGGAACTGCACCTTAACCGTAAGATTGCTGAAAAACGCGTATTCCCTGCGATTGATTTCAACCGCTCTGGTACTCGTCGTGAAGAGCTTCTTACGAAGAACGATGAACTACAGAAGATGTGGATCCTGCGTAAGATTGTTCACCCAATGGGCGAAATCGATGCAATGGAATTCCTTATCGACAAGCTAGCAATGACGAAAACGAACGATGAGTTCTTCGACGCAATGCGTCGTCAGTAATATTGATTAGCTGATAGTTATTAAAAAGCGCTGCCTTCGGGTGGCGCTTTTTATTTGCATTTTGTAGCGACAGCTTGCAGAATGACCAAAAGTGTTACAAGGAAGTTAAAATGCAACATGGACTGTTGTCATCATTACTCCTGTCTACTTCACTGTTATTTTCACCGGTCGGCATTAGCTATGCCACCGAGATGTCTCCAACTACAGTAGAGTCTTGGCTTGAGAATGATCAAGTAAAACTGAAAACTGCTGAATTGCTCGAGTTTGTCGTGCGCGACGAAGTGAATTCACTACGCTTTGCACTTGAGCGTCTGACATTTCCCCAACAAGAGGTGGCTCGTTACCAACTCTTGAAGAAGCTCGAACAGCAAAAAATCGTACTCACGCCCAAGATGTCTATCTTCATTGAGCAGCAACTTGCTATTACGCCAACTTATCAAGTGTTAGAGCGTGGCGATGGCTATGAGTTTACGGTACCTGCCTTTAATTACCCTTCGATTGCTAACCGACTCATTAAGCAGTGGCGCCAAGACCAAAAGACATTGGTATTTGTTCTTGATGCGGAGAAACAAGATCTCAACCTGAAAGAGTGGTTATCTGGCTCTGAACACCAAGTCCAGACTCGAGAGGCGCTGCTAATCCGAGAGCTAGACAGCTTGTCGCCTGAAGCGGTTGATTACCTAACCAAACAACTGACCACGTCGTCTATTGTAAGTTGGCTACCGTCTTCCGAGGTGGTGGTTCGATTAGCACAGGTGAGTGAAAACCCTGAGGTCTACAAGATCCTATGGCGTATGAAGGCTGATTATCACAGCCAAGCTGAATTGGTTCGCCTTGCTGAAACCAAACAAGCATTCGCGCTTGAGCAGGTCATGGCTGCGACTAAGAATCCACGTTTGAAAGATGAAGCGATTACCTTGCTCACCAAAGTGAATCCATTATCGGAAGAGGTGAAGCAGTTCTTGGTCTCTAGAATGGCGATTGCCGATGAAGCCTCTTTGGTTGCCCGTGAATTAGCAAAACAAGGTCATACACGATGGTTACAAGATCTCGTGAATGATAACCCTCAGGTGAAGAGTTCTTTGATCGAGCAAGCATTACCGTAAAGTGGATTTTGGCTCTCAATAACCACATTAAAAAGGGGGATCTCAGTGTCACCCTTTTTGATATACTGAGCGCAGAATAATCAGCATGTAGAAGTCCTATGAGTTTTAAAGATTTACGCGATTTTATCGACCATCTTGAAAGTATTGGTCAGTTGAAACGCATCTCTCACCCAGTCGACCCAGACTATGAAATGACCGAGATTAGCGACCGTACTCTACGTGCTGGTGGCCCGGCTCTATTGTTTGAAAACCCAGTAGGCTATGACATGCCTGTTTTGACCAACCTATTTGGTACACCTAATCGTGTTGCTATTGGTATGGGGCGTCAGGATGTAAAAGAGCTACGTGAAGTGGGTAAGCTGCTTGCTTATCTAAAAGAGCCTGAGCCACCAAAAGGTTTTAAAGACGCTATCGATAAACTGCCAGTGTTTAAGCAAGTATTAAACATGCCAGCTAAACGCCTTCGTAAAGCGGCTTGTCAACAAGTGGTGTGGCAAGGTGATGACGTTGATTTAGATAAAATCCCGGTGATGAGCTGTTGGGCGGATGATGTCGCACCATTGCTAACATGGGGCTTAACGGTTACTCGTGGTCCAAATAAGAAACGCCAAAACTTAGGCATCTATCGTCAGCAAAAGATCGGTAAGAATAAAATCATCATGCGTTGGTTAGCCCACCGCGGTGGAGCGCTTGATCTGCGTGACTGGATGGAAACCAACCCTGGCAAACCATTCCCAGTATCTGTTGCGTTTGGTGCAGACCCTGCCACCATTCTTGGCGCGGTGACACCAGTACCAGATACCTTATCGGAATACGCGTTTGCAGGCTTGCTGCGTGGTAGTAAAACTGAGGTCGTTAAATCAATCAGTAATGACTTAGAGGTACCAGCAAGTGCGGAAATCGTAATGGAAGGCTACATCGACCCGAATGAGTTCGCGGACGAAGGCCCATACGGAGACCACACGGGTTACTACAACGAGAAAGAAAAGCACCACGTATTTACGATTACTCATGTAACCATGCGCGAAAACCCTATCTATCACAGCACTTATACTGGCCGTCCGCCTGATGAGCCTGCGGTACTGGGTGTTGCACTAAATGAAGTGTTTGTTCCTATTCTTCAAAAGCAGTTCCCAGAGATAGAAGACTTCTACTTGCCACCTGAAGGTTGTTCGTACCGAATGGCGGTAGTGACAATGAAGAAGCAATACCCAGGTCACGCTAAGCGCGTGATGATGGGTGTATGGTCTTTCTTGCGTCAATTCATGTACACCAAATTTGTATTGGTGTGCGACGAGGATGTAAACGCACGTGATTGGTCTCAAGTAACGGCTGCGATGTGTGAACACATGGATCCGTCTCGTGATAGCTTGATGATTGAGAACACACCTATCGACTCGTTAGATTTTGCGTCTCCAGTGGTTGGGTTGGGATCTAAGATGGGCTTAGACATCACCAAGAAGTGGGATGCGGAGTTAGCACTATCGCCAGACGTTGAATCTGCGCCTGTAAGTAGTGAACATATCGAAGGTAGCCTGGCTGAGTTAACTAAGGCTCACCCTGAAATTATTGATATTCATCTACAGAACGACAACGCCAGCATGGTTGTTGTGTCTATTGATAAGCAAGCTGCAGGTAATGGTAAGAAAATCATGGAGGCGGTTTGGTCTCAATTTGATGAGAACAAGTTTGTTATCGTGTGTGATGGTGATGTCAACGTGAGTGACTGGAATGACATCATTTGGGCGGTGACCACCAGAATGGATCCGGCAAGAGATACATTGTTCCTACAGAACGAAGCTGGACACTCTAAAATGGGACTAGATGCGACTAATAAATGGGAAGGCGAATGTCTTCGCGAGTGGGGCGTTCCTATCACAAAAGATCCTGATGTCGTTAAAAAGATTGATAGCATCTGGGAACAACTAGGAATTTCATGAGCTACCAAGTAGTCTTATATCCAGAAAACATCAGTTTCACAGTAGAAAAAGGGCAAACGGTCTTGGATGCTGCGCTCAACAGCGATATCTATTTCCCAAACCGTTGCCAAGTTGGCGCATGCGCGATGTGTATGTGCAAAAAATTAGAAGGGCAAGTGAGTTACCATCTTGAACCCATGCTCACAGAGAAAGAGCAGGAACAGGGCTGGATTTTCGCTTGCCAAGCATTTGCAGAAAGTAATTTAGTTCTAACCTTTGCCGATTAAGGGTTAGTAAGAGGAAGAACATGACTATTAAATGTAAAGTGAAGTCTATCGAGCCTTTGGCTTGTAACACTTACCAAATCCTACTTCACCCAGAAACACCCGTCGCTTTTAAAGCGGGTCAGTACCTGATGGTTGAAATGGGCGAGAAAGATAAACGTCCATTTTCTATTGCAAGCAGCCCATGCCGCCATGAAGGTGAGCTTGAGTTACACATTGGTGCCGCTGAGCACAATGCTTACGCATTAGAAGTTGTTGAGGCGATGAAGAAAGCACAAGCTGAAGATGGCGATATTGCTATTGATGCACCACACGGTGATGCTTGGGTTAAAGAAGAAAGCGAACGCCCTCTATTATTGATTGCTGGTGGTACTGGTTTTAGCTACGTGCGTTCAATCCTAGATCACTGTATCGCGCAAAACAGCAAAAAAGAGATTCACTTATACTGGGGCGCAAAAGACGAGTGCCAGCTATATGCAAAAGAAGAGCTAGTAGGTATCGCAGAAAAACACAGCAATGTGCACTTTGTACCAGTAGTAGAAGAAGCACCTGAAGTATGGCACGGTCAAACGGGTAATGTACTTGAAGCAATTACGCAAAGTTTCGAATCACTGGCGGATTTCGATATCTATATTGCAGGTCGTTTTGAAATGGCAGGTGCTGCAAGAGACCTATTTACTCAGAATAAAGAAGCAAAGCGTGACCATATGTACGCTGATGCTTACGCCTTTATCTAATAATACACTTAGATTTTGAGTAAAAAGAGAGTAGAAATGCTCTCTTTTTTACGTTTAGGTGAACTATTAGGCAGTTAAGCTCTATTTATTCATTTTTTATGAAAAAGTAGTTGCTAACCTGAGAGGGTTCCCTATAATGCGACCCCACTGAGACGGCAGACGCCACAAGGCTTCAGCAAGAATCAGTAAGACGGAAAGCGACAAAAAATTAATTTTCAAAAAGTGTTTGACACTGAATGTTAATTCGCTAGAATGGCCGTCCACTTCGAGAGGCTCCTTAGTTAAAAGGAGCGCTCAAGAAGTAAAGCTCTTTAACAATTTAAACCTATCAATCTGTGTGGGCACTCGTTGATGAATATCAAAACGTTTTATCGTTAGATAAAACAGATTCTTCGGAATCAAAATGATTTCAATGAACTGAGTGACCAATACAAATAATTACTTTCTTTATAGAGAGGGGTTATTTGGCACAGTCAATTCATTATCATTCTGTTGGAATGGTAATAGCTTTAGAATTACATAGTAGTTTTGAAGTCAGTATTCGTTGAGTCACAAAATCTTAAATTGAAGAGTTTGATCATGGCTCAGATTGAACGCTGGCGGCAGGCCTAACACATGCAAGTCGAGCGGAAAC